>JBJDYM010000098.1:0-27158 GCA_051867315.1 Faecousia sp.
TTCTGTGTTCGGGATGGGAACAGGTGGACCCTCATCGCAATCAATACCAACTTGTATTCGTTAAGGGAACATCACCCCTAACGGTGTGCATTCTAGCACATGCATCCATGATTGTCAAGTTCTTTTTCAAATATCGTACCCACGGTCACAGAGCCATCCATGATCATGTTCATAACCAGAATCAAGACCAGCATCACAAGGCATACACCTACCAGGATATACAGCAGCGGCATGGTAAACATTCTCCGAAAATCCACTTTTAACATGCTTTTCAGTCGTTTGCCAAAACTGTCCGGTTTCAAATTGCGGTTTCATGTTACCCCGGGATCGCAATATTTTCACAATTCGATTCATGGAACTTCCCTCCCCGTGGCCGGTTTTCCCATTTTTAGCAAAAATTGATCCACCTTCAACTATTTTCTTTTTCAAACTTTTTTCTTTTCTGGATCATGATCCATAAATTGAAAAGAACCCGCCGAAACATTTCTGTTTCCGGCGGATTCTTGGCGGAGAGTCAGGGATTTGAACCCTGGCGACATTATTCATGCCCTACGAGATTTCGAGTCACGCCTCTTCGACCACTTGAGTAACTCTCCGTAACTTCGCAGAACGAGGGTATTATACCAGCTGGCAAGAAAAAAATCAAGGTTTTTCGGTTTTTTCAGGGTTCTTTTTCGTGAGCTCCAAAACCTCCTTCAGCTTCTGGCAGATGTCGGCGTAGTTTTCCCGGCGGTGGGGCCGCAGGCAATTGGTGCAGTTTTTGATGCCGCTTTCCGTATAGGTGAAGTTCCCGCCGCATTTGTCGCCCAGAGCGTACAGGGGGCAGTAGCAGAACAGGCAGCTGAAGGTCTCAGGGTCTGCGTTGGGATGGCAAGGGAAATACTCACATTCCCGGTTCTGAAAAAAATCATAATGACTCACAATATCGCCTCTTTTCAATGATCTTTACATCACACGCATGGATGTGATATAATTTGCAAAAACGGAGGATGAACGATGCGTGTGCTGATTGATGGGGACGGCTGTCCCGTGGTGGACATTGCGGTAACGCTCTGCCGCCAGCGGAATGTCCCCTGCCTGCTGCTGTGTGACACAGCTCATGAATTCCACCGGGACGGGGCTGAAACCCTCACCTTTGACAAGGGAGCCGACAGTGTGGATTATGCTCTGGCTAACCGGGTGCGGGCCGGAGATTTGGTGATTACCCAGGACTATGGACTTGCCAGCATGTGTCTGGCCAGGGGAGCACGGATTCTGCATCAGGATGGATGGGAATACACCTCCCGGAATATTGATGCACTTCTGCTCCAACGGCATGAATCCAGGAAATACCGCCTGTCCGGCGGACGGGCAAAGGCCATCCCTAAGCGGACGGAACAGCAAAACCGCAGCTTTCGCTCAGCAATGGCAGCGTTACTGGATGAAATGATTTAAAATGCATCCCAGGGAAAGCCCTCCGGCGGGTCATGCCGAAACTCCATCCAGGCGTGGGTGGACGGATGGAAGAAGCCGATGTGCTGGGAAAACAGCGCGATTTCGCAGGCATCGTCCAGGGTGGAGTATTTCCGCTCCCCCACCAGAGGCAGCCCCCGGCTGGCAAACTGGACCCGGATCTGATGGGTTCTGCCGGTATGCAGCCGGATTTCCACCTTGCTCATGCCCCGAGCGGAGGCCAGCACCCGGTAGTGAAGACTCGCCTTCTGGATTCCCTTGCCGGGTTCGGACGCCACATAGGTCATTTTCCTGGCCTTATCCCGACCCAGAAGGTCCTCCAGGGTGTCGCTGCTTTTCTCCGGGATTCCATGCACAACGGCATAATAGGTTTTTTGAAATTCACCTTCCCGCACCTGCCGGGAAAGCTCCGATGCGGCCGCTGGGTTCCGGGCCAGCACCATCAGGCCGCTGACCACCCGGTCCAGCCGGTGTACCGTACGAATGTCCGCTTTGGGATCGTCCAGCTGACGGCGCAGCAGCTCCGGCAAACCGCCGGGCTCATCGGTGGAAAGCACCCTGGCCGGTTTTACGCAAACCAGGATATCTGCATCCTGATAGCAGATTTCTGCCACGCACACCACTTCCTTTCCTTTATCTTACCAGAAAATATGCCCCACTTCAAGCATTTGGAGGTTTTATTATGAAAATTGTCATTTTGGACGGTGCTGCCCTGAATCCCGGTGACCTGAGCTGGGAGGCACTGGCCCAATTTGGGGAATACACCGTGTATCCCCGCACGGACACCGTCCAGGAAGCCATCCGCCGGATTGGAACAAGTGAAATCGTGCTGATCAACAAAACACCCATCACCCGGGAGATTCTGGATGCATGTCCCTCCGTCCGATACATTGGCGTTCTGGCGACGGGCTACAATGTGGTGGACTGCCAGGCAGCCCGGGAAAAGGGCATTCCCGTCACCAATGTGCCCAGCTACGGAACCGATGCCGTGGCCCAATTTACCATGGCCCTGCTGCTGGAAATCTGCCACCGAATCGGGCTGCACGACGCCGCCGTTCACCAGGGGCAGTGGGAGCGCTCCCCGGTGTTTTCCTTCTGGCTCACCCCCCAGTCCGAGCTGGCCGGAAAAACCATGGGCATCATCGGCCTGGGCAGAATCGGCACCGCCGTGGCCAGGCTGGCCCAGGCCTTCGGGATGCGGGTGATCGCCCACTCCCGCACCGAAAAAGAGGGCTTTGACTGCGTGGATTTGGATACCCTTCTGGCCCGGTCAGATGTCGTATCCCTTCACTGTCCCCTGTTTCCTCAAACCCAGCGGCTCATCCGCAGACAGACCCTGGAGAAAATGAAGGATGGGGCCATTCTTCTGAACACCTCCCGGGGCGGATTACTGGACGAAGCGGATGTGGCCGAAGCACTGCATAGCGGAAAGCTCCGGGCAGCTGCGTTGGATGTGGTATCCCAGGAGCCGATTCTCTCCACCAATCCCCTGCTCCACGCCCCCAACTGCATCATGACGCCCCACATGGCCTGGGCCCCTACGGAAAGCCGCCAGCGGCTGATGGACTGCGTGGCCGAAAATCTGCGCTGCTTCCTGGCCGGGGAACCGCAGAACGTTGTGAATCCTTAATGCCTGTTTTTCTTATCAAACAGCATCGATATCCCGATCCCGGCCAGAATCAGAAACATTGCAGACGCCAATGGATTGGGGCTGTGCTTGACGATGCCCTTGGACAGATGGAGCGTGCTGTTCAGCTGCAGCAACGGCTCCGTGGCATTCCAGGCTTCCGCCGCAGTGCGGATGCCGAAGAAGACAATCACAACCAGCACCGCCGCGCAAATCAGACAGATAACCCGTTTTCCCATATTTCTGAATCCTCCCTTGTAAGATTGTGGATTCAGTATACACGCCGCCCTCGCTGAAAAAGGTCTAACCGCCACTGCCCGCTTTGGAATCGAACGCCCTTCTGCGTCCGCTTATCGCATAATGAGCGCCGCCGGAATGCGAAAGATGGCCAGCCGTCCCGAAGCGTTTCTAACGGGAGGTAAACTTTTGTAAGGCTCTGATTTTTTATCTGAATGCAGGGCAAAACCCATAAGAATGTTTGAATTTTCATGAAACAAGGAGGGAAGACTCTGCCATGTATGAAACCAATCGATTACTCCTGAAGCATCCGGAATTCTCTGACTGGGAGGGGATGTACCGCAATCTTTGGCGTCATCAGGAATCCGCAAAGTACATGCTCTGGAACGTGACAACAAGCGAAGAAGAAGCCCAGGAACGGATGCGCCGCTCGATTGCCTTCCAGGAAGGGAAGCCTGCATGGTTTGTCTACGAAAAACGCTGCGGCGAGCCCATCGGTTTTGCCGGATTCCGGGAAATTGAGCCGCGCGTATTTGAGGACACAGGCATTGCCGTCGGCCCGGCCTTTGTGGGGAAAGGCTACGGAAAAGAAATCCTGAATCTGCTGACCCGGATTGCCAAAGAGGAATACGGCGCGGTCCGCTTTATCGCCAGCTGCCGCAGTCAGAACAGTGCCTCCCGGGGAATGATTCTGGGCTGCGGATTCCGCTTCGACCATCAAGAGGATCGGATCGACCAACGGGACGGGACGCCCTATGTTCTGGAATTCTACGTTAAAAACCCATGAGAAATGTCCTTGCAGCCTCAACGCCGCAAGGACATTTTTTATCTCTCCACAGTTTGGAGAATCAGCTTCACCAGCGCATCCCGTCCGTCCCCCTTTTCGGCGGAGAAGGGGATGATGGGGCAGCTGTCAGGGAGCTCCAAATCCTCCCGAATGGTTTTCAGGTTGGGTTCCAGCTCGCTTTTTTTCAGCTTATCCATCTTGTTGGCCACCACCACAAAGGGGCAGCCGCTGTCCAAAAACCAGCGGGCCATGGTCACGTCGTTGTTCGTGGGAGGATGGCGGTAGTCCACGATCAGCACCCCCAGGGTGATCCGGTTGGCGGCGAAATAATCCTCCATCAGCTTGCCCCAGCGCTCTTTTTCGCTCTGGGAAACCTTGGCAAAGCCATAGCCGGGCAAATCCACCAGGTAGCATTTCCGATCCAGGGTGAAATAGTTCACATGGATGGTCTTGCCGGGTTTCTCTCCCACTCTTGCGAAATTCTTCCGCTGCAAAAGCCGGTTGATCACAGAGGATTTTCCCACATTGGATTTTCCGGCAAAGGCAATCTCCGGCAGGCGGGCGGATGGAAAATCCCTGGGAGCAGCTGCGGAAATCAAAAATTCCACATTCTGAAAATTCATCGCTGCCCTCCCCTACTGCTGCAGGGCCGGACGGTGCAGCTTGGCCGCATCCTCCGGAATGGGCCCCAGCACCGTGGGAGCCGCCTCCACCTGGCGGTTCAGAGCAGCATCCAAAACGGTATCCACCGTGTGGGCGGTGATAAAATTCAGCTGCTTGCGGACCGTCTGGTCGATTTCCTCCAGATCCCGCTCGTTGTCCGCCGGAATGATCACGGTGCGGATGCCGTGCCGCAGGGCGGCCATGGTTTTTTCTTTCAAACCACCAATCCGAAGCACCCGGCCCCGGAGGGTCACCTCGCCGGTCATGGCCACATCCCGACGGACGGTGGCGCCGGTCAGGGCGGAGACAATGGCGGTGGTCACCGTCACACCGGCGGAGGGGCCGTCCTTGGGAACGGCGCCTTCCGGGAAATGGACGTGGATGTCCTTGGTCTTGTAGAAATCCGCGGCGATGCCCAGCCTGGCAGCATTGGCGCGGATATAGCTCAGGGCAGCATGGACGGATTCCTTCATCACGTCGCCCAGATTGCCGGTCAGCTCCAGCTTGCCGGAGCCTTCCATCACGTTGACCTCCACTTCCAGGGTCTCACCGCCCACGCTGGTCCAGGCAAGGCCGGTGACCAGGCCAACCTGGTCCGTCCCCGGCAGCCGGTCGGGCAGATATTTGCGAACCCCCAGGAACGATTCCAGGTTTGCGCCGTTCACGGTAATCCGCTTGGCTTCCTCCTGATTCAAAATCTGCATATCCGTCTTACGGCAGATGTCGCCGATGCAGCGTTCCAGATTCCGCACACCGGATTCCCGGGTATAGCACTCGATGATCTCCCGGATGGCATCATCCGTGATGCGCAGCTGGGATTTTTTCAGGCCGTGCTTCGAAAGCTGCTTGGGAATCAGATGATTCCTGGCGATCATCAGCTTTTCTTCGTCGGTGTAGGAACTGAGCTCGATGACCTCCATCCGGTCCAGCAGGGGCCGGGGCACCGTATCCAGGGTGTTGGCGGTGGTGATGAACATCACATTGGAAAGGTCAAAGGGGATCTCCAGATAGTGGTCCCGGTAGGAATGGTTCTGCTCGGAGTCCAATACCTCCAACAGCGCCGCGCTGGGGTCGCCCCGATAGTCGGAGCCCATCTTGTCGATTTCGTCCAGCAGCAGCACCGGGTTGGAAGTGCCTGCCTGGGCCATGGCCGCCATGATCCGGCCGGGCATGGCCCCCACATAGGTCTTGCGGTGGCCCCGGATATCCGCCTCGTCATGGATGCCGCCCAGGGAAATCCGAACCATTTTCCGGTTCAGGCTCCGGGCGATGGAGTAGGAGATGGAGGTTTTGCCCACACCGGGAGGGCCAACCAGGCAAAGGATCTGAGGCGGCATACTGGGTGCCAGCTGCCGGACGGCAATGGTCTCCAGAATCCGCTCCTTGACCTTTTCCAGGCCATAGTGGTCATGCTCCAGGATCTTGGATGCCGCCTGGACGTCAACGCGCTCCTTGGAGGTTTTGTTCCAGGGCAGATCCAGCACGGTGTCCAGATAGCTGCGCAGCACTGAGGCTTCGGAGGAACCAAAGGGCTGCTTTTTCAGCTTCTGCACGTCCTTCAGCAGCTTTTTTTCGTATTCTTCCTTCAGATGAAGACTTTTGATTTTTGCAATATCTTCGTCAAAATCTTCGTCCTCGTCTCCCTCACCCAGCTCGTCCCGAATGACACGCATCTGCTCGCGCAGGTAGTAGTCCCGCTGGTTCTGGTCGATGGCGGAACGGGTTTTGTCCTGGATTTCGGACTCCAGCTGGAGCACCTCAATTTCCCGGGTCAAATAAGTAACAGCCATTTCCAGCCGCCGGGTGGGATTGAGCTGGAGCAGCAGCTTGGTCTTTTCCTCAAAATCCAGGCCGGAATTCTGAGCAATGGAGTCAGCCACGAACCCATTCTGGTTGCTGGCCAGCATCCGCAGCTGCACCATCTGGGCCGGATGCTCGCTGAGCTCCACATAGGTATTGTAAAGGGTGCAGGCCTCCCGGCGCAGCGCCTTGCCCCTGGAGGAATCGTTCTCCTCCGGGCAGGGAATGGACTCCACGATGGCGGAAAGGTAGGGCTCGGTCTGCCGCATCTCCACGATCCTGCCCCGGGTGACACCGGTGACCAGCACCCGCAGATTCTCATCCGGGGCGTTCAGCAGCTGCTTGACCTTGGCCACCGTTCCCACAGCATAGAGGTCGGCCAGCTTGGGATCATCCATCAGAAGATCCTTCTGGGGAACCAGAAACAAAAGCTGATCTTTTTTCATTGCGGCCTCCAGCGCAAGGGCCGACTTGGTCCTGCCCACGTCAAAGTGGACGGTCTGCTCCGGGAAAACCGCCAGGCCGCGCAGAGCAAGCACAGGCATCAAACCTGCATAGCAAATTTCAGACAAGGGATGATCCCTCCTTATTGGGTAATGGAAGAAGGGGATAGAAATCTACCCCCTTCGTATTTGTCAGCGTTTTCCAGCCAGCTTTTCTCTGGGATGGCTGGGGTCCCGGGTAATTTCGGCAGGCGCTCCGTCCACGCACTCCGGGGTGATGACCACCTTCTGAATGGTCAAATCCGACGGGATCTGATACATGATCTGGGTCATGATCTTCTCCATGATGGCCCGCAGGCCCCGGGCGCCGATTTCCCGCTCCAATGCCTTTTGGGCAATCGCCTGCAGGGCCTCGTCGGTGATCTCCAGGGCGACTCCGTCCATTTCCAGGAGCGCCTGATACTGCTTGGAAAGCGCGTTCTTGGGCTCTACCATGATGCGGATCAGATCCTGCTGGGTCAGGCTCTGCAAATTGGTGATGACGGGCATCCGGCCAACCAGTTCCGGGATAATGCCGAATTTCAGCAAATCGTGGGGCTCCACCTGGGACAGAATCTTCCCCACATCCCGCTTCTTCCGGCTCTCCACGGGAGAATCGAAGCCGA
This sequence comes from Faecousia sp., assembly GCA_051867315.1. Lineage (GTDB taxonomy): Bacteria > Bacillota > Clostridia > Oscillospirales > Oscillospiraceae > Faecousia. The sequence goes on from JBJDYM010000098.1 coordinate 7,675, forward strand.
TGGCAGAGCGGTCCGTGCGGGCCTCGATGATTTTATCCAAACCGTCAAAGGCGCCGCCACAGATGAACAGGATATTGGTGGTGTCGATCTGGATCATTTCCTGCTGGGGATGCTTCCGGCCGCCCTGGGGGGGAACGCCGGCAACAGTACCCTCCAGGATTTTCAGGAGGGCCTGTTGGACACCCTCACCGGAAACGTCACGTGTGATGGAAGTATTTTCGCTCTTGCGGGCGATCTTATCCATCTCATCAATGTAGATAATACCGGTCTGTGCCCGCTGCACGTCGAAATCGGCAGCCTGGAGCAGACGAAGCAGGATATTCTCCACATCATCGCCCACATAACCGGCTTCCGTCAGTGTCGTGGCATCAGCAATGGCGAAGGGAACATTCAGGATCTTGGCCAGGGTCTGGGCAAAGAGGGTTTTGCCGGAACCCGTGGGGCCGATCAGCAGAATGTTGCTCTTTTGCAGCTCCACATCGGAATTGCCGCCAAAATAGATACGTTTATAGTGATTGTACACCGCCACGGACAGGGCAATCTTTGCGTCCTCCTGCCCGACGATATAGTGATCCATGAATGCCTTGATCTCCATGGGGGAAGGCAGCTTCTCCACAGTGGGATGGCCGCCCTGGCCCACATCAATCTCGTCCCGCAGCAGGTCGTTGCACGCGTGCACGCAATCGCTGCAGATATACACTCCTGGGCCGGCAATCAGCTTAGAAGCCTGATTCTCCCGCTTCCCGCAGAAGCTGCAGCGAATCTGCTGTTCCGAATTTCTTGCCATGAACCCGTTACCTCATTTCCAAAAAATCAATGATGCTCCAGCACCCGGTCAATCAGTCCGAAGGCCTTGGCTTCCACGGCAGTCATAAAATTATCCCGCTCACAGGCAGTGGTAACCACATCGATGGGCTGGCCGCAGTTTTCAGCCAGGATGCGGTTCATGCGGTCCTTAATGGTCTGGAAGCGCTTCAGATGGATCGCCATATCGGTAACCTGTCCCTGGGTGCCGGCAGAGGGCTGATGGATCATTATCTCAGCATTGGGCAGCGCCATCCGCTTGCCCTTGGTGCCCGCGCTCAGCAGGAAAGCACCCATGGAGGCCGCCATACCCACGGCGATGGTAGCCACATCACACTTGACATACTGCATGGTATCATAGATGGCCATGCCCGCCGTGATGCTGCCGCCGGGGCTGTTGATATAGAACTGAATATCCTTGTCGGGGTCCTGGGCTTCCAGATACAGCAGCTGAGCCACAACCAGGCTGGCGGTGGTGTCGTTGACCTCCTCCGACAGGAAAATGATACGGTCGTTCAGCAGACGGGAGAAAATATCATAGCTGCGTTCGCCGCGGCTGGTCTGCTCAACAACATAGGGAACCAAACTCATGGTGATGTCTCCTTTCATACAGCAAGGGCTTGAAACATTCTAACCATTTGGGGGGCTGCTTATTCCTCGGGCTTCTCCTCGGCCTTGGGGGCCACGGCCACGGCGCTGTCCACGATGATCTGAACGGCCTTGCGGGTCTTCAGGCTCTCGGTCAGCTCCTCAGCGGGAACCATCTGCTTGACCTTCTCGGGCTCCAGCTCATACTGCTTGGCCAGGGACTCGATTTCGGCGGCAATGTCCTCCTCAGACACGGTGACATTCTCTACCTCGGCGATCTTCTCCAGGGTCACGGAAATTCTTGCCTGCTTCTCGGCGCCGGGACGGAAGGCATTGCGCATGGTGGCCACATCGCCGCCCATCATTTTGGCGTACTGCTCCATGGAGTAGCCGCCCATCTGCAGCTGGTAGGCAAAGCGATCCATCTGCACATCCAGCTCCCGCTCAACCAGGGCATTGGGCAGGTCCACGGTGGTGTTTTCAGCGGCCTTGTCAACGCAGGCAGTCTCAAAGCTGGTCTGGGCGTTCTTCTCGGCCTTTTCCAGCGCCTTGGCCCGGATGTCAGCCTTCAGTTCTTCCAAAGTATCGAACTCGGAGACGTCCTTGGCAAACTCATCGTCCATTTCAGGCACCATGGTCACGGTGACCTTATTCACCTTCACATGGAACACAACGCTCTTTCCGGCCAGATCCTTGTGGTAATCCTCGGGGAAGGTGATGTCGATGTCCTTCTCCTCGCCGGCGGACATGCCAACCACCTGCTCCTCAAAGCCGGGGACAAAGGAGCCGCTGCCCAGCTTCAGGTCGAAATTGTCGCCCTTACCGCCTTCAAAGGGCACGCCGTTGTCGAAGCCCTCAAAGTCGATGTTAGCGGTATCGCCCATCTGGGCAGGACGGTCAACGGTTTCGGTGGAGGCAACGTTCTGGGCCATCCGGTCCAGCTCGGCCTGAACCTGGTCATCGGAAACGGAAACCTCGGCCTTCTCCACCTCCAGGCCCTTGTACTGGCCCAGAGTGACCTCGGGATAGACCTCAGTGGTCAGCGTCAGGGTGACCACATTGTCGTCGCTGATCTGCATATCGGCCAGGTTGGGACGGCCCACAGCCTTGAAGCCCTCCTGGTGGGCAATGGCAAAGTCATAGATCTCGGGGAAGATTTCCTCCAGACCATCTTCATAGAAAACGTGAGCGCCGTACATGCTCTCGATCATCTTGCGGGGAGCCTTGCCCTTGCGGAAGCCGGGGATCATGATGCTCTTGCGGGCCTTCATGTATGCCTTGTTGACACCGGTCTCCATCAGTTCCTTGTCGATCTCCACGACAACGGTGACGTTGTTGCCGTTTCTCTCTACGCTATTGACTTTCATTTGAATAATTCCTCCTAAATTGGCCTGCAGAGCAGCGCCTTTCTATATCCTTTTGATTCAGCCGATATATTCTATCAAATAAAAAACGGGTTGTCCACACATTTCTGAAAAGTTTTCCGATATTTCACATTATTTCTAAGGCAGAATCTTTTGCGGCGTAAAATTTATGAAATCTGCTGCCAGCAGAGCATATTCCACGCCGTCCCACATTCCTTCCTGGGCCAGGCGGTGGCTGGGGCCGTGGAGATGGCCGTAAAAGCAGCGGCGGACCTCATAGCGGCGAAACAGCTCCAGAATTTCCGGGCACTCATACCCCCTGCTCCGGGGCGGATAGTGGAGAAACACCAGCTTTTGCGCCTCCCCTGCCGCTTTCAGCGACGCTTCCAGGCGAAGGAGCTCCCGTTTGAAAATCTTCTCGTCATGCTCGCTGCCCCGGCTTTCCTCGTAGTACCAGCCCCGGGTGCCGCAGATGGCATAGTCCCCATACGCGAAGCAATTGTTGTTCAGAATATGCATATCCGTGAACTGGTTTTCCAGGCAGAATTTCTGAAATTTGGCGGCGGTGGACCACCAGTAATCGTGGTTGCCCTTGAGGATGATTTTCCTGCCGGGGATGGCGTTGATCCAGGCAAAATCCGCTTTGGCCGATTCCAGATCCAGCGCCCAGCTCAAATCCCCCAGGAGCACCGTGGTATCCTCCGGGCCGATGCGGGATATTCCCGCCCGGAGCTTGTCCATATACCCCACCCAGGCGCCGCCGAAGACGTCCATGGGTTTCGGTGCGCCAAGGCACAAATGCAAATCGCCGATGGCGTAAAGCGCCATGAGGCACCTCCTTATCAATTACTTTTCCACACTGCGGAAAACGTTCACGGCGTTGTTCCAGAAAATATCCCGAATTGTCTCTTCTCCCAATCCCCGTTCCAGCAGCCTTTGGGCCAGGGCCGGGTAGCTCTGGATGCCCTCAAAGCCCTGGGAGAGCTGCTCGCAGCCGTCCAGATCGCCGCCCAGGGCGATGTGCCTGCCGGTGGGGTCCAGCTCCATAAAATGGAAAATATGGTCACAGACGGTGTCCAGCGTGGGCGCCTCTCCCAAAAAGTCCGCATACTGATTGATGCCCGCCACGCCGCCGGTTTGGCAGATGGCCCGGAACATATCATCGGTCAGATTCCGGCTGTGGCCGCAGAGGGCGCGGCTGTTGGAATGGGACGCCACGATGGGCGCCTGGGTATTGTCCACGATGTCCCAGAAGCCTTCGTCGCTGATGTGGCTGACATCCACCAGCATGCCCAGGCGCTGGGCTTCCCGGAGGTATTCAATGCCCTTCTCCGTCAGGCCGCCGCCGGTCACATTGGAGCCGGTGAGCACGTTGGATTCGTTCCAGCCCAGAGTCGTGATCCGAAAGCCGATCTGATGGAGGTTTTCCAAAAGCGCCGGGTCAAAATCAAAGCCCGCCGGCCCCTCGATGGTCAAGATGGCGGACATCCTTCCCTTTTCCCGGTTTGCCTCCACATCGGCCATGCTGTAGGCAATGGAGATCAGCCGCTTGTTTTTGTCCACCTCCCGCTGGATGGTGGCAAGCTCCCGCTCGAAAATCACAATGGGGGAGAGCTTATTCCACTCCTGCATCATGGGCGTGGTGAAGCAGGCAAAGCACTGGCAGTAGGCTTCCAGCCTGGCTGCCCGCTCCAAATCGATGTGCAGCTCGTTCTTTTTCAGGCTCCCCGCCTCGTTGCGGGTTTCCCCCAGCAAGGTCAGGGCCGTGTCGCAGTGCAGGTCAAAAACGGGTATGTTCATTGAAAGGCATCCTCCAAATGGTTGATTTCCGGGCGCCGGGTTTCCATCCCCTCCGGGGCATAGATTTCAATTACGTCAAAGCGGGGCTGAAGCTCCGTGGGATGCGCGGCAAGATAAAGCTTGGCCGTGGTGCGGATTCGATTTTGTTTGCGAAAATCCACATATTCTCTTGCGGCGGCAAAATCCGCATTCTTCCGGAGCTTGACCTCTACGAAAACCAGATAGCGCCGGTTGGCTGCAATGATATCGATTTCGCCCAACCGGGTACGGAAATTGGCAGCCAAAATGGCATACCGTTTTTTTCGCAAGTAGTCCGCCGCCAGTGCTTCGCCCCAGGCCCCGAGCAGGTTATTTCTCCCCATAGAACTTTTTCAGAAAAGACATCCGATGAATCGGGCAGGGACCGAATTGCTCCAGCGCCGCATAGTGGGCTCTGGTGCCGTAGCCCTTGTGGATTTCAAAGCCGTATTCGGGGAACTGCTCCGCCTGGCGGATCATCAAATCGTCCCGGGTCACCTTGGCCAGAACGGAGGCGGCGGCAATGTTGGCGCTGAGGCTGTCTCCCTTCACCACGGTTTTCACCGGCAGGCCGAAGTCTCTCTCACGGTTGCCGTCGATCAGGGCCAGATCCGGGCGGACCTTCAGCTGCGCCAGGGCCCGCTCCATGGCCAGGAAGGTGGCCTGCAGAATGTTGATTTCATCGATCTCCTGTTCCGTCGCAAAGGCGATGCCATAGGCCAGGGCCTCGCTGCAAATCACCGGGAACAGTTCCCGGCGGCGCTTGTCGGAGAGCTTTTTGCTGTCATCCAGGCCGGGAATTTGGGTATGGGGCGGCAGAATCACCGCTGCCGCGCACACCGGCCCGGCCAGCGGGCCTCTGCCCGCTTCGTCGATGCCGCAGATGGTCCCAAATCCGGCGGCGTAGCCTTCGTCCTCGATTTCCCACATGGTCCGTTCTGTCATTGCAAATCCTCCGGCATTTCCAGCGTGAATTTTCCCAATTTGCCGCTGCGGAATTCGTCCATCAGGACCTTTGCCATCCGCTCGGTGTGGACCTCCCCGCCCCGGAGCAGAAAGCCCCGCTTTCTTCCGGCCATTTCCAGCAGTTCATAACCGGGGGTGCCGGGGGCGGCCTCCACCTTGTAGCGCTCGGAAAGCACCTGGGGATAGTATTTCAGCAGCAGCTCCATCAGGCGGCAGGACAGCTCCTCCAGGTCAATGACCCCCTCCTTCACCGCGCCGGTGAAGGCCAGCATCATGCCCACCTGGGGGTCCTCAAATTTGGGCCAGAGAATGCCCGGGGTATCCAGCAGCAGCAAGCCGGAATCCACCGTCACCCACTGCTTGCCCCGGGTGACGCCGGGACGGTTTTCCGCCTTTGCGCCCTTGCGGCCGGAGATCTGGTTGATCAGGGTGGATTTCCCCACATTGGGAATGCCCACCACCATCACCCGCAGGGGGCGGTTCATCCCCCGGGCGGCGTCCCGTTCTAATCTTTCGGCGCAGGCAATCCGGGCGGCGGGGGTAAAATCGCTGATGCCCTGGCGGCTTTTGCAGTCGGTGGCCAGCACGGCCATTCCACGGCTGCGGAAATACGCCCGCCACTTTTTGGTGGCGGCAGGGTCCGCCAGATCCATCCGGTTCAGCACGATAATTCTGGGCTTGGTACCGCAGATGGAATCGATGTCCGGGTTCCGGCTGGACATGGGGATTCTGGCATCCACGATCTCACACACCGCGTCCACCTGCTTCAGATCCGCTTCGATCTGACGGCGGGTTTTGGTCATGTGGCCGGGATACCACTGAATGTTCATGTCGTCCGTCATTGCACCGCTCCGATCCGATGGAAGTCCCGCGCCTGACTGCCCCCCATGCCCGTACCGGGGAACACCAGGCAAATCACCTTGCCCAGCACCTCTCTGGCATCCACCTGGCCGATCTGGAGGGAGCGGCTGTCCTTGGAATTGTTCCGGTTGTCGCCCATGACGAACACGCAGCCGGGGGCCACGGTCTGGGGGAACGTCGCGCCCTCTTTCAGGGTGGTGAGGGTTTTGGTATAGGGCTCATCCAGGGCAACACCGTCCACATAGACGATGCCTTCCTCAAAATCGATGTCCACCTCCTGGCCCTCGGTGGCGATGACCCGCTTGACAATGGGCTTTCCGTTGTCATAGGCCTGCTTGCTGACCACCACCACATCGCCCCGCTGGGGATTCTTGTAGAACAGATTGCTGACGAGCAGCATATAGTCGCCGTTGAGCAGGGTATTTTCCATAGAGGGACCGTCCACCACAATGATTCGGAAAAACAGCATCAGCAGCACCATCACCGCCACCAGCATATAAACCATGTCGTGAAGGTACAGCGAAAGATTCTGCTGCCAGGTATACTTGGGTGTTTCTTTCTTTTTTTCGGAAGCGGCAGCTTCCTCCGTGTTCTTTTTCGCAAACATATGAAAATGTCCTTTCCCGTTTCAAAAGATACTTACTTGATTGTATCATATTCTTCAGGATTTTTCCACAATCAGGCAAAATTTTTTCAACACGCAGAAATATAAAAAGAGAGGGACCAGCCCTCTCTTTTTATAAGTTGCGAATCAGACGTTCTCCTTGATCTTTGCAGCCTTGCCGAAGCGACCACGCAGGTAGTACAGCTTGGCGCGGCGAACCTTGCCCTTGCGGACGGTTTCGATCATTGCAACGTTGGGAGAATGCAGGGGGAAGACCTTCTCGCAGCCCACACCGTAGGAGATACGGCGAACGGTGATGGTCTCGCCGATGCCGCCATGCTTGCGGGCAATGACGGTACCCTCGAACACCTGGATACGCTCACGGGAACCTTCCTTGATACGAACGTGCACACGAACGGTGTCGCCCACCCGGACATCGGGCAGCTCTTCCTTCATGTACTGGCTATTCAGAGCCTTAACAAGATCCATTTCTTTTGTCCTCCTTAAATATTAGGCGTTCATGCGCACAAAGCCGTGGCAGAGGACTCACCTTGATTTCAGACCGATTTATATTAGCATATGGAATCAGGAAAATCAAGTGCTTTTTTCACATTTTTCCTCTTATTTTTGGGGCTTATGACCCGGCGGCATCGATTTGCGGTGCCATTTTCTGATGTGCCGCTTTTCCGCCGGTCAGGACGGCAAAAGAAAAGCAAGCCCCCAAAGGAAGCTTGCTTTTTGGTGGGCGAGGCGGGACTTGAACCCGCACGTCCGCAGTGAACACTAGAACCTGAATCTAGCGAGTCTACCAATTCCACCACTCGCCCATCTGTGTGAGGTTCCCCTCAGCGCTCATGTATCATAACATCCAATTCGATATTTGTCAACTGTTTTTTCAAAATTATCCTGCAAGTTTTTCCATAACCCCTCGGCAAAGGGCCCGGCGCCAAAACGATTGCGGAAAAATGAGCTTACCGGCCCAACTCAGCAAATTGTTGTTTGGCGGGCAGGGGCCAATTCGTTACGAACTTTGGGCAGTCAACCCACAACTCCTGGCCCCTCGACCAGTACTGCCCGGCAAATTGTTATTTAACGCCCCCTTGGCTCCCCCTCTGGGGGAGCTGCCGAGAAAAGCGAGGCTGAGGGGAGGGCAAGACCCCCACAAACAGCAATTTCTCTGATTACTGGGATTGCTCCTTCTGCAGCTTGTTCAGAATCAACCGGTCTGCGGGGCAAAAATCGAACTGTCCCGCTTCCTCTGGGAGCACCCAGCGGAGCTCATTGTGCTCCAGCTTCCGGGGCTCGCCCTGGACGATGGAGGCATGAAACACCGTCAGGCGGATGGTGATGTCCGGGTAGGAATGCACCAGCGCCATAAACTCCGGGCCGACGGAAACCGCAATGCCCAATTCCTCCCAGCATTCCCGCATCAGCGCCTGCTGCTTCGTCTCCCCCGGCTCCACCTTGCCGCCCGCGAATTCCCATTGCAGTCCCCGGGCCTTCCGGGCGGAACGCTGGCAGATCAGAAACCGCTCCCCCTGCCAGAGCAGGGCGGCAACCACTTCAATTGGGTCACACATCTTACATCTCCTGATAAATCGCTCTGGGGCCGCCGATGTATTTGGGCCGGGTGCGGGCGCAAAGCACAATGGCCTGGCCGATCTGCTTCTGGCTGGTACGCACCGGAACCGCCACCCGGCGCAGGTGCATGCCGATCAGGGTGCCGCCGATGTCCATGCCGGCGTCCGCCGTGATCTGCTCCACCGCCACAGGGTCGGAAAAGGCATTCCAGGCGGTGACGGCAAAGGAGCCTCCCGCCTTGGGCTGGGGCACCACATTGACAATCTCATACCCCCGCTTTTCCGCCGCAGAGCGCTCCAGAATCAGCGCCCGGTTCAGATGCTCACAGCACTGGACGGCCAGGTCAATCCCCCGCTGCTGCAAAATGGGATAGATGCCCCGGAAAGCAGCCTGGGCCGCCTCCATGGAAGAGCCCTTGCCGATGCGCAGGCCCACCATTTCGCTGGAGGAGCAGCCAATGACCAGCAGCGCGCCGGGCTTCAAATTGGCCTGCTCCAAAAGCTCTGTGACCACAGCGCGGGCCTGGTTGGTGATTTCTTCGTACATGATCATCTCACCTTTCTGAAAAATGAATAAGAACTGCCATGCTGCAGATGATAAGCAGCGAGGAGTGATACGAATGGAAGAATACAATCTCGTCAAAAACACCCTGGACCAGATTCCCCAGGCCGGGCCAAACGCCAGGCGGATTGTGGGGCTGGTGAAGCAGGGCGGCAGAATCACGGGCTACCAGCTGTCGGATGAATCCTTCGTCTCCAAGCCGGAGGCCGTCTCCCTGGCCAAACAGGGACAGATCGCCGGCGTCGGCATCGCCCACCGGGGGGAAACGGAATATCTGAAAGCCATTCCCAACGGAAACGAAAACGACAACCTGGGAAACCTCCCCTCGGTTTCGCCGAAGGAGTAGCCGCTCCCGCCGCCGGTATCATGGGTACCGGCGGTTATTCGTTTGCCGCGGCATACCGGGCCTTGAGATATTTCCCCTGCACCCGGTCAAACTGTCCTCTCCTTTCAAGCCGGAACCGCCAGCACACTCCAGCGAAAAAACGGGACGGTCAGCGCTATTATACCACGGGGAACTCCCCCTTGTAAACGCTCTTTCTTCAAAATCAGCCGGCATGACGGTGGATGGCTTCGAGATTGGCGCCCCAGCCGCAGGGCGCATCCTTTTTAACCCGATTTTTTGCATGCCCGGCAAGCATGATCACTGCGTCTGCTCCTGCTCGCTGGGCGCACAAAAAAACAGCCCTCGATGTTTCGTCCGAACACCGAGGGCTGCTATTCACTTTTATTATCTAGCATCATCGATTTGACCTCTCTTTCTTCGGTTTGGGAGCTTACATGATCATTGGACTCACTCCTTTTCTGTATCTTTATGATAACCGGAAAATTCCATTTTTGCAAGACGGAATATTCACCGGAAATGTTTCCATTTTTTCGTGCAATTCATAGAATTCAAAACTTTCTGAAATGTTTTTATTGACTATTGAAGGTCGATGTGATATGATAAACTTGTTGGGCGGTCTATGGCTAGGCCGTTCTTTTTCTATATCCCAGAATAAAAAGAGGTACCCCATGACAGTGATTCCACTTTGCAAAGACCAGGTTTCCGAAATTTATCAAACCCATCTGTGCCAGGATTTTCCGCCGGAGGAACGGAAAGCCCTGACTCTCATTTTGAAGGCCATGGATGCCGGGAAATACGAATGCTACGCCCTGACGGAGGACGAGCTGTTGGGCTACGCCTTCTTCGTCAAGCTGGAGCAGGACTATCTGCTGGATTATCTGGCCATTGTCCAAGGCAAGCGGGATCTGGGGCTTGGCTCGGTATTCCTAGAAAAGCTCTCCCGTCAGCTGACGGACGCGGACAGCATGCTTGTGGAAGTGGAGGAGCCCGCCAGCGGCAAAAACGAGGCGGAGCGGGCCCTGCGCAGCCGCAGGAAGGCCTTTTACCTGCGCAACGGCTTTGCGGACACCGGAGTGAACGCAGAGGCCTTCGGGGTCAACTTCCGGCTTCTGGAGCCCTCCGCCAAGCCCCGCAGCCAGGCGGAAATCAAAGAGCTGTATCTAAGGCACTACCAGGCTGTCCTCCCGCCCAAGGTATTCGAAGCTCAGGTGAAGATCCTGTAGTTTACAGCTTCTTCACATTCCCTTTCAACTTTGGCAAAGGTTATCCTCCTACAATAGAGGCATCAAACAGCAGGAGGCACACCATGTCCCGGAAGTATTCCAATCTCAACCCCAGATCCAATTCTCCCCAGTTCCTTGATCCCTACCGGGACAGGAGAGGCACAGGGCCGGTGCGGCCAAAGGAGCCCCTGCCCCGGGAAAAGCCCGATTTCATGGATTTGGGGGACGGCCTCGCCATGGCCTGGCTGGGACACAGCTCGGTTTTTCTGAGGATGGACGGTAAAAATATCCTCATCGATCCCATTTTCAGCCGCTACTCTTCCCCGGTTCCCCCTGTGGGCCCGAAGCGCTTCCCCGGTGAAGCCGTCACCCCGGCCCAGCTGCCGGAAATCGACCTGGTGCTCATCACCCATAACCACTATGACCATCTTGACAGAGCCACCATCCGCGCCCTGGACGGCCAGGTGAGGCAGTACATCGCCCCCAGCGGAGTGGGCGGGAATCTGCGCCGGTTTGGCATCGATCCGTCCAAAATCACAGAACTGGGCTGGTATGAGGAAGCCAGCGTGGATGGGCTGAGGGTCATTTGTACCCCCTCCCAGCACAATTCCTCCCGCACCTACCTGGACTGGAACCGGACGCTGTGGTGTTCCTATGTTTTGAAGGACGGCACCCACACGGTCTTCGACTCCGGGGACGGAGGCTTCGGCAATCACTTTTCGGACATCCGCACCCGGTACGGTGCGCCGGATCTGGCCATCATGGAGTGCGGGCAATATGGAGAGAAATGGCACAGCACCCATATGTTCCCGGAGGAGTCCGTCCAGGCCTGCCGGATGCTGGAGGCAAAATTGGCCGTCCCCGTCCACTGGGGGGCCTATGTGCTCTCCAACCACCCCTGGGACGATCCGCCCCGCCGGTTCCGGCAGCGGGCAGAGGAGCTGAACCAGCGCTTCCACATTCCAAAGCTAAACGAAATCATTCCCGTTACGTAACCCCCACGGCCCCCCCCGTGGGGGCTTTTGCGTGATTGACAGGGCGGACCCGGCATGGTATCATAATACAGAAAAATACTTTCCTGTAATAAAGGGGTAAGACATGATTTACGAAGTTACCATTGAGAACATAACCCCCTGCGGCGGGGAGAAATACGCCGTCCGTCAGATTCTGGAGGTGGAAGCGGAGAGCCCCATGCAGTATGTGATGGAAAACAAGCTTTTCCCCGATGTGGAGACCGTCAAAAACAGTGATGGAGAAACCATCATCATCGCCAGCAACTCAGCAGGGTACCGGACGCGGTACACCTTTACCGAATGATTCCCGGAGAAAGCACAATGAGATCCAGATTATTCTCATGTCTTGTTTTTGTACTCCTGGTTTCCCTGCTTTTGTCCGCCTGCGCTCTTTGGGATTCGTTGCAGCCGTCGGGCGGTCCCGGCATGGAAAATACCGCCCCGTCCGAGCCCACGGCCCAGGAACAGATTCGGCTTCTGATGAATCAGGCGGACCGTTGGAAGCAGACCGATGCGCCGGGGTTCTCCCCTTATTACTACGCTGTGACCGACCTGGACTGGAACGGACGTCTGGAAATCATCGCTGCCTCCACCCAGGGAACCGGCATTTTTACTTACGGGACCATGTATGAGGTGAGCGAGGATTATACCTCCATCCGGGAATGCAGCATGCCCTGCGGCGACGGGGATGCCCTTCCGGAAATCATTATGAATTTTGTTCCGGCGGCCTTTGATCCTGCCGGCGGAGCCTACTATTACATTTTCAAAGACGATTACCGTAACGGCGCCGCCGAATACGGTCAGACAATTGTACCCCTTTGCCTGCGCAGCGGTGCGGTAACCTGTGAAACCCTGGCATGGATGCACCTGCAGGTGGCGGACGGCATTACCCAGGAGGAATACCGCACCCCGGAAAAGGAAATCACCCCCGCGGAGTATGAAACCGTAATTTCTGATTTCCAGGCCCGGCTGGAGGGCTTCACCGCCAATTTTGAATGGTTCACCCTCTCCGGGGAGGTGGACGAAGGAGTATTGACCAAGAGCTGGGAGATTTTCCAATCCTCCCGGGATGCGTGAAAGGAGACCATATGGTTCGGGAAGCTGATGCCCATGAATTGCAGGAGATCCTCCGGCTTTATCTCCATCTGCATGAAGACCACATTCCGGAGGACAACGATCACCTGCGTCAAATCTGGAGTCAAATCCTCCATGACCCCAATCACCACCTGATTGTCAAAGAAGCAGATGGGAAAATCGTCTCCTCCTGCGTCTGCGTCATCATTCCAAACCTGACCCGGAACGTCCGGCCCTATGCCTTCATCGAAAACGTGGTGACGGACAGCGCCTATCGCGGAAAGGGCTATGCCACAGAATGCCTGAATTACGCAAAGCAAATCGCCCTGGCCCAGGGCTGCTATAAGATGATGCTGCTCACCGGCTCCAAAAGCGAGAAAACCCTGGATTTCTACCGCCGGGCCGGATACAACAGCACCGACAAAACCGCCTTCATTCAATGGCTGGATTAAAGAAAAAGCTGTCATTGCAAAATGACCTGCAATGCGTGCCAACTGTAGGGAGGATATCATCCTCCCCTACGGTGGGGCGTGCAAATCGCCAAACAGCAATTTATCGATTTCTGGAAAGAAGTGGGAAAAAAGGAGGAATCCGTAATGGCAGTATTGCATGCAGACAAAACGTTATTGGAACAAGCAGCAGCTCTTTTCTCCGGCTGGAACGAGACGTTGATAACCTCCTGCCTGCAGGGGGTGATGGGCTGCGTCTATGTGGATGGAAACGCTGCCGCCGCATACCTGGGGGATCTTTCCTTTTACGCCGGAACCCCGTCGGAGGAACTGCTGCGGTTCAAGCCGAACCCGGGGAGCCGGTTTGTCATCATGGTGCCGGGAAATGAGCAGTGGAACCCCCTGCTGGAGCAGATTTACGGCGAACGTGCAAAAAAAGTGACACGGTATGCCTTTGGCAAAAATACCGTGTTTGACCGGACGCATTTGGAGGCCCTGAAGGCCCGACTGCCGGAGGGCTATACCATGGAGCTGTTGGGTGAGGATGTTTACGACTATTGCCGGAAAAACGAATGGTGCCGGGATTGGGTATCCCAGTTTGATTCCTTCGGGGATTTCCGCCGCCGGGGGCTGGGGATGGTTGTAAAAAAGGATGGCATTCCCGTTTCCGGTGCGTCCTCCTACTCCATCTACCAGGAGGGTATCGAGATCCAAATCGACACCCGGGAGGATCACCGCCGCCAGGGACTTGCCACTGCGGCTGCCGCGGGATTGATTTTGGAATGCCTGGATCGGGGCCTGTACCCCAGCTGGGATGCGGCAAACCTCTGGTCGGTTGCCCTGGCTGAGAAGCTGGGCTATCGGTTTGACCACGAATATGATGCTTATTTTGTGAACTGGTGAAAGGATGGAAGGAAATGAAGCGATTGACCGCACTGCTCACCCTGGCAGCTCTGACGTGCTGTTTGCTCTGCCCTGTCTGCGCAGAGGAAAACGACTACGAACCCCTCTATGCCCCCATTCTTGCCAGCATTTTCGATCTGCTCTCCTGTGAAATCCCGGAGGAACACATCTCCGGGGCGGGAGAAACAGGCGTTTGGGAGACCCGAATCGGCACAGAACCGGAGGATGCCCTCTGGAAGGTGGGCTATACCCTTCGTGACCTCAGCGGTGACGGCATTCCGGAGCTGATTATTGCGAAAGTGGACAGTCAAGAAGAAACGATCAGCTATGGAAAACAAATTCTAGCCATCTATACCTGCATTCAGGATAGTCCCCGACTGGTTCTGGAGGGCTGGGAAAGAAACCGTTACTATCTCCTCCCCGATGGCTCCATCCTGAACCAGGGTTCCGGTGGGGCTGCCTACTCCTGTCTTGGCCTTTTCCAGCTGACACCGGATGGCGCCCAACTCAATTGCATGGATTTTTACTTTACCTGGGAAGAAAATATGCAAATCGTCACCTGTTACAACACCGACGGCATCTGGGACATATCCTACGAGGGGAACGAACGAGTGGATGTGGATTTCCAGCGGCTGAACGAAATCATGGAAGCGGATTCCCAGCTCATTGACATGACAGCTTTCGCGTTCTATCAGATGGAGGACCACCCCTCCCTTCTGCTGGCTCAGTGGAATCCCTATGAAGAGATTGAAAACTGCATCATCCTGTCCAGCGGGGAATACTGTTCGCAAATCGTCCTGTATGCCTATCAGGGGACCGTGACGGATTTGCAGCTGCTCTCCCTGGAACTGGAGGATGTGGATTCGGAAGGAACGGTTCGATTCAAGCAAACGGTGCTTGAAACCATTGCCGCGCTGGAGCCCGGAAATCCTCTGATGGTTCAGCTTGAATTCGGATGCACCATACCCAATTTCGGATTTCGATATACCGATGACACCGGTGATACGAGGACCTGCTCCATCATGCAAAGCGGCATGGATGGATCGCTGCTGATGACGAAAATCCAATAAAAAATAGCCCTCGATGCTTCAAACCACATCAAGGGCTATCTTTCGCTCTTCGTATCTAACATCAGCCTTTAAACCTCGCTTTCTTCGAAATGGCGACGCGCTTCGTTCCCCTGAATTGCCTCCGCTCTCAATTCATATTCTCTGTAATATGATCTCTCTTTTTATTTCATCGGAGGATTGCATCCAACAAAGGCGTCTGTTTTGGCCCAGTTTATCGGGAGCCTCGCTTGTTTTAATCTCTCTTTCTGGTTATATCTTACCGCCGGGAGCGGCTTTTTTCAAGGGGGAATAATCCATAAAAATCTTCATTCTCTTTCGTACAAGAGGGAGAATCCCAGGTTTTTTGCCAATTGGAAGTTGACTGAAATGTATAATTATGCTATAGTGAATTTGTTGGCGGCTTGCAGCCGCTTTTTTCTTTGAAAGGAACCAGGATGATGATTTCCATCCGAACGGTCAGCGCCCGCAATGTGTGGGAGCTGCTTGCTTTGGAGGTTGGCAAGGCGCAGAAGCGCTTTGCTGCCACAAACACCGAGAGCATCGTGGAGGCTTACACCACCCTGGCCGCGGGAGGCGCGGCTCTGCCCTTCGGCATCTATGAGGATGATGCACCCGTGGGCTTTTTGATGATTGGCTACGGTGAGCTCCCCGGGGAGGACAATCCCTCCATCGCCCGGGACCATTACTGCATCCGGCGCTTTTTGATCGACCAATTTCGCGCTTGATCCATTCACAACAAATGCTGCCCCCGGTTCCCCGGGGGCAGATGTGATTATTGGGAAATGTCCTCGCCGAAGTATTTCATAGAGAGTTCGGAAATCACGCCCTCTTCATGGAGCTCGGCAATGGCCTGGTTGATGGCTTCCAGCAGGGAAGCGGTCTCGGCCCCCTTGCGCATGGGAATGGCCACATTGGAGGCCTCCTCCGTGGTGGCCACCACCTTCAAATTGGCGTCCGGGTGCTGGGCCATGTAGTCGGTGTAGGAGACGATGGCATTCAGGGTGGCGTCCACCCTGCCCTGGAGGACCATGGTCAGGGTTTCGTCCAGGGTGTCCACACCGTAGCAGGTGGCGCCGTAATCCTCAGCCAGGTTCATGTAGGTGGAGGCGATGGAATTGGCGGTCTTCTTGCCCTTCAGATCCTCAAAGGACTTGATGGTCTCATTGTCGCCGCGGACGATCAGCGCGGTGCGGATGTAGGCATAGGGATCGGCAAAATCGTACTTCTCGGTGCGCTCGGGGGTAACCTCCACGCCGTTGACCACGATGTCGTACCGTCCGGCATCCATGCCCGCGAACAGGCCGTCCCATTCGCCGGGGATAATCTCAGCCTCCACCCCCAGCTTGGCGGCAATGGCCCGGGCCACCTCCACGTCAAAGCCCATCAGCTCATCGTTTTCATCCACAAAGGACCAGGGGGCCCAGTCGCCTTCCAGGCCGATGATGATGGTGCCCCGTTCCTGGATTTTGGAAAGCAAATCCTGGTCGGCGGAAACGGTCAGGGTCAGCAGGGATGCCAGCATCAGAACTGCCAGCAGGGCGGAAAACAGTTTTCTCATGTTACATTACTCCTTTTCATGCTGCAGGATGGTGTTCAGGAAGGCACGGGTGCGCTCTTCCTTTGGGTTTGCAAAGAACTCCACGGAGGGGCCGGATTCCACAATGGAACCGTTCTCCATGAAAATTACTTTTGTGGATACATTTCTGGCGAAGCCCAATTCGTGGGTGACCACCAGCATGGTCATCCCCTCCTCTGCCAGGGAGCGCATGACGGAGAGCACCTCGCCGGTGAGCTCCGGGTCCAGGGCGGAGGTGGGCTCATCAAAATAGATGATTTCCGGCTCCGCCGCCAAAGCCCGGGCGATGGCCACCCGCTGCTGCTGTCCGCCGGAGAGGGCGTTGGGATAGCTGTCCGCCTTGTCCGCCAGGCCAACTTTTTCCAGGGCCGCCCGGGCGATTTGCTCTGCCCGGGCTTTGGGTATCTTCCGCGCCACCGTCAGGCCCAGCATCACATTCTGCAAGGCCGTCTTGTTGCGAAACAGATTGTAGCTCTGGAACACGAAGGCGGTTTTCCTTCGCAGCCGGGCGATCTCCCTCTTGGAGATCTTCGCCAGGTCAAACCGTTCGCCGTCAAACTCCATGGTTCCAGAGTCGGCGGTCTCCAAAAAGTTCATGCACCGCAGCAGGGTGGTCTTCCCCCCGCCGCTCTGGCCGATGATGGCGATGACATCCCCCTTGTTGACGGTGAGATCTACGCCCTTGAGCACCTGGACGCCGTCAAACCCCTTGGTCAATTGATGAATGGTCAGCATCTTCCGCCCTCCTTAAAAGCCGTAGGTCGCTAATCTTTTTTCGCAGACGGCCTGGAGCTTGGTCAGCACGGTGCAGAACAGCAGATAGATCAGGGCCACCTCGATGTACAGCGCCAGGTGCTCGTAATACCGGGAGGCAATCCGCTGGGTGACCATGAACATCTCCATCACCGTGATGTTGGCGGCAAGGGAGGTATCCTTCAGCATGGAAATCAAAGAGTTGGACAGGGGCGGGAAGGCCGTGCGGAAGGCCTGGGGCAGGACCACATGAAACATGGTCTGCAGCCAGCTCATACCCACGCAGACGCCGGCCTCCAACTGCCCCCGGGGGACGGATTCAATGGCAGCCCGCACGGTTTCCGCGCAGTAGGCCCCCTCGTTGATGGAGAACACCAACACCGCCGTGGGGAAAGGCTCCAGCACCACCCCCAGATTGGGCAGGCCATAGAACACCACATACAGCTGCACCAGCAGCGGCGTGCCCCGTACCACCCAGATGTAAAACCGGATGATCTGCCGCAGCACCGGGATTTTTGCCACCTGGATCATGGCGGCAATCACCGCAATCACCAGCGCAACGGAAAAGGAAATGGCTGTCAGTGGAATGGTCATTTTCAGTCCCGGCAGCAGCATCTTGGGGAAGGATTCCACCAGAATGGCAACAAGCCGCTGGGAGAAAAAGGCGGACAGGGCACCGCTCACACTTTCCAGCATCATTTAGCCTCCTTTTCCATGAAGATTTTGTCAAGCAGACTCTATTATACTCGAAAAGCGGCGCGGAATCAAGAGGCAGAAAAAAGATGCCCACCGCTGGGCAACGCAGACAGCTGCATCCCCCACCAGTGGGTATCCGTTATTTTACATATGGCGATGAATCATGGCAGGAATCGCCCCTCCGGTCAGCCCTGCAGAGTGACCAGCGGTTTTTACTTCTGTCGGTGGAACGTGACGCTGCCAATGATTTCACTGTCCCAGTTTAGGAAGGACAGCGTCATGGTATCGTTGAAGGTACCCTGTACCCGGGCCCAGCTGCATTCAAAACTGCCGTTGCCATCGTCGATCCAGCCGCCCTCTCCGTATGTAAGGCCGTCAATGTCCATTCGTTTCAGGTCCTCAGGAAATGTTTCGTCCATAAAATCCTGGTCAAACACAATGGTTGTGCCCGCGGGAGACTGGATGACCCGAAAAGAATTGGTGCGAATTCCGGCAATTACCTTCTCCTCATCTGCCACATATACCATTTCCTCACTGGCCGCTTCCTTCACGGTAAAGGGCAGCTCCGCACGCATCACATCATTCTGGTCTGCAATGCGGGTGACAACCGAGCAGCTGCCCTCGCTTACAGACACCTTGGAACTCTTTTGGCCGGTGATGACAATGGTTATTTCGCCGTCGGACTGGCTCTTGAAGAATTCAGTTGTCATCGCGATCCCCAGCTTATCCCGGTCATTGATATCGCCGGAGACACACAGGAGTGTCTTGCCCTGCTGGGCGGCATAGTCCCCCAGGGTCTGGCCGGAGGGCAGTCCGATTTCGCTCACATCATCCCCGGAGCCGCAATAGTCCGGAATGAGAATATATTTTTCGCCGCCGGAAACGCCGATGCTGATGGTGAAGGTGCCGCCGTCAAACAGGCTTTCCAACATGGTGCAGCTCCAATCCTCCATGGTCACCTGGGCACTTTGGGTTTCGATGTATGCTGCCGCCTCGGATGGGACAGCATAGGGGGTATCCTTGGTGATTTCCTGCATTCCCATGTAGTTCATTGCTGCCACCGCCGTTACAATCATCAGAGAAACCGCAACGATCGCTGCAATCAGCATATACTTCACTCTGCTGCGGCTGGATTTCTTTTCCCGATATTTTTCCATATCCTTTGCCTCCATAATGTATTTTCCGTCGATATTGCCCATGTTTTCCAACAGATCGAACGCTTTCACATCAAATC
>JBJDYM010000099.1:0-2075 GCA_051867315.1 Faecousia sp.
GCGAAGTGGTTCAGCGGGCCAGAAACCGTCTGGCCCAGGCAAAGGAGGACCGGGAGTCCGAAAACCGCCAGCATCTGGCGGAGGCTTACGCCAAGGTGCCCCGGATCAGAGAAATCGACATGCTCCTGCGCCGCACCATGGCCCAGGCAGCTCAGGCGGCCTTCCTACAGGGAAGCGACGGCCGGGAGCTGCTGGAGCAGGCAAGGCGGCAGAATCTGGAGCTGCAGCAGGAGCGGGCCCTGCTGGTCTATGAGAATTTTGAAGAAGGGTTTCTGGACGAAACCCCCATCTGCGAGGTCTGCGGCGGCACCGGGTACGTTGGCGCTTCCATGTGTGAGTGTCTGGCGGAGCTGTGCCGCCAGGAGCAGAAGAAGGAGGTGGCCATCCTCACCGGAGGGAAGGAGAGCTTCTCCCAATTCCGGCTGGATTACTATTCCGACTATACCGATTCCAAATACGGGGCCAGCCCCCGGACCATCATGGAGCGCAATTTCCAGAATTGCCGCCGCTACGCCACGTCCTTTTCCCCCAATTCCGGCAATCTCCTGTTTGTGGGCGGCACCGGGCTGGGCAAGACCTTCCTGTCCGCCTGCATCGCCCGGACCGTGGCGGACCGGGGCTACAGCGTGGTGTATGAAACCGCGGGGCACCTGTTTTCCAAGCTGGAGCAGGCCAAATTCGGCGGCGGGGAGGAAGCCAGGCGGGAAACCCAGAAATATACCGACTGTGATTTGCTGATTCTGGACGATCTGGGCACGGAAATGCCCGGCCAGTTCGTCACCGCCGCGCTGTACGGTCTGCTCAACGACCGGATTTTGTACAACAAACCCATGGTGATCTCCACCAATTTGAATGTGGATGAGATCTCCCGGCGGTATTCCCCCCAGATTGCCTCCCGGCTCCACGGCAGCTTCAGCCGGCTGACCTTCGTGGGGGAGGACATCCGGGTGATGAAGAATCGAGGACTGTGATGACCGGTATTTTATTTGACTTGGACGGCACATTGCTGGATACCCTGGACGATCTGATGGACGGTGTGAACCATGCCCTGGCCCAATTCGGTTATCCTCAGCGCACCCGGCAGGAGGTTCGCCGCTTTGTGGGCAACGGCGCGGCCCGGCTGATGCAGCTTTCCGTCCCCCGGGGGGAGGATTGGCAGAAGCCTTTGGAGGTGTTCCAGAGCTACTACCGGGAGCACTGCCAGATCAAAACCGCGCCCTATCCCGGCATTCCGGAGGCACTGGAAATCCTATCAAAGCACTACCCCATTGCAATCATCTCCAATAAGCCGGACAGGGCCACCAAAAAGCTCTGCGCCCGGTATTTCCCCGGCATCTATGCCCAGGGGGAGATTCCCGGCTGCCCCCGCAAGCCCGCGCCGGACATGGTCTTCCATGGAATGGAACAGATCGGCGCGGACCGCTGCATCTACGTGGGTGACAGCGAGGTGGATGTGCTGACCGCCCAAAACGCCGGGGTCCGCTGCCTCAGTGTGCTCTGGGGCTTCCGGGATGAAGGGGAGATCCGCGCCGCCGGGGGCAGCCGCTTCTGCGATCATCCCCGGGCGCTGGTGGACACGCTTGAAAATATGATGAAAGAAACGGAATAACCATGGCCAATGAATTTTACGCCCTTCTGGGCCGGATGCGCTACATCACCCGCTGGGGGCTGATGCGCAACACCTTTTCGGAAAATATCCAGGAGCACAGCCATCAGGTGGCGGTGCTGGCCCATGCCCTGGCCCTGATCCGCCGGGACATTCTCCACCTGCCCACCCCGGACCCGGACCGGTGCGCCGTGGCGGCACTGTACCACGATGCCTCGGAGATCCTCACCGGCGACCTGCCCACCCCCATCAAATACTACAATCCGGACATCAAGGATGCCTATAAGCAGGTGGAGCGGATTGCCGGAAACCGGCTGCTGGACATGCTGCCCCAGGAGCTTCGGGAAAGCTATGCGCCTTTTGTTCTGGAGGATGATGAGGACGTGGCCCCCATCGTCAAGGGAGCGGACAAGCTCTCCGCCTACATCAAATGCGTGGAGGAGCAGAAGGCGGGCAACACCGAGTTCGA
>JBJDYM010000100.1:0-2071 GCA_051867315.1 Faecousia sp.
GGGGGATATGCTCTTCTGGACCCCTGTGGGATCGATAGCTCAAAAAAGAGGAGATTTTACGGATTGCACAAAAATTTTCGGAGGATTACCGGGGAGAGAACCGTTAAAGCCTTGAAAATCATGAAAACTTTGTGCTATTTGAACAAAATATCCCTGCAGGGGGGATGGCTCCCGGCGGAGCGGCGGAATCCCCCCTGGGGGCTTCCGCAAATGTTCGGGGTATGATAGGATGATTCACGGTTAATACACTCAATCCCAATTCCTACCTAATGGAAGACACCACACTTTTGGGGAAGAAGTGTGGTGTCTTTCACAATTTCCTGCAAGCAGAATCAACCAAAACAGGAGGCAATGACTGTGAAGTATGCATTCACATACCTGGACTGTCAGAAATGCAAAGAGCGCATTCACTGCGATCATTGCGAGAAACGCTTGACGGAAGCGCTGCTGCGGATCCGCGGTATCCGAAGCGCCGATATTCAAATGGCAACAAAATGCCTGTCCGTAGATACAGCCCAGGACGCGGATACCCTGGAGGAAGCCCTGGAGGACTTGGGGATTTTCGTCCGGTAAAAACAAGAAAAACAGGAGGATGCCTGCGATGTGCGCGGGCTTTGCGATATATGGACGCGATCAAAACAAGAGTGACGAAATATTGGAATCAGCGGGCTGAGGGTTTTGCCTCTCAACGCCTTCGGGAATGGGAAAGCGAAAAGCACGGATTGTGGATGGAGGAGTTTGAGAAATACATCCCCATGGACACCCCACTGGAGATTCTGGATGTGGGCACCGGCACAGGCTTCTTTGCCATGCTCCTGTCCAGCCGGGGACACAAGGTCACAGGAATTGACCTGAGCGGGAATATGATTGACGAAGCCAGGAAAACGGCGGCGTACTTAGGTTTGCCTGCAAGTTTCGCTGTCATGGATGCGGAAAATCCGGATTTTGCGCCTGCCAGGTTTGATGTGATCGTTACCCGGAATCTGACCTGGGCGCTGCCGAACCTGCAAAGCACCTACAGTAATTGGCACAGCCTCTTAAAACCCGGCAGAATTCTCCTGAACTTCGACGCGGACTATTGCCGGGAGGACACCGGGAAGCTCCTGCCGGAAAACCACGCCCACAAGCAGATTGGGGCGGATCTGATGCAGGAGTACGAGCATCTGAAAGACGCTCTGCGACCCTCCCAACAGCCGAGACCCGCCTGGGATGTGGAACTGCTGACAGCGGCAGGCTTTCGGGAGATCCTGGTGGACACCACTGTCTGGCAGCGTATTTACCACGATGTGGATGAGTTTTACAACCCAACCCCGATCTTTCTGATCGCGGCCAGGGCGTGAGGATAAGCATATATGGTATTTGGGAGCTACGAAGAAGAAAACATCCGCTACTGGACAAACCGGGCTTCCGGCTATTCCGGCGTCAATCAGGAGGAGCTTGCCTCCGACCAGAAAACCGTCTGGCGGGGCGTGATCTCCCGGCGTATCGCCGCCCGGTTCCCGGGGAAGAAGCCTTCTCAGATTCGGGTGCTGGACGTGGGCACCGGCCCGGGCTTTTTCGCCATTATTCTGGCGGAGCTGGGCTATCAGGTGACCGCTGTGGACTATACCGCGTCCATGCTGGAAGAAGCCAGACGAAACGCAGGTTCCCTTGCGAATGAGATAGACTTCCGGCAGATGAACGCGGAGAAGCTTACCTTTGAAACTGCTTCCTTTGATGTGCTGGTGACCCGGAATGTGACGTGGAATCTTCCCAACCCGGAGAAGGCCTACGCCCAGTGGATGCGGGTGCTGACCCCTGGTGGTTTGCTGCTGAACTTTGATGCCAACTGGTATCGCTACCTCTGGGACGAGGTAGCACAGCTGGGTCACGCACAGGATAGAGAAAATCTCCAGTCGTCGGATGTACGGGACGAGACTGCCGGAACCGACGTGAATGCAATGGAAGCCATTGCACGGCAGGCACCGCTGTCCGCCCGACACCGCCCGGCGTGGGATCTGGACGTGCTTCGGGGACTGGGGATGCAGGCTGCCGCCGATACAGAGGTGTGGAAACAGGTCTGGACCCGGGA
>JBJDYM010000101.1:0-2061 GCA_051867315.1 Faecousia sp.
AAAGAAGGGGGATTAGCTCAGCTGGCTAGAGCACCTGCTTTGCAAGCAGGGGGTCAACGGTTCGAATCCGTTATTCTCCACCCTCCCTGTTTAAGGGACAAGGTCTTTGACATGATGTACACGTAGAGAACAAACAACGGGCGTGCCGCGCGGATGACCTATCCGCCGCGGCCGAACAGAGAAAGTAGGAAAGGGCGCATGGCGGATGCCTTGGCTCTCACAGGCGATGAAGGACGTGATAAGCTGCGATAATCCCCGGTAAGGCGCAAATGGCCATTGACCCGGGGGTCTCCGAATGGGACAACCCACCATGCTGAAGGCATGGTATCTTCAGAATTGAAGAGGCAAACGCGGGGAACTGAAACATCTTAGTACCCGCAGGAAGAGAAAATAACTAATGATTCCCCCAGTAGTGGCGAGCGACCGGGGAAGAGCCCAAACCGCGGCTGTTGAGGCAGCCGCGGGGTTGTAGGACCGCGCCGTCGCAGCGTTACAGGCGAGTGGAACGGACTGGAAAGTCCGGCCGTAGAGGGTGACAGCCCTGTACACGTAGCCTGTTCGCGCGTAGCGGTATCCTGAGTAGCGCGGGACACGTGGAATCCTGTGTGAATCCGCCGGGACCATCCGGCAAGGCTAAATACTCGTGAGAGACCGATAGTGTACCAGTACCGTGAGGGAAAGGTGAAAAGCACCCCGTGCAGGGGAGTGAAAGAGATCCTGAAACCATGCGCCTACAAGCGGTCGGAGCACCATTTATGGTGTGACGGCGTGCCTTTTGCATAATGAACCTACGAGTTGCCGTCCCTGGCGAGGCTGAGGGCCATGAGACCCCGAGCCGCAGGGAAACCGAGTCTTAAAAGGGCGCTTGAGTCACGGGCGGCAGACGCGAAACCGAGTGATCTACACTTGTCCAGGCTGAAGTCCCGGTAACACGGGATGGAGGGCCGAACCGATAAGCGTTGAAAAGCTTCCGGATGAGGTGAGTGTAGGAGTGAAAGGCCAATCAAACTCGGAGATAGCTCGTACTCCCCGAAAGGCATTTAGGTGCCGCCTGTGGTGTTCCCGTCAAGAGGTAGAGCGACTGATAGGATGCGAGGGCTTCACCGCCTGTCAAGTCCTGACAAACTCCGAATGCTTGACGGCCAGAGCCATGGAGTAAGGGCGCGGGTGCTAAGGTCCGCGCCCGAGAGGAGAAGAATCCAGACCACCGGCTAAGGCCCCGGAATGCAGGCTGAGTTAGACTAACGCAGTCCGGCCCCCAAGACAGCTAGGATGTTGGCTTGGAAGCAGCCATTCATTCAAAGAGTGCGTAACAGCTCACTAGTCGAGGAGCTGGGCGTGGATAATAATCGGGTATAAGCCTGCTGCCGAAGCCGTGGGATATATGATATCGGTAGGGGAGCATTCCATGTGCTGTGAATGCGTGGCGTGAGCCATTCTGGAGCGCATGGAAAAGCAAATGTAGGTATAAGTAACGATAAGGGGGGTGGGATGCCCCCCCGCCGTAAGACCAAGGTTTCCCGGGCAACGCTAATCGTCCCGGGGTGAGTCGGGTCCTAAGCATAAGCCTGATGGCGAAGGCGATGGCAAGACGGTCAATATTCCGTCACCACCCTTCTGTGCGATGCGGGGACGGAGAAGTGGAACGGCCGCCTCCAGACGGAATTGGAGGTTGAAGCGCAAAGCAGTAGATGCTTGCAGGTAAGTCCGCATGCAGATGTGAAGCGCGATAGTACGCCGCGTCCTTCGGGACAAGGCGATAGTGCCGGTAATCATGCTCCCGAGAAAATCCGCTAAGCTCCAGCAGAAGGGTGCCCGTACCGTAAACGGACACACGTGGTCGGGTAGAATATACCAAGGCGCTTGGGAGAGTCACGGTTAAGGAACTAGGCAAACTGACCCCGTACCTTCGGAATAAGGGGTCCTCACCTCCGGGTGAGGCGCAGAGAATAGGTCCAGGCAACTGTTTAGCAAAAACACAGGGCTGTGCTAAATCGAAAGATGCTGTATACAGCCTGACACCTGCCCGGTGCCGGAAGGTTAAGAGGAGACGTCACGCAA
>JBJDYM010000102.1:0-2054 GCA_051867315.1 Faecousia sp.
TCCTTGGGGTCCCAGCTCCAATAGCTGCCCCAGGCCTGCTCCGCCCAGATGGCCCCGGTGATGAGCACCATGGTCAGAAACAAAAAGCCCAATGACACCGCCCGGTAGCTGATGAAGTCCAGCTTCTTTCCCTCCGGCACGTTCTTCTGCCAGAACTCGGAGCCGGACATTTTCTCCCGCAGCAAAAACATGGCGGACACCGCACAGCTGACCCCAAAGGAGCCGTAGGAGATGATGGCGGTGGACACGTGCAGCGCCAGCCAGCCGCTGCGCAGGGCGGGCATCAGCTCCCGGACCTGCTTGTTCTGCAGGGCGGCGTAGGCAATGATCACCAGAATCACCGGGGTGGCAAAGGCGCCCATGGCCCGGAACCGGAACCGCCACTGGAACAGCAGGTAGCACAGGCAGATGCCCCAGGCGAAGCTGGAGGCGAACTCATACTGATTGGTCAGCGGCAGCCGCCCCGCGCCGATGCCCCGCACCGCCAGAGCCAGGGTGTGGGATACGAAGGCCGCCGCCATCAATGCGTTGGCAATTTTTCCGGCCTTTTCGCTTTTCAGGGCGAAAAACACAAAAAACAGAATCATGGCCGCGGCATACAGGGCAAAGGCGGCATAAAAGAAGATTTTTTCCACCAGCAGAAAATTCATTTGGACACCTCCTTGATTTTTTGGGCCAGCTTCTCCCGGAAGAGCTCGCTCCCCTTCCGGCTGCGGCCATACACCCGCCAGCTGCCGTCTTCCGGCAGCAGCCAGATTTCCTCCGTGCGCAGGTAGAAGGCTGCGAACAGGGCAATGAGCAGAATGCCGCCGCCCAATCCGGCCAGCCAGGTGAAGGGATCGTGCTTGATTTGAATCAGGGTATAGGGGCGGGGGTTGGCGAAGAGGATGGTGTAGTCCGAAACGGTGATTTTTTCATCGGAGCGGAGCACATTCATCCCCAGCAGCTCCCCGTTGTAATACAGCATGTAGAGGTACCCGGGGTCCACGATCTGCCCGGAGGCGGAGGTGGGCATGCCGGTTTCGTCCTGGGTGTAGTCGGGGTAGAAGGCCCGGAGCATCACCAGCAGCTCCGGCCGGTCTGCCACCGCCCGGTATTCTCCGGCGCACAGGGTCTCCGTTTGCAGCAGCTCGTCCCCCTTATAGATGACCATGTCCGCCGCCCAGCCGGTGGAGTTCTGGTAGAACCGCAGCCCGCCGGCGTCCCAGGGGTGGTTGACGGAGGTCTGTCCACTCCGGATTTCCCCGGTGGCGGTGTCCGTCAGAGTCAGAGAGGCGGTGTACTGCTCCACGGTGTCATCCTCCCGCAGTCCGATGGAAAAATCATCGATGGAAAGGAGGAAGCCCGTATCAGCGATGGGCTTTTCCTGGCCGGGCACCCCGAACACGGAATAATTCACTGTAAAGATCTGTCCCAGCGCAAAGCCCACAATGATGATCAGGATGCCCAGATGGGTCAGCCAGGCGCCCCAGAAGCCCACGCGGTTCCGGACGGCATAGCGGCCCGCGTCCAGCTTTTCCCACCTGCGGAAGCCCATTTCCCGGAGAAGGACATCCGGGTCCCCGGAAAAGGCCTTTCCCTCCTCCCCGGCGGGAAGCGGCCGGGTTTTCTGCTTCATTTTGTTCAGAATGGGGGAGATATGCAGCAGGTTGCAGCCCAGCAGATTGCAGCAAAGCACCAGTGTCAGGGCAATAAACCACCAGCTGTGGAACACATCATCCAGCCCAGCCGTCAGAATCAGCCCGCTCCAGCCGGGGTAGGCGTTTTCGTACACCGCCTGGATCTCCCCCTGGGGAATCACGCTGCCCGCGATGCACACCAGCACAAAAAGCCCCAGAATCACCAGGGCAAATTTCATGGAGAACAGAAAGCCCAGTCGTTTTTTGATGTTGCTCATAGGGATACCTCCCAGGTTTTGTCATGGGATAAGTTACGCCGTCATGGCGTGTATGAAAAACGAAAGGAGCCGGGATGGCTCCCTTCGTGTTTGAATTACTCCCGCAGCTCCACGACAACGCCGTGGGGCAGGCAGACGATGATGCCGATGGTGTCCT
>JBJDYM010000103.1:0-2052 GCA_051867315.1 Faecousia sp.
CTGAAAAGCCATATCCTGATAGAGCGGTGCGGCAAGCGGTTTTTAATCATCGGCCTGGCCCCCTACTACAGCGCCCGGATGGAGCCAAACCGGTACAACCTGTTTTTTGAAATGGGAAACATCCACACTACCGACCCCATCCCGGCGGTCCGGCGGATCTTGGAGGAAACCAAAGGGAAATATGATTTTTCCATCCTCCTGTCCCACAGCGGCCACCTGGTGGACCGGGAGCTGGAAAAGCAGCTGCCTCCGGTGGACCTTTGGCTGGAGGGCCATTCCCACGCGGTGATTACCGAGAAGCGGTATTCCCAATCCGGCAAGGGGGAGTGCCTGGGCCGGATCACCCTGGAGCTGGACGAAGCGGGGGTGCGGATCGTGGACTCCCGGCAGATCGCGCTGCCGGAGCGGGGGAGCCCCGGCTTCGACAATTGCCTGGAGGAGACCCAGGCAGCGGCGGAGGCCATTTTGTCCCGGGAGCTGCCGGTGGTACGGGAGCTGGGCTTTGATCCCTTCCGGGAAAGTGAGCTGACCAATTTTATCTGCGATTGCCTGAAAAAGGAGTTTGGCGGCGATCTGGCCCTGATGCACAGCGGCATCAGCGAAGGGCCGCTGAACCGCCCCGTGTCCCGCAAGAGCCTGATTGAAAATTTTCCCTCCAAGTTAAACCCCACCATTTACACCGTCTCCGGGGAAAAGCTGCTGGCGGCGGTGAAATTGTCCATGGACGAAGACCACATCCGTCAGTCCGGCAAGGGCCCCGGCTTCCGGGGCAGGGTACTGGGCTGTTTGGGCTTCAGCAGCAATGTGACGGTGACCCGGGAACCCTTTTCCGTGGAAATTGACGGCAAGGCGGTGGAGCCGGAAAGCAGCTACACCGTCGTGACGGATGATTATTTGCAGCGGGGCACGGGCTATCCCAGCCTGCGGGCGCCGGATGAGGCCGCCCGGTTTGACAAGCGGTTCATCCGGGATTTGGTGCAGGAATATCTGACGGACGAAGCGGTGTTCCATACCGCATCTATTCCAAGAGAAAGAGGAACGAAAAATGGCATTTGAAAAAGCAGAAAAATACCTGTCCGACCGGGGCTTCGGGGACCGGATTCAGACCTTCCAGGTGTCCAGCGCCACCGTGGAGCTGGCGGCCCGGGCTCTGGGCACGGAACCGGCCCGGATCGCAAAATCACTGACCTTTTCCGCCGGGGAAGGGGCCATCATGGTGGTGTGTGCCGGGGATGTGAAGGTGAACAGCGGCAAATTCAAGCAGACCTTCGGCGTCAAGGCCAAAATGCTGACCTTTGACCAGGTACACTGCCTGATCGGCCACGATGTGGGGGGCGTGTGCCCCTTTGGGGTGAATCCGGGAGTGGCGGTCTATCTGGACGAATCCATGAAGCGGTTCGAGTATGTGTACCCCGCCTGCGGCAGTGACTGCAGCGCCGTGAAGCTGACGCCCCGGGAGCTGGAGCAGCTTTCCGGCTCCGCCGGCTGGGTGGATGTGTGCGTCCCCATGGCGGATACCGTCGAAAAATGAAAAACGGCCTTGACCCCGGGGAAAAGGCTGGTATAATGATTCTTATCCAGTGAAACCATATGGACAGGAGGTATCCGAATGGGACGGGAAAAGAAAAAGAAAGACAATCGATTTTACAAAAACCAGGCCACCATCACAGTGTACCTGGTGCTGCGGGCCTTGATCATTTTCACCCTGGTGCGGGCGGTACTGCGCCGGGAGTATCAGAGTGTGTTTCTGTGCGCCCTGTCCCTGATCCTGATGGTGCTGCCCAGCGTCATCTCCCGGAAGCTGAAAATTGTGCTGCCCAGCACCCTGGAGATCATCATTCTGCTGTTCATCTTCGCGGCGGAAATTCTGGGGGAGCTGAACAGCTTCTATGTCCGGGTGCCCCACTGGGATACCATGCTGCACACCATCAACGGCTTCCTCTGCGCCGCCATCGGCTTCGCGTTGGTGGACATGATGAACCGGAACGACCGGTTTTCCTTCCAGCTGTCGCCGCTGTATTTGGCCATTGTGTCGTTCTGCTTCTCCATGAC
>JBJDYM010000104.1:0-2049 GCA_051867315.1 Faecousia sp.
GGCAGCTCCGGCTCCAATTGGGATTGGAGATACTGTTCGTCCTCCCGCAGCCGCCGGGCCATGGCGGAAATTCCCAGGCTGACATTTTGGTTTTCGGCCCGCAGCAGGGGCATCACATGATGGCGGATGCGGTTGCGCAGAAACGCGTCGGAGGCGTTGGAGCTGTCCTCCCGGTGGGGCAGATGGTATTCCTCCAGAAAGGCCTCCACCTCCTGCCGGGTGATGTCCAGCATGGGGCGGATGATTGGTCCGCTGACCGGGGCGATGCCTCCGAGCCCCTTGAGCCCGGTGCCCCGCAGAAGGTGCATGAGCACGGTTTCGGCATTGTCGTCGGCGGTGTGGGCGGTGGCGATTTTCCCGGGCAGGGTGCGCAGAAAGGCATACCTGGCCTCCCGGGCGGCGGCCTCCAGGCCCTTTTTCCCGGGCTGCACCCAGGCGTCCCCCACGGTCAGGGGGATGCCGTAGCCGTCGCAGAACGCCCGGACGAAGGCCTCGTCCCGGTCAGATTCCTCCCCACGGAGGTGGTGGTTCAAATGGGCGGCGGAAAGGTTTATCTGCAATTTTTCCCGCAGCAAATACATTCCAAACAGCAGCGCCACGGAATCGGCCCCGCCGGAGACGGCGCAGACCACCTGCTGCCCCGGCGCTACCTGCTCCCGGAGGGCGGCGGAGAGCTTATTCAACATGCTTCCACTCCCGGTCATTGAAAAGCTGGTATTGGGGCAGCCACTGGAGCTTCACCGTTCCGGTTTCGCCGTGGCGGTTTTTGGAGACGATGCACTCGGCCACGCCCTTGTCCTCGGTGTTGGCGTTGTAGTATTCGTCCCGATACAGGAACATGATCACGTCCGCGTCCTGCTCGATGGCGCCGGATTCCCGGAGGTCGGACATGATGGGCCGCTTGTCGGTGCGGCTCTCCACCGCACGGGACAGCTGGCTCAGGCAGATCACCGGCACGTTCAGCTCCTTGGCCATGATTTTCAGGGCCCGGGAGATCTCACCGACCACGGTGACCCGGTTTTCGCTGTTTTTGCCGTAGCCGGAGCCGGTCATCAGCTGGAGGTAGTCGATGATCACGAGGCCCAGATTGTCCAACCTGCGGCATTTGGCGTTGATCTCCGCCACGGTGACGGAGGGGTTGTCGTCGATGCGGATGTCCGTCTGGCTCAGGGCGGCGGAGCCCAGGCAGAGCTTGCCCCACTCCTCCTCGGAGAGCTTGCCGGTGGCCATTTTCTGGCTGTCCACAAAGCACTGGGCGGCCAGCAGCCGCATGGCCAGCTGCTCCCGGGACATTTCCAGGTTGAAAATGGCCACGGTCTTGCCGTAGAGCCTGGCCACGTTCATGCCGATGTTCAGCGAGAAGGCGGATTTGCCCATGGCGGGCCGGGCGGCGATCAGGATCAGGTCGGACTTGTTCAGTCCGTTGATCTTGGTATCCACATCCCGCAGGCCTGTGGACAGGCCGGGGATGGCGGAATCGGACTGGCTCAGCTCCGTCAGCCGGTCGAAGACTCTGTGCAGCGTGGTGCCGATGTGCTCCAGGCTGTCCCCCCGCTCGCCCTTGCGCAGGGCGTAGATCTTCTTCTCCGCGGATTCCAGGATTTCGGCGGAGGAGCCCACCTGCTGCGCCACCATGTCCGATATTTCGCCGGCCGCCTGGCCCAGGCCCCGGAGCATGGCCTTCTCCTGAACGATTTTGGCATACCGGCCCACATTGACGGCGGTGGGGGTGATTTCCATCAGCTGCACGATGTAGTCCCGGGAATTGTCGTGGTAGCAGCCCAGCTCCTTCATCTTGTCCAGCACGGTCACCGGGTCGATGGTCTGGGAGAAATTGAACATGGTGTAGATGGTCTCAAAAATCTCCCGGTTCTGCTCTAAATAGAAGTCCTCCGGCTTCACCGTGCCCACCACGTCGGTGATGCAGCGGCTGTCAATCAGGATGGAGCCCAAAACCGCCTGCTCTGCCTCCAGGGAATGAGGCACCTGGCGCTCTGTCAATTCTTCATCCATGGGGCCTGGCTCCCTTCTTTATTCTTCCTCGATCTT
>JBJDYM010000105.1:0-2049 GCA_051867315.1 Faecousia sp.
TCCTCCCGCTGGAAAAAGTGGGTGGAGAGCTTGTTGGTCAGGATGTAGCTTTCCCGGGGATGCCGCTTTACCAGGCACTCCCGCAGGGCTGTCTCGCTGCGGCCGCCCAGATAGCCATGGGCGGTGTCGAAATAGTTGAAGCCGTTTGCCAGAAAGTAATCCACCATTTCCTTCGTCTGCTGCAGATCCACCTCTTCTCCCACCAGGGGAAGGCGCATGCAGCCGAAGCCGAAATTCCGGTGAATCTCCGGGAAGAAAGCATTGACGCTCATTGGTAAGGACCTCCTGATTATCGGATGAAATTGGTGAAGACCCGGGGCTCCTGCTGGGGCAGGCCGTAGGCTTCCTTGCCCAGGGCAATGCTCTTCATGAGGAAGGTCATGTTCCGGGCCAGCGCCCGCATGACCTGCAGGCCCTCCAGATCCTCGGCGGCCTGGCCGGGCATCTGGCCGTGGACGCTGTTCCAGTACTGACTGGAGGCCACGGGCATACCGGAAATGGTGAAATACTTGTTCAGCTCGTCGAAGGTGGCGGACAATCCGCCCCGCCGGGCCACAACCACGCTGGCGCCCACCTTCATGGTTTTGTCGAAGGGGGTGGAGTAGAACAGCCGGTCCAGGAAGGCGATCAGGGTGGCGTTGGCGCTGGCAAAATAGACCGGAGAGGCAACCACCAGGCCGTCTGCCTCCTGAAAGCTCTTGGCGGTGGCGTTCACTGCATCGTCAAACACGCATTTTCCAGCGCTTTTACAGCTGCGGCAGCCGATGCAGCCCCGGATGTCCCGATGGCCCACCTGTACCAGCTCTGTTTCAACGCCCGCTGCTTCAAAGACCTTTCTCATTTCCTCCAACGCAATGGCGGTGTTGCCGCTGGCGTGGGGGGAGCCGTTGATCATCAAAACTTTCATCAAAATCATCCTTTCCGATTCGCAGTGCCTTGCAGGCATGATTCTTTTCCGACTCTATTTTAGTATATCTCCAAGGAAATGTACAATATAAAACTTGCATTCTGCTATT
This sequence comes from Faecousia sp., assembly GCA_051867315.1. Classification (GTDB taxonomy): domain Bacteria; phylum Bacillota; class Clostridia; order Oscillospirales; family Oscillospiraceae; genus Faecousia. Next base: position 1,017 of record JBJDYM010000105.1, read on the forward strand.
CTTGACATGAATAGTGAAAAACGGTATACTGGTTTCAGAACCACCGGGACGGTGGTACAAGGAGGCTTCTGATATGATAGAATTTGCGCAGCTGGAAATGCTGATCGCCTTTGCCGATTCGCTCACCCTTTCCAAGGCGGCGGAAACGCTGCACCTGTCCCAACCCACCCTGACCCGGGCCATGAAACAGCTGGAGGAGGAATTCCGGGTTCCCCTGTTTGACCATCGGAAAAACCGGCTCACCCTCAACGAAAACGGCCAACTGGCAGTGGAATATGCCCGGAAGCTGTGGAAGGAGGGGGAGGATATGGTGGAGCGGGTCCGCAGCTTTGACCGGGCCAAGCACACCCTGGCGGTGGGCGCCTGCGCGCCGGCGCCGTTGTGGGATTTGCTGCCCCGGCTGTCCAGCCTCTACGGCAGGGTGACCATCGGCTCCGAGATCCGGGACAGCCAGGTGCTGATCCAGGGGCTGAATAACGGAACCTATCAGATCATTGTCCTGGCTGAACAGCTCCAAAATCCCGATTGGCTGGTTCTGCCCTGGGGGGAGGAGCACCTGTTTTTCTCTCTGCGGAAGTCCCATCCTCTGGCGCACCGTCAGGGGCTGGAAATGCGGGAGCTGGACGGGGAGAATATGCTGGTTTTTGGCGACATCGGTTTCTGGCATGAGCTGCATATGCGCAAAATGCCAAACTCCCGGTTCCTGCTCCAGAACGATCGCTTCAGCTTCGATGAGCTGGTCAGCTCCTCGGTGCTGCCCTGCTTTACCACCGACCTGTCCATGAAGCGCAACACTACCGACTACACCGGGCGGGTCAATATCCCCGTCCTGGACCCGGAGGCCAATGTAACCTACTATTGCTACCTCCTCCGCGCGGAGGAGGAACGGCTACAGGCCTTCCTTCAGGATATGCGCCGCAGATAACAAAAGATGCATCTCGGCTTGACGCAGCAATTTGGCCGCGGGCCCTGCCCGTTAAACACCGATTTGCTGGGCAGTACCGGTCGAGGGGCCCAGGAGTTGTGGGTTGAT
>JBJDYM010000106.1:0-2047 GCA_051867315.1 Faecousia sp.
CAAAGGAGCCCATGGCCGTGACGATCCTGCCCACAAAGAGCACATAGATTTCCCGTTTCAGCCCGGAATATTGGGTGATGATGTTTTTCATGATGTGTTTCCTTTTTTGTTTACCGTCTAAGGAAGCTCTGATGAAATTGGCAAGAGCTGACGGCGAGGGATTTTGGCTCAGCCGAAAGTACCAAACCCCCGGGAATACTTTGTGTATTTCCCAATTTTGGTACTGCGCGGATGGGGCAAAAGACCCGCCGCTCAGCCGCAGACGATTTATTCAGAGGTTCCCTGATTTCCGGCGCCATCTTATCACAGATACCGGGCGATGGCAACCCCATGTTCAGCCCATATTGATGTCTCCCCGGGCGGAGGCGGAGCCCTGGATGCTGGCGCAGCGGATGTCGCCGCCGGATGAAGCGTTGCCGCCGATGGAGCCGGTGCAGTCCACGTCCCCGGAGGCGGTGACATTGCCTGTGATATCCCCGGCACAATTCACATCGCCGTCGGCCCGCAGATCACTGAGAATGGAGCCGTGGCATTCCACATCCCCGGAGGTCGTCACATTGCCGCTGATATCCCCGGTGCAGCTCACGTTCCCGTCGGCACGCAGGTCGCCGCGAATGGAGCCCCGGCATTCCACATCCCCCCCGGCCTGGACCCGACCGCCGATGTCGCCGCCGCATTCCAAATCCCCGCCGACGGATGCGTTGCCGCCGATCATCCCTTCACAGCGGATGTCATCCCCCGCCTGGGCGTTGCCGCCGATGTTCCCGGCACAGCTCACACTGTCCCCGGCAAACACATTGCCCCGGACGCTGCCGCAGGTTACACTGTCCCCGGCGTGGACCTCTCCGCCCACGTCGGTACACTCCACCCCATCCCCGGCCTGGACATTGCCGCCGATGGGGCTGTCGGTGCAGTAAACGGCGTAATCCGAATAGATGTTGCCCACATTACCGGAAAAATGGAGCTGCACCGGCTCATTGGCCCTGATTCCGGACTTGTCGAAGCCCAGGCAGGAGAAGGAGAAGCTGAACCGCTCCCGCTTGCCGCCCACGGAGGGAATGTCCTGATAGCGCACCAGCCGATGGCCGATGAAGCACACCGCGTGGAGATCGTCATTGTCCTCCCAAGGCAGCTCCCCGATGACGGTCACCGGTTCCTGCTCCCGGGACTCCGGAAGGGCAGGCCCCTGACGGCCGAAGAGCGCATCCATACTGATTTCAAAAAGATCCGCCAGCGCGGGCAGCTGCATGATGTCCGGGCAGCACTGGTCACTCTCCCATTTGCTCACCGCCTGATTGGTGATGCCCAGCCTCTGTGCCAGCGCCTCCTGGGTCATGCCCCGTGCCTTCCGCAGGGCTGCAATCCGCCGACCGAAATAAATCTGTTCCATCGTTACATACCGCCTTTTCCCAAATTGTTTGCCCCGTGTGCAAGAAAAGCATAGGGGAAAACGGTAAAAATTGCAAGTTTTTCGTGGTTGGAAAGGCTTCCAACCTGTAGTTGGATAAAAGAATGTCTCAGCAAACAGAATTATATCAGGTTTTGCAGGAAATGGGAATAGGACTGGAAGAAATTATCCCACGTCCGCAGCGGTTTTGACAAATTGTAATTTAACGGGCACGCTACAAGTTCGCACCACATCGGACATGTTACCATTCAACCAAACACTCAGTTTTGTGACTTGGCGGGCATCTGTAGCCTCCTACAGTGGCTGGAGCGTTTTGTCCCAAGTCCCTCGGAATCGCTTTGGACTGTGTATCTGATTTCCATGGTGCCGATACTGAATTATTTGGATAATCCTACAAAATCCGAAAAATGGCAAAATAATGCTTTACTTCTTTAGCGAACTAAAGTATAATACAGCCATCAAAACAAATCGCCCATCCGGGCGGATTAAAAAGGAGAAATACATCATGAAAAAAACAATCGCTCTGCTCACCGTTCTGGTGATGATGATGGCCATGGTATTCACCGCTTTCGCTGCCGACCAGACCGACGCCGAATATGTGAAGGAAAAGGGCGTTCTGGTGGTGGGCATCACCGATTT
>JBJDYM010000107.1:0-2041 GCA_051867315.1 Faecousia sp.
AAGGTGACCTGGGAGGCCCGGGCAGCCACGTCCTGGGCGTTGACATCGGACAGATACAGCCTGCTTCGTCCGTCGGGCAGGGGGAAGGCCGGGGTGGCCCCGCAGAAGGAGACCACGAAGGAATCCGATCCGCAGCTGGCCATAATGGTGGTGGCGGCGCTGGCGATGGCCTCGTCCATATTGCCGTTAAAGATGTACTTATCCGTCTCCGCCGGGAAGCGGAAATTGTCCAGCACCACCTCGTTGAAGCCCAGCTCCCGCACCTCGTTGACGATGGAGGTGACCCAGCTCAGGGTATTGGCGCTGGTGGGGTCCAGCCAGAAGCAGCCGCCGCTGTCCATCCACAAGCCCGCCCGGCTGTTCATATAAAGGCCGCTGGTCACGTTCCGGTTGCCGAAATCATAGTCCCGGAAGGCGGAGACCCGGGCGATCATATAGAAGCCCTTGGAGCGGACATACTGAATCAGCTCGTCCACCGCCGTCACATTCACGCTGGCAGAACTCACCGCACCCGTAAGAGAGGAGGTGTAGTAGAAGGAGCCGTAGCCGCCCTTGAGCTCGATCATGATGGGCGAGCCGGCCTTCAGGCGGTTTAAGTCCTCTTTGATTTCATCCATACTGCCCTTCAGGGCGTTGTAGTCGATGTAATAGCCGTTCAGGACCGTCAGCTCCGTGGTCAGCTCCACGGCGTCGGAGCCCTCGTTGAAGAAGATGGAAACGCTGTCATCCGCCTTGGGGGGCGTGGCGATTTCCCCCACGGTGTTCAGCGGGGAGCGGCTGAAATCCAGCGTGGCCCCCTCCCGGGTGTAGACCACGTAGCGTTCCACCCAGATGTTCCAGCAGAATCCAAACAATACCAGCACCAGCACCACCGCCAGCACCACAGTCAGCACCCGCTGCAGGGTACGGCGGGTTTTATAAGTCAATCGCATATGTTTCTCCTAATTTTCCTTTGCTTGTCAGGTTCCGCCTGAAATGCGGTAAATTGTTGTTTTTCGCACTCGCCCACTGTAAACAACAATTCATCCGCGGCGGGCACAGAGGCAGCGCCAGTCCTCTTTGGACCGGGTTTCCTCCACGGTGATGCCGGCGGCGGTGAGGGCGGCGGTGACGTCATTCAGCCGGGTATCCAGGATGCCGGAACAAATCAGGGTGGTGTTCTCCCCCAGAAACACCGGCAGCACCGGGGCCAGACTGATGATCACGTCCGCCACGATGTTCACCAGCACCAGATCCCAGCGTTCTCCCGCCAAACGGTCCATCAGCGCCTTGTCGGCGGTGACGTTGCCGGTGAGGGCGGTGAAGGCGGGGGAGGCAAAGCCGTTGTAGGCGGCGTTTTCCCGGGCAATGTCCTCCGCCTTGGGGTCGATGTCCACCCCCACCGCCTTTTCCGCTCCCAGGCGCAGGGCCGTGATGGACAAAATGCCGCTTCCGCTGCCCAGGTCCAGGCACCGGGCGCCGGGGAAAACCGCCTGCTCCATGGCCTCCATCACCATCTGGGTGGAGGGGTGGGCCCCGGTGCCGAAGGTGAGGCCCGGGTCCAGGATCACCTGCTTCCGGCTGCCCTCGTAATCCTGAGCCAGCCAGCAGGGGAGCACCACCAGATCCTTGCCCACCTCCTGGGGCGGGTAGCTGTCCTTCCAGCTTTCCTCCCAATCGGTTTCGGGCAGGGGAGCGGCGGTCAGGGGCAGGGACGCTTCCTCCGCGTAGGCACGCAGGCGGGCCAGGGAGGCTTCGTCCGTGTCCTCCAGATAGAGCTTGATCCGGGACAGGCCCCGGAGCTGCTGCTGCAAATTCTCGTCGATATAATCCCAGTAGGCCCGGTTTTCCTCCAGGAAGGTTTCGAATTCCTGCTGATCCTCAATCACCAGATCCGAAAATCCTCTCGCCGTCAGAGCCTGGGCCACCGCCTCCACTTCCCGGGAAGCGGTGTCAATGGTTATTTCCAGCCAAGCCATGGCAGAATTCCTCCGATTCTTTTTTCACGGCCCTATTTTACCGCATTTTCCCCGGCTTGACAACCCCTTTTTGTTTGACAGTT
>JBJDYM010000108.1:0-6825 GCA_051867315.1 Faecousia sp.
TCGCGGACAGCTTCGATATATTACCACTGCTTCTCTCTTTTGTCAAGCACTTTTTATGCTTTTACACCTTTTTCATTTTCTTACAGGCGGTCCGGTACCGTTACCTCGCAGAATGGGCGTAAATCCCGTGTGCTCTTAAAAACGGGACTAATTTAGAAAGGCTCCTCAAAACAGGGCGGGCGCTTTTGCACATACACAGGTCAAATCCAGGGATGCTCTGATTAAATACCCATGCTGCGCACCTTAGCACCACGAGGAATGAAAGTCATCAAAATGTTTGAATTTTGCCATTGTTTTTGAGACTTTCACAGTAAATCGGCAAGAGCTGGTGGCGAAGGATTTTGACTCAGCCGAAAGTACTGAAATTGAGGGAATCCTTTGTGTCTTTCCTCAGTGCTGTGCGGCGGGGCAAAAGGCCCGCCATCCAGCCGCAGGCGATTGATTCAGAGATTCCTTAGAATTCAATGGTCCGGGGTTCAGCGGTGAAGGAATAGAAGGTCGCGGTGGCATTTCTGAAGTAAAATACCTGGGTATTGCCATCGTTCTCGTCGTAAATATCCCGCAGGCTGGGATAGGCATCCAGCATGGATTTCCGGGCTTCGGCACGGTCATCCTCCACCAGTTCCCCGGCAATGCGCACCCAGGTTCCACCGTGAAAGGCACAGATTTCCGCCTTGGGATTGGCCATCAGCTGCTTTGAAACGGGCTTGGCCTTGCCGGTCTGGATATACAGCCTGCCCTCAAAAATGTGGGCGGTACCGAAGGGCCGGACCCGGGGCTGATCCCCCTCGACCGTTGCCAGATAGTAGGTTCCGGCTTCTTTCAGAAATTTGCATACATGTTCCATTCTGTTACCTCCATTGACAATTGGAATTTTTTCTTATATGATACTCTAAAAAATTCTTTTTGTAAAGCCAACCGGGGAGAAAGAAAGATGAAAAAATTTGCCGTCATCGACACAGAAACCAACTGGGCAGATGCGGTTATGTCCATCGGCTGCTGCCTTGCGGATGCGGACACCCTCCAGCCAATCGCCGCCAAATACCATATCCTGCCTGAGGAATGCGCCGTGGGCGGCATGTTCTACGACGCCCTGTTTCTGGATACCCCAGTGAAGCCCATCCTTTGCACCCGGGAGGAAGCAATGGAGGATTTATCCGGCTGGTTGTCCGGGTATGGGGTGACTGCCCTGTTCGCCTACAATGCAGGCTTTGACCGAAACCATCTGCCGGAGCTGCGGCGTTTTGACTGGTATGACATCATGCGCCTTGCCATCTACCGCCAGCACAATCCCAAGATCCCCGCCTGTGCCGACTGCTACAGTACAGGACGCATGAAGCGGGGCTACGGCGTGGAGTCCATGCTCCGTTTGCTTTCCGGAAATTGTACATACCGGGAGACGCACAATGCACTTTTGGATGCACTGGACGAATTGGAGATTGTCCGGCTGCTTGGGCACGGAATTCATGAATATCTCCCATTATAGGGCAGACGGCGGCTGACAGGCTGCTTTAAGGTGCCCAAAGAACATGATTCCTTCATTAACACATTCTGAATTTGGGGAGCGGAAAAAGCTATGGAACTTCAATATGAAAACATCCGCATTCGAAATGCAGCCATCACGGACGCGGAACTGTTGGCCCGGTGGTGGAATGACGGCAGTGTGATGGCTCATGCAGGGTTCCCCAAGGGGATCGGCACCACGGTGAAAAAGGTTGCACAGGACATTCGCATGGAGCGTGACAACACGGTGCGCCGCTATTTGATCCTGCTGGATGAGGTGCGGATCGGGGAGCTGGTACACCGGCAGATCAACCCCAGAGTTTGTGAGATCGGCATCAAGATTTGTGACGCCTCCAAGCAGAATCAGGGCTATGGCAAGAAAATCCTTAGCCTGTTTATTTCCGGATTGTTTGACTGTCTGGGCTATGAGCAGATTCAGCTGGACACTGACCTGGAGAATACCAGAGCCCAGCATGTGTATGAAGGTCTGGGTTTCCGGAAGCTTGCCATCAACCGGGATTCCTGGGTTGACCAGCTGGGAAGGACCCGTTCCTCTGTGGACTATGGACTATCCAGAGAGGATTTCCGCTCTTACATCGATTGAATAGAAAATCGGCATGACCTTTTCCGGGCCATGCCGATTTCGCGTATTGTTTCTGCCGCATCAGCAGGACGCGGGGCAGGAACAGGGGCGGCTGCAGGGGGTGAGGAAGGCCTTCCTTCTGTGCAGCCAGCCGGGGCGGCGGAATTTGAACGCAGTTTTGGCGCAGAACATAGGATCGCGCAGCTCCGTGGCTCCGGTATCCTCGGCCAGAATTCTGGGCATCACGGCTTCATTGGCCATCATGGAAACATTGAAATAGTACATAGTCAGGCTCCTCTCTTTCACTTGGGGTCGTCGGTGGTGTTTCTTTGCTTTCTGGGTGTATTATACCCTGACCGTCTTCGGATTGCTAGATGCATTCTTGCTCAGAAATAGGTTGATTTTGATATAGCGGTTTTTAATATCAGGATAATTATCGGAAAGATCTTTCAAAATATGCTAATATTGACTTAATTTTGGCCAATGTTGACATTCTAAAAAAGATGATATTGATATTCATTCTGTGATATGCTATTCTGATTTCATCAAGCAGAAAGGAGCATTGCCATGGCATCTCTGAATGATTTCCATTCCCCGGAACCCATTTGGCACGAGCTGGTGGAGGAGGTGGACCATCTGCCGGTATACATCAGCACCCCGGGGCGACGCAGCTGCTGTCAGGGCTACCAGCACCGAGTGGACGGGCTGACGGTGTCTGCCCACTGGCATGAATATGTGGAGTTTCTCTGGCTTCGGGAAGGACACCTGACGGCCATTGTCCAGGCAGATACCTATGAGATGGAGCCGGGGGATTTGTTGGTCATTAACAGTGGAGAGCTGCACATGACGCGGATCAGCCAGCGGAATTCCTCCTGTCCCTATGTGCTGATTCAGTTATCCCACCAATGCCTGGGTGAGTATTTCCCGGGGAAAGAGGGGCTCCGTTTTACCACCCTGATCCGGCGCAAGGAGATGGAAGAACATCCTGTCCTTCTTCAGTCCCTTTCGGCCATGCAGCAGCTGTTTGAGGGAAACGAAGACGGCTATCAGCTCCTGTTCCGGGCCCGGTTTTGTGAATTCCTCCATGCCATGTACAAGCACCACTCCGCCACCACCCTTCGCCGGACGGAGAACGCCACCACCCGGGATTTAAACCGAGTGATGGATACGGTTGCATGGGTGCAGGGACATTTCCGGGAGCCGCTGAGTCTGGAGGATGCGGCAGAGCATTTGAGCATTTCCAAGGAATACTTCTGCCGGATTTTCAAAAAATATACCGGCCAGACGTTTTTGGACTATCTGTGCATGATCCGAACCACCAGGCTTTATGAGCAGCTCCAGTCCAGCGACTTGAGCATTCCGGTGCTGATGGAGCAAAACGGCCTGACGAACTACAAAACCTTTCTGCGCACCTTCCGCTGCCTCTATGGCACCACGCCGCAGAAAATGCGCCAGAGCCCGCGATAAGCCAAAAAAGTGCAGAAATGATATTTTCCTGCTTGACCAATTCCGTTCCATATGTCAAAATAGACCCACCTGCAGTTTGGAAAGGAAGGACATGCATGAAGCATTTTTTGATTGTGGTGGATATGCAGAAGGATTTTGTGGACGGAGCGCTGGGCAGTCAGGAGGCCCTGGCCATTGTTCCCAATGTGATGGACAAAATCCTGGGCTTCGAGGGCCGGATTTTCGCCACCCTGGATACCCACGCAGCCAACTACCTGGAAACCGCCGAAGGGAAAAAGCTCCCGGTGCCCCACTGCATCAAAGGCACCCCCGGCTGGATGCTGGACGACGGAGTGGCTGCCGCCCTGGAGCAGAAGGGCTATACTCCCGTGGAAAAGGTCACCTTTGGTTCCGTGCTGCTGCCCCGGCTTCTGTACCAGGCAGCCGGAGGAGAACCCTTTACGGCGGAGCTGATCGGCCTGTGCACCGATATCTGCGTTGTCTCCAACGCTCTGATGCTGAAGGCCAATTTCCCCGAAATGGAGATTTCCGTGGACAGTGCCTGCTGCGCCGGTGTATCGCCGGAAACCCATGAGGCAGCTCTTTCGACCATGCGCTGCTGCCAAATCAATGTGAAATAACAGGAGGAGCCCCATGTTTGACGCGAAAAAGGTGAAAAATGACTGCGTTGCCTGGATTCGGGACTTTTTTGAGAAAAACGGCCCCGGCTGCAATGCGATCGTGGGCATCTCCGGCGGCAAGGACAGCTCTGTGGTAGCGGCCCTCTGTGTGGAAGCACTGGGGAAGGACCGGGTCATCGGTGTGCTGATGCCCTGCGGGGTCCAGCACGACATCGATATGGCCCGGCTGCTGGTGAACCATTTGGGGATTCGTCATTATGTCATCAACATCCAGGAAGCAGTGGAGGGGGCAAAAAGGGCCATGCCCTTTGAGTTATCTGTCCAGAGCGAAACCAATCTTCCGCCCCGAATCCGCATGTCCGTGCTGTACGCCGTGGCCCAGAGCCACAACGGCCGGGTGGCCAACACCTGCAACCTGTCCGAAGATTGGGTGGGCTACTCTACCCGCTACGGCGATTCCGCCGGTGATTTCAGCCCCTGCTCCTATCTGACGGTGCAGGAGGTGAAGCAGCTCGGAAAGGAACTGGGGCTTCCGGAGGTGCTGGTGAACAAGGTACCCATTGATGGCCTGTGCGGCAAGACCGACGAGGAGAATTTGGGCTTTACCTATGCCGAGCTGGACCGTTATATCCGCACCGGTGAAATCGGGGACCCGCAGAAAAAGGCCCGCATTGACCACCTCCATGCCGTGAACCGGTTTAAGCTGGAGCTGATGCCCGCTTTCCGGCCTGAAATCATTTAAAGGAGAAAATGAATGAGCAGCAAGCCCTTCTCCCTCGGCATCCTGGTGGGCCGGTTTCAGGCTCTCCACGCCGGCCATGAGCAGATGATCCGCACCGCTCTGGCGCTGTGCGGGCAGGTGGGAATTTTCGTCGGCTCCTCTCAGGAATCCGGCACAGCCAATAATCCCTTTTCCTACGACACCCGGGAGGGACTGCTGCGTCTGCTCTTTGGGGACCGTGTGGACATTTTTCCTCTGCCGGACATCGGTGTGGGTAACAACGGCGCCTGGGGAGAATACGTCCTGCGCAATGTGGCTGCCCGTTACCGCCGCGTCCCGGACCTGCTGGTTTCCGGGAAGGAGGCCCGCCGGGTCAGCTGGTTTGACGGCATGGAGGATGTGCGCATTTCGGAGCTCTATATTCCGAAAGCCATTGACATTTCCGCCTCTCAGATGCGCTCATTTCTCCTGGAGGATGACCGGGAGAGCTGGCAGCGCTATACCAATCCCGTTCTTTGGGAGCGGTATGATCATCTCCGGAGGCTGGTACTGGAATCCAAGGACAACGAGGAAACGGCCTCACTATAATCCTTTGAAAGGAAATACATATGAAACTGGAACCCATCGTGCTCTCCCTGCTGGATACGGACCTGTACAAATTCAATATGGATCAGGTCATCTTCCACAAGCACACCGATTTGAACGGCGAATACCATTTCAAGTGCCGGAACGAGAATGTCCGCTTTACCCAGGAAATGCTGGAGGAAATCAACGACCAGATTGATTTCCTGTGCAAGCTGCGTTTTACCAAGGAAGAGCTGGACTATCTGCGCTCCATCCGCTTCATCAAAAATGACTACGTGGAGTTTTTGCGCCTGTGGCATCCCATCCGGGAGTATGTTTCCACCGGGCTGAGCCCGGACGGGAAGCTCTCCGTGGTGGTCAAGGGCCCGCTGTTTTCCGCCATGCAGTTTGAAATCTACCTGCTGGAGATCATCAACGAGGTCTACTTCCGCATGAGCTTTGATTACGAGGTGCTCCGGGCCTCCGCCGGGCAGCGGCTGAACCAAAAGCTGGAGGCCTTTAAAAACGGCACCTATACCTTCCGCTTTGCCGAATTCGGCTGCCGCAGAAGACTCTCCCGGGAGTGGGAGGATGTGGTGCTCCGCCGCCTGGTTACCGAAACCGAAAACTGTGTGGGCACCTCCAATGTGTATCTGGCCAAAAAATACAACATCATGCCCATTGGCACTTATGCCCATGAATTTGTCCAGATGTACCAGGGCATCGATTCCATCCCCCTGGCCTATACCAACCACTACGCCATGTCCGACTGGTACGACGAATACCGGGGAGACAACGGCACCGCCCTCACCGATACCATTACCACGGATCTGTTTCTGCTGGACTTCAACCACTCCATGGTGAACAACTATTCCGGCGTCCGCCATGACAGCGGCGATCCCTATGCCTGGGGAGAGAAGCTCCTTGCGCATTACGAAAAATACGGCATCGATACCCGCACCAAGCAGCTGCTGTTCAGCGACAGCCTGGATTTTGACCGTTCTCAGAAGCTGTACGATTATTTTAAGGACCGGGCCAAGGTCTCCTTCGGCATCGGCACCTTCTGCACCAACGACACCTGTGAGCCCGCCCTGAACATCGTCATCAAGCTGCAATATGTCAACGGCCGCCCGGTGGCCAAGCTTTCCGACACTGCCGATAAGGCCATGTGCGATGACGATGACTATCTGGCCTATTTGAAACGGTCCGTGGAATTCCGCCTGAACCGGGAAAAGAATCGGGAAAATGAAAAACGTTGAAGTGATTCGCAAGGATGCCTTCTGCGTCATCGGCAAGGCGGGCTCCACCAAGGACGGGCCGGATTTCGTCCGGCGCCTGTGGCAGGATGCCAACAGCCATTTTCCCGA
>JBJDYM010000109.1:0-2022 GCA_051867315.1 Faecousia sp.
GTTCCACCGTCTGCCTGGTTGGCGCAATGTGCGCCCAGCTGCTGGATAAGACCGGGGTTCCCGCTGTGCTGGTTATCCTGATCTGCCTGGCTGCCGGTGCTCTGATTGGCGTTTGGCAGGGCTTCTGGATTGGCAATGTCCACATTCCTCCCTTCATCTGCACCCTGTCCGGCATGTTCCTGTTCCGCGGCATTGGCCGTGTCTTGCTGTCGTCCAAGACCGTCGCCGTCAAGAACAAGACATTTCTGAATATTTTCGCTTCCTATATTCAGGTACCTGGCCTGGATGATAAGATCAAGTGGTCCGCCCTGATTGTGGGAATCGTTGCCGCCGCCTTCCTGGTCATCAACTTCTTCGTGACTCGTTCCAGAAAAGCCAAGAAGGGCTATAACCAGGATGCAAAGGCTCCTGCTCTGGTCAAAACCCTGATCATTGCTGCCCTGGTGATTTTCTACAGCTGGAAGCTGGCAAACTACAAGGGCATCCCGGTCATGCTTCTGTGGATTCTGGCGGTGGTGTTCATCTACGCGTTCATTACCAGCAAGACCGCTTTCGGCCGTTACTTCTATGCCGTCGGCGGCAACGAGAAGGCCACCAAGCTGTCCGGCATCAACACCAAGAAGGTATACTTCATGGCCTATGCCTCCATGTCCTTCCTGGCCGGCCTGTCCGGACTGCTGATGGCAGCCCGTATCGGCTCCGTCAACGGTGATACCGGTACCTCCTTCGAGATGGACGCCATCGGCTCCTGCTTCATCGGCGGTGCTTCCGCCTACGGCGGCTCCGGAACGGTTGCGGGCATCTGCATCGGCGCTATCTTCCTGGGCGTTATCAACCAGGGTATGTCCATCATCGGTCTGGATAACAACTGGCAGTATATCGTCAAAGGCCTGGTCCTTCTGATTGCGGTTATCTTTGACGTTGTTTCCAACCATAAGACTGGCAAGGCCTGATCATTCGCATTTAAAGGTGGGCGCAACAGCCCACCTTTTTTGCAGAGGAGACATTATGAACTTTATCGCGTTGATTCCGTCCGATCTACAGCATTTTCTCAGCGGCTTCACGAAGAAACGCTATCCCGGCTGCTTTGCCGATTACTGCCGCATGGCGGAGCCGGAGTTGGTGTCAGCCCTCCGGTCTGGGTCGCCGGAATCCCAAGCGCAGCAGCTTGTTGCCTGGATGGATTCGCAGGTAAAAGGCTTTTTCCAAAAGCGGAAGCGGTTTGACCAGCAGCTGCTGCTGATGGAATATACGATTCCCGCAGCCATTCGCTGTGGGCAGCGCACCTTTGCGGAGGCGCTGCAATCCACATGGAATACCGCCCATCCTGATTTTGCTTTCGGAGTGGCGACATATGAAGAATTTTACGCCGATTTCAACCAAACCCTTCTGGGCTTCAAAATTGAGAGGGAGGACAAGCAATGATGGAAAAACTCAAGGGCTGGATGAACAGCCGCCGTTATAATTCTCATCTGATGCGTTTGATTGTGGGCGGCTACGTTGCCTACCTGGGTGGAAAAATCATAGTCAACCAGTATCATGACGGCGCTTTCTCCCTGCCGCTCACCCTCTGTGCCATTCTGCTGATTGTGTTGGCCGCTCCGGTGGCGTTGATTAGCCTGTATGCCGTGTTCAATGGGTACAGCGCGGAATACAAGGGAAAAACGAGTCCTGCGGATTCTTCCCAGGAGGAACCGGAAGAGAGCGAAGAGCCGGAGGAATAAAGAGTGCGGCTGATCTGACCGCAAAGCGGAACGGTTCCCGATTTTGAACAGCTGCCATTCACCGGCGGCCTGTCCATCATGTGCGTGAACGCCAACTGGAGGAAGACAGTCAAAGGCCCGGTCCTGCCGCCGTCATCTTCGGCGTGGCCTCCAGACGCAGACAGGGCCGATTTCCAACCAAATCACAACAGCGGCTGACCGGAGGTCAGCCGCTGAAGCATTTTCAGGAATGTGGCGTATCCCGACAAATTGTTGTTTGTGGGGTTCTTGCCCTCCCCTCTGTGGCCGAGAAAAGCGA
>JBJDYM010000110.1:0-2018 GCA_051867315.1 Faecousia sp.
TGAATTGTCCGTTCTGGATTCCATTGGGATTTCCCTTTCCTGACCATTTTCAAGGCACCGGGAGATCTTCCTGCTGAATCTCACACAGAAGCCTGTACATCTGGTAAGCAGCGTTTTTCCAGGTATGCTTCCGCAGAATGGGCTCCGGGGAGGATACCGGGCGGCTCAGCAGTTCCTCCAGATCGCAGCCCTCCCCATAGGGGTCGATGTAGCGAACGCTGTCTGCGTAGATTTCCGGCAGGCAGCTGGTATTGGAGTTGTAAACCACGACGATACGGCCAGGAGCCACATGGAGCCGGCTGACAAGCCGTTCTTTGCTGAATTCGGAGACCGTGACCAGCTTACGGCTGATGGAAATGGCGTGGCGGATTGCGATCCTGCTGTACAGAACCTTTAATGTTGACTTTCCGATGGTGCAGTCGAAATCGCAGAGGTCATGGATGATGTTGATGGAATTCTTTTTAAAAAACAGCCACGGAGCCGGAAAGGCGGGAAAAAGGTAACAATCCGCTTCCCGCCGCAGCAGAGCCCACAGTCGCCGCATCTGGTAAAACCAGAACAGATTGCACTGCCCCAGTACAACCGCTTCCGCACAGCCCTTCCGGCAAAGCTCGGCGAATTCCAGATGAATCTCCTCCCGGAAGAGCAAGACAAACCTTGTTTCCGGATGATGGGCAATCATCTGCTTGGAAATGTTGATGGAAAATCGCTCGATTCCGCTCAAGCGCCGGTAAACGGAAGTCAAATCAATCAATATCGTCATAATCCCGATTCTCACAGCCTCTTTCGGTAATACTTTACAATGAGTGCCAGTCCCTTGACCGTATCCCTCCAATAGCGCCTCCCGAGCCGTACAGGTTCCTGCAAGAAGCGGTAAAACCATTCAAACCCTATATTGGATACCCATTTCGGCGCACGCTGTTTGGTTCCTGCCTCAAAATCAATGCTGGCACCAATAGACATACTCACCGGAACCCCCAGTTCCTGCTGATAGCGGCAAAGAAATTTCTCCCCCTTCTTATCTCCCAGGGCGATTGCCAAAAGATCCGGGGATGCCTGCCGGATCTGACTGACCATCCGGTCCAGCTCCGCCTGCTGATGCTCAAAACCGAAGGCAGGGGAATAGACCCCGACAACTCTCGTTCCATATTTTTTTGTAAGATTGGCAGCCGCTTGCTCTGCGACGCCGGGGGCTGCCCCTAAAATGTACAGGGAAAACCCTTCTTTTCCTGCCATCTGACAAACCCTGGGAAACAGATCTGAACCGGACACTTTTTCCTTTATGGGTGTCCGGAACAGCTTTCCAAGCCAGACCAAAGGCATCCCATCGGCGAGAATCAGGCCTGCGTGTTCATAAGCGCACCTGAATTCGGGATCTTCTTCAAGATTAACCAGATGATCCAAATTCGGCGTCACAATGTATTCGTGATTTCTTTCGACCACGCCGCGGCGGACCCATTCAACGGCTTCCTCCATTGTGACATTATCCACATATGTATTTAAGATCCGAACTCGTTCTACCGCCACATTCCCACATCCATTTCTGCTTTCCAAACCCGCTCCGTGTCTGAATAAGTGTATCACAGAGCCCTGATTCCTTTGGCATAACCCACTTTGTTGCCGGTAAATTGATGCTTGGAGGCCTCAAAAAGCTGTTGTTTACAGGTATCTATACGCAAAAACCGTCATTACGAACTGGTCTGCATGACGGAAAACCTTTCCTGCCGTAACAGCACCGAAATCCACCGAGTCCGGTTTACCATGCCCACATCCTTTGCGGCGCGAAGGGATTCGGCATCCGGCGGATGTAATGCTATTTTATTACGGGAAGAAATTATTGTCAACGGCAGGGAGGGAATTCTGATGTTTTTCTTGACATTTTCTCCGGGGTATGATATCCTGCAGAATGAATAGAGACAGAGATTTTTCTTCAGAGCCTATTCCAGCAATTTCCCTTAGACCACCCCTTGGGGTTGAGGCCATGCGGACAGCCGGGTCTAATGCCGATTGGCGTTTTA
>JBJDYM010000111.1:0-6723 GCA_051867315.1 Faecousia sp.
ATTCCTCGTGGTGCTAAGGTGCGCAGCATGGGTATTTATTCAGAGGTTCCTTAGAGAATCATATACAGCAACACCGTAAGGCGGTTTGTTATAAATGAAACATTTTTAAGAAGAAATAGTATCAGAGCTTCCTTAATCTCCCTGGGGTTCCGGGTGAATTTCACCGGGAATTGTTTTCACACCAAACAGGAAATAGAGCAGGTGGAATGCCCATACGCATCCCAGCACGATACGTCCCACATTCGTCCGGTGCATCATGATAAAGCCCACGCACATGAGGATGGTCACCGTTATCATGATCCGCACCTTGGTTTTCCGCGTCATGCCCTTGCCCTGGACATAGCTTTCCAGGTTGTCCTTGTAGAGCCTGGTGCCGATGAACCAGGTGTGAAGTTTTTCGGAGCTTTTTCCAAAGCAGAAGGCTGCCAGCAGCAGAAACGGGAACGCCGGAAGCAGAGGCAGCACGGCGCCCAGGGCGCCCAGTCCCACGCCAATGCAGCCCAAAGTCATGTACACAATCTTTTTGATGTTCATATTGCTTTCTCCAATCGTCTCTTTTCTTTTTTGGTTTCGATCACATGACGGATTGCGATGACGGGGTGATGAAATATCATCCGCGGCCCGGAGAACCGCATCACGGCCCGAATCTTCTCCCGCATGTCCGGCTTGTAGCAATGCACCTTACAGTTGGAGCAGAAGGTCTTGGTCTCCATGAAGGGGCACCTGTCGCTGCGCTGCCGGGCATAGGCATCCAGGGCGGCGCAGTCGGGACAGAGGGCCTTCCCGCCGTGTTTCTTTCGGCAGTATAAGGCAATCATCTGGGAGACAAGCTGTTTTTCCCGCTCCCGCTTGGTCCGGGTGTCCATCAGCTCATCCTCCCGTGCTCGACAGAATAAACCTCGTCGGCAATTCGCATGGTGGAGGCCCGATGGGAGACCAAAACCACAGTCTTGCCCTGGCCTTCCTCCCGCAGGGAGCGGAGAATCACCGCCTCGTTCAGGCTGTCCAGATTACTGGTGGGTTCGTCCAGCAGCAGGAAAGGTGCGTCATGGAGGAAGGCCCGGGCCAGACCCAGCCGCTGGCGCTCGCCGCCGGAGAGGGTGTCCCCCAATTCCCCCACCGGAGTATCGTAGCCCCGTGGCAGGGTCATGATAAAATCATGGACGGAGGCCTTCTTGCAGGCGGCGATGATCTCCTCCTCCGCAGCATCCAGCTTGGCAATGCGAAGATTATTGCGGATGCTGTCGTGGAACAGATGGGTTTCCTGGGTGACGAAGCTCTCCATTTCCCGCAAATTGGCGGTGTTGATGTCGCCCACGCTGCAGCCGGAGACCTTGATCTGCCCCGTCTGCGGCTCCCAGAAGCGCAGGAAGAGCTTTAAAAGTGTGGACTTGCCGCTTCCGCTGCGGCCCACAATGCCCACAATTCGGTCTTTCGGAATCTCCAGGGAAACATGGTCCAGAATGGTCTCATCCCGGTAGGCGAAGGCAACGTTTTCCGCAGCAGCGCCGGTAAAGGAGATATCCGTGCGGCCCGTCACTTCCTCCACCACCGGGGTTTCCTCCAGAATGTCCAGCACCCGGTTTCCGGCGGCGAAGGTGTTTTGCAGGGTGCTGCCCAGATTGGCCAGGGCCACCACCGGACCAAAGGAGCTCATCAAGGCAACCGTAGGAATCAGCACCCCGTCAAAGCTGACGATTTGCCGCTGATACAGTATGGCAGAGGCAAAGAGCATGGCCAGGTCAAACAGCAGGATGATGGTGTTGGTGCCGGCCATGTTCCGTCCGGCGGTGCGCTTCATGCGCTCTTCGTCCCGGGCAAGTTCATCGGTGCGGCGGTTCATTTCTGCAAGGCGTTTTTCCCCCTGTCCATACTGCTGGGTCTCTGATAGGCCGCGCAGGCTGTCCAGCACGAAGCTGCTCATTTCCCCGGACTTGGTACGCAAGCGCATTCCGTCCTCTCCGCTGAGGCGGGAGGTGATCAGCGGTATGGCAATCCCCACAACCAAGTAGGCCGCCAGGGCCAGCAGGCCCAATCCCCAGTGATAGCTGCCGATAAACAGGCAAAGGATCAGGGAAAACAGCACCGCAATGGCCGCCGGAGAGATGGTATGGGCATAGAACACCTCCAGCAGTTCGATATCGGAAGTAATCACCGAGATCAGGTTGCCTTTGTCTTTGCCCTCCAGCTTGGCCGGGCACAGCCGCCGCAGGGCCTGAAATACCTGATCCCGGATCAGAGCCAGCAGCTTGAAGGCGATAAAGTGGTTGCAGGCCTGCTCACCATAACGCAGTCCCGCCCGAAGGACGGCCATCACGATCACACCGGCAAACAGCACCGTCAGGCCCAGTGGAGTCTCAAAGCCCAATCCATTCAGAACCGCAAACCCGCCGAAGATGGTGATGAAAGCGGCGCACAGATGGCCGACAAGGCCCATGGTGACAGCAAGGAGCATATACCCGGTCAGGGGCTTCACCAGACCGATGAGCTTCACCATCACCTGGAATCCGCTTCTTCTTTTCATACATGGGCCTCCTTTCCATAGTGTTCCAGCGCCTGCTGGGCGTTCCACAATTCTGCATAACATCCGCCCAGCGACAGCAGCCGCTCATGGGTGCCGCTTTCCACAACTTCCCCATCATTCATGACATAAATGTTGTCCGCATCCGCCACATTGGCCAGGCGGTGGGAGATCAGAATGACGGTTTTCGTTTTGGCGAGGCGGTGAATCTCCGCCATAATATCGTTCTCACTGTCCACATCAATGTTGGAGGTGGCTTCGTCAAAGATGTACACCGGGCTGTCGTGGAGCAGTGCCCGGGCAAGAGCCAGACGCTGGCACTGGCCGCCGGAGAGGTTGGAGGCCCGTTCGGCAAGCCGGGTATCCAATCCCTGTTCGCTGCGCAGGAAATCCGCCAGCTTCACCTGCTCCAGCACCATCCACATGGTGTCCTCGCCTGCATCGGGCCTGCCCATCCGCAGGTTATCCCGGACGGTGCCCTTGAAGAGATAGCTCTGGTGACTGACATAGGTGAAGCTGTGCAGCAGGCTATCCTCCGAAATGTCTGCCAGGGGCACGCCACCCACGGTGACAGAGCCCTCATAATTCCGGTTCCGGCCCATGAGGATGGAAGCAACGGTGGACTTACCACAGCCGGATTCTCCCACAATGGCGGTAAAGCCGCCCATGGGGAACGCCAGATCAATACCCTTCAAAATCTCACGGTCTGCCTCGTAGGAGAAACGCAGGCCATCGCAGCGGATGGAGCAGTCCTGCGGCAGATTGGCGGTCTTTTGCTCCGCCTCCGGCAAATCCAGCAGCCGGAAAATTTTGTCCGACGCTGCCATACCGTTCATGGCGATGTGGAAGAAACTGCCCAGCTGGCGCATAGGAATGAAGAAATCCGCTGCCAGCAGGATGATGGCCAGGCAGCCGCCCAGGCCCACATAGCCCCGGCGGAACTGGATCACGGCCATGAGGATGCCCGCCGCCGCACCGCCGTAGGCCACCAGATCCATGATGGTGATGGAGTTGAGCTGCATGGAAAGCACCTTCATGGTGATACGCCGGAACCGCTCCGACTGCTCGTTCATCTCCCGGTTTTTAAATTCATCCGCCTGGTAAATTTTCAGTGTGGTCAGGCCCTGCAGGTTTTCCAGAAAGGTATCCCCCAGGGCGGTATATTGATCCCAGTATCTGCTCAGCAGCTTTTTCGCCCAGGTCTGCACCGCCGCAATGGCGATGGGGATCAGGGGAACGCAGACCAGCAGCACAATGGCGGAGGGCACATTCACAAAGCACAGCACCGCAAACAATGTCAGCGGGGCCAGCATGGCGTAAAAGAACTGGGGCAGGTAGGCGCCGAAGTAGGTCTCCAGCTGATCCACGCCCTCCACCGCCACCTGGACCACCTCGGAGGTCTGAACCCGCTCTTTGTAGGAAGCGCCCAGCCGCAGCAGTTTGGAGTATATCTTGTCCCGCAGCGTCTTCTTGACTGCCCTGCTGGACAGATATCCCATACGGGCGGCGCCCACATTGCAGGCAAATCGTATGGCCACCGCCACGATGGCGACACCGGCAGTCAGCAGCAGGTCATTGGCGCCTGCGGTTTGCCGGTACAGCCGCTCCAACAGGCGGCAAATGACGCCGATCATCGCGATGTTGGCCGCCAGGGCGCACCATTGCAATGCCACATTCCCGGCCACATACTTTTTACTTTCGTTGACTGTTCCTATCAGCCGTTTATTGATCATCATATTGGTTTCTCCGTTGCAAATAATTTCGGCAAAGACGTTTCACACCATGGGATAAAAGCAGGAAAGCAGCGATCAAGCCGATTGCCGCCAGGCCATACCCGAAAGGCTCCATTGCATGCCCCATACTCAACATCCTTTCTCTGTACCGTCAAATTCAGATTCTGCATCATGGTCTGTTGATTTTTATACTTCAAATAAGCAATCTCTCCAATCGCTTTTTAAGTTAGCTTTAGCTAACCACGGAGCAAGACATAAGCAGCCGCAAGTTAGTGGCTGCTAACGGTAGAATACTATCATATTTCTTTCAGAAAGTCAACCACCCCGATTCTGGTTTTCGCAGGAAAAAACTGTATGCCATGGTATGAAATCAACTTGCATTTCATTGCGCAGCCTGTTTGTTCGTAATCCATACCAGACATACAAACAGTTTCGGCCAATACAAAACAGGCACTCCGTGATTTCCAGAGTGCCTGCCCATCATTCCGGGTTATGATATTTTCCAGCTGACGGCCTGCTGCCGCGTGTTCGCCAATGACGGTGTCATAGCCCCCCGGCAGCGCCATTTCCCCTATTTTCCGAAAAAGGAAAAGCCCTTCTTTTCATAAGGCTCGCTTT
Organism: Faecousia sp.; assembly: GCA_051867315.1. Classification (GTDB taxonomy): domain Bacteria; phylum Bacillota; class Clostridia; order Oscillospirales; family Oscillospiraceae; genus Faecousia. The sequence goes on from JBJDYM010000111.1 coordinate 4,873, forward strand.
GAATGGCCGTCACATGATATCCGGTGGCTTCAATGGCTGCTTTGAGCTCGTTTTCCTCCAGCGGCTGCTCTGAAAGAATTTCCGTTCTCCCCTTCGTGTGGGAGGAGGTGACCTTTTTCACCGCAAAAGCCTTGCGAACCGCGTCATTGACATGGGCCTCGCACATGCCGCAGGCCATGCCGTCTATGTCCAATACCGTCTTTACCATTTCAAAAACCTCCTGTTTTATCGTACATCCCGGCGATGTTTAATGAATATGCACTTCTGTATTTCGGTGTTTTCATCCTCCACTGTCCTTGACTGATCGTTAACGGCAGATGAATTCATCTTCATCTGCCGTTATACGATAGGAGGTATCGATTTGGAATTCACTTCCGGGAATGGCAGGAGCCGTGCATGGCGCAATGGGCGCAATTACAGCCGCAGGAGGACTTCCCTTGCTTCTTCTGCCGGACCAGGGACCGGATGATAAAGAACACAACCACGATCAGGACAAGACAGATCAGAATGGTGCCAATATTCGCTCCAATCCATTGCAGCATCACAATCACTCCTTTTCCTCGGTTGTTCCGTCGGCTCAGACCTTACCGGCCGATTTGGAAGTCAGCTTGGTGGCCTCTTTATAGGGCTTGAAGAGCATATAGATCATACCCACAAGCAGCGCCAGTGCCACGATCAGGCCCAGAATGTTCAAATTGCCTGTGAAGGCATTGCCAAACTGGTTGATCATCAGGGCGATCACATAGGCGAAGCCGCACTGATAGCCGATGGCGAACCAGGTCCACTTGGCGTTGTTCATCTCCCGCTTGATGGCGCCGATTGCCGCGAAGCAAGGAGCGCAAAGCAGATTGAACACCAGGAAGGAATAACCGGTAATGCCTGTAAATGCCTGGGCAAGATTCTGATAAACGGTTCCGTCTCCTCCACCATAGAGGATACCCAGTGTACCAACGATATTCTCTTTTGCCACCAGGCCCGTAATGGAGGCCACTGCCGCCTGCCAGTTGCCCCAGCCCAGAGGCTCGAAGAACCATGCCAGAACACCGCCGATGGAGGCAAGAATGGAGCAGCTGACCTCTTCTTCGCCGAGCATCCGGAACGTGCCGTCAGCCCAACCGAAGTAGGTGGTAAACCAGACAAAGATGGTGGACAGCAGGATAATGGTACCGGCTTTCTTGATGAAGCTCCATCCACGCTCCCACATGCTTCTCAGAACGTTACCCACAGTGGGCAGATGGTAAGCAGGCAGTTCCATCACGAAGGGGGCAGGCTCACCCGCAAAGGGCCGGGTCTTTTTCAGCATGATTCCGGAGATGATAATGGCGGCCATGCCGATGAAGTAAGCGGAGGTAGCCACCCACGCGCTGCCGCCGAAGAGCGCGCCTGCAATCATGGAAATAAAGGGCACCTTCGCACCGCAGGGGATGAAGGTAGTCGTCATAATGGTCATCCGGCGGTCCCGCTCATTTTCAATGGTACGGGAAGCCATAATACCGGGCACACCGCAGCCGGTGCCGATGAGCATGGGAATAAAGCTCTTGCCGGAAAGGCCAAATTTCCGGAATACACGGTCAAGCACGAAGGCAATTCGTGCCATATAGCCGCAGGCTTCCAGGAAAGCCAGCATCAAAAACAGAACCAGCATCTGAGGCACAAAGCCAAGCACCGCACCGACGCCGGCAACAATGCCGTCCAGAATCAGTCCCGTGAGCCACTCAGCCGCGTTGGCCTTCTCCAAAAGGCTGCCGATCAGGACAGGAATACCGGGTACCCAGACGCCATAGTTCGCGGGGTCCGGTTCTTCGCCGTAGCTTTCCACGGTTGCAAGGGCCTCCTGATAATCCTCCAGGG
>JBJDYM010000112.1:0-2006 GCA_051867315.1 Faecousia sp.
AGTCCAAGTGCAAGGTTGGCTCCGGACGAGCCCCCGAGGAGCAAAATATGATCCGGATCATAAACAGATATGGTTTCCTGATATAATTCATAGAGCATATCGTATACATCAAGAAGGCCATGCCGATCACACAGCGGATAATATGGCAGAATCATATCGCGTCCGCTTATTTTGGCCAGCTTCAATACTTCCCGTGCCTGTTGCGGTTTCGGATATTTCAGCATTCCTCCACCCGTCAAATAAATGCAAACTTGATCGGTGGCTTCCTTATGCTTTATAAAAAGCACTTTGCTTTCTTTAATTTGCGTAGTTGTGAATTCAAAGTCCGGATCTGAAAGCTGCGGGATCTGCGGTCCCTTTTCCCCGGTCTTAAATTGTTTCTTCAATTTTTCATAAGGCATTGCCATAAGCTTCTGCATATTCATTGCCCTGACAACGCCCTTTGCCATGGCATATTTAACGGACGTTTTCATGTGCGCTTTCCTCCCATTTTGACCCTTTCCTGCAAATATAGAAATCGCAGCAATTTCCGCCTGTTGCCAGTGTCTTTGTGCGGTACAGCACGCCGCCCATCCATTCGATGGACATTATGTCAAGGACGCACATATAGGGCACCAGGCAGAGCAGGCCCTCCTGGCGGCCCAAGGCGCAGAGACCGCATTGATGATAGAGAATGGTATATTCGTCCACGTCCCGTCCCAGAATCACCTCAGTGCACCATTGAAACGGGTTATCTTTGGCAAGTGGATTTGTCTTAGCTGCAAAACCTGCCCGTTTCTGTTGGGCTTCCATGGTAAAGGCAGTCTTCGCTTTTCCTTTGTATGTCGCTTTCACCAACGGAGATTCCATGCTGTACTGTACCATTTCTCCAAAGCAAGCGTCTTCCATCTGACCGTCCGCCGCCTCATAGATGGAAAGCCACACCATACCGGCGGACAGGCAGATCCGAAGGGGATTTTCCGTCAGGGTGCCGATGTCTGGTATTCTGGCGGTCATCTGTCGGAATATCTGCCTGGCTCTTTTTCGGTCAGTATGGGTTTCTTTCTCTTCCAAATACCGAAAGCAGCGCCCCGCCAGGGCAAACCACATTAGTTTCTCACTGATTGAATACTGCATAGCTGTTTTTTCCCTACTTTCTGCCTACCAGCAGAGTGGAGCCCCGGAGCATCAGGCGTTTTGCCTCTTTCCGGGACATGAACATGCCGTCAGTGGTGTCGATCAGCTCCACCTTCTCGTAACCCTGTGCTTTGAGTTGACGGATGAATTCGTCCATGTCGCCGTACCGCCCCGGGGACATCAGATCATGGATGGCGAAAACGCCGCCCTTTTTCAGCACACGCAGGGTTTCCAGCAGCAGCTTCTGCTTGTCCGCTCCTGTGATGTTGTGATACACATAGTTGCTGGTCACCGCGTCAAAGCTCTCATCCGGGAAATCCAGCTTTGTGGCGTCTCCACGCCGGAACTCCGTGTTGCTCACGCCTTCCGCCACAGCATTCTTCTCACACAGAGGAAGACTGAAAGAGGCGTAGTCCTTGCCCCAACGGTCAACGCCCATCATTGTTCCCTGGGGATTCCGCTTTGCGCAAGCAATGGTCAGCGCACCGCTGCCGCAGCCAACATCCAGTCCTCTGCCGCCTTCCGGCAGGGTGACGTATGCAGCCGTTCCCTCCACGATCTGGCGGGACAACTTCCGTTCCCCTTCATAGGAAAAGGTCTTGTAGGCATGGATACACCATTCGGCATACTTGCCGCAGACCAGGCAAGCAATGGCAAACACAATCCCCAGGGCAATCCGCACACCGCCATGTACGCCCAGCCCGCACACGCCGAAGATCAGAAAGCAGACAAGCGTGAGCGCAGTCGCGGAAGCCATTGTATAGAGCAGCCCCTTGGGAACCCAGTTTTTATAATCCGGTTTCATATAGAATTCTCCTTTCGACAGGTAAAGCAGGCCATGGATTCCACGGTTTCCAGTTCCACCTGTTCGTATAATTTCTCCAGCCTCT
>JBJDYM010000113.1:0-2003 GCA_051867315.1 Faecousia sp.
GCCAATCTGCTGATCGGCATCGTCCAGGAGATCCGGGCCAAAAAGGTGCTGGATCAGCTGACCATGCTCAATGCCCCCAAGGCGCTGGCCGTCCGGGAGGGGAAGCAGACGGAGATTCCGGCGGAGGAGCTGGTGCTGGACGACATTGTGCTTTTCCGGTCCGGCGACCAGATCTGCGCGGATGCGGTGGTGCTGGAGGGAAGCGCCGCGGTGAATGAATCGCTGCTCACCGGCGAGCCGGATGAACTGCGCAAGGAGCCGGGGGATACCCTGATGTCCGGCAGCTTCGTCGTGTCCGGGGAATGCTATGCCAGGCTTGACAAGGTGGGAGCGGATTCCTATATCTCCCGGCTGACCCTGGAGGCCAAGGCCATGAACCGGAAGGAGCGCTCGGAGATGCTCCGGGTTCTGGACAAGCTGGTGGGCGTCATGGGTGTTCTGATCGTGCCCATTGGCATCCTGCTTTTTGTGCAGCAGTATGTGTTTGCCGGGGCGTCCTTCCAAAGCAGCATCGTCTCCATGGTGGCGGCGGTGATCGGCATGATCCCGGAGGGGCTGTACCTGCTGGCCAGCGTGGCGCTGGTGGTCAGCGTGATGCGGCTGGCTTCCCAGAAGGTGCTGGTCCACGATATGAAGTGCATTGAGACCCTGGCCCGGGTGGATGTGCTGTGTGTGGACAAAACCGGCACCATCACGGAAAGCCGGATGCAGGTCAGCGGGGTGATCCCCCTGGCGGGCTTCGACCCCGTCCAGGGCCGGGGACTGAAGGGCTGCATCAGCAATCTGGTGGCCGCCATGCCCGAGGGGAACCTGACCATGCAGGCGCTGAAGCAGTATTTCAAAACCCCGGCGGACAAAGCTGCCCGGTCCGTGGTCCCCTTCTCCTCCACCTACAAATACAGCGCGGCAGTCTTTGAGGACGGGGCCTATGTGCTGGGCGCGCCGGAGTTTGTGCTCCGGGAGGACTACGAAGCCAGCCGGGCCATCATCGAAAGCTACAGCGCCGACGGCTACCGGGTGATGGTATTCGGCAAATACGAGGGCATCCCCGATGGCCAGGCCCTGACGGAGCGGGTCTGCCCCATGGGGCTGATTCTCCTGGAGAATCCCATCCGCCGGGACGCCCCGGAGACCTTCCGGTATTTTGCCCGGCAGGGCGTGGCCGTCAAGGTCATCTCCGGCGACAATCCGCTGACAGTTTCCCAGATCGCTTTGGAGGCGGGCATCGACGGGGCGGAGCGCTGCATCGACGCCTCCACCCTGGACACGGAGGAAGCCCTCCGGGCAGCGGCGACGGAGTACACCGTCTTTGGCCGGGTGACCCCGGAGCAGAAGCGGCAGCTGGTCCGGGCATTGCAAAGCGCCGGCCATACCGTGGGCATGACGGGAGACGGCGTCAACGATGTGCTGGCCCTGAAGGACGCGGATTGCTCCGTAGCCATGGCCTCCGGCTGTGACGCGGCGGCCCAGGTCTCCCAGCTGGTGCTGCTGGAATCGGACTTTGCCGCCATGCCCTCCGTGGTGATGGAGGGCCGCCGGGTGGTGAACAACATCCAGCGCTCGGCCAGCCTGTTTCTGGTGAAGAATATCTTCTCCTTCCTGATGGCGATTTTCTCCGCCTGCTTTTCCATCAACTATCCCCTGGAGCCCTCCCAGATGTCCCTGATCAGCATGTTCACCATCGGCATTCCCGGCTTTTTCCTGGCCCTGCAGCCGAATTCGGACACCATCCGCGGCCGTTTCCTGCCCAATGTTTTGCTCAAGGCCCTGCCCGCGGGCCTGACGGACTTCCTGGTGGTGGGCGCGCTGGTGGTATTCGGCAGTGTGTTTGATGTGAACGAGGCGGATATCTCCACCGCCTGCACCATGCTGCTGGCCATCGTGGGCTTTATGATTCTGTGCCATATCAGCAGACCCTTGAACCCGATGCGGTGGTCCATCCTGGGCAGCTGCATTGTGGGCCTGCTGGTTTGCAGCATCCTGCTGGGAGACATTTTCGGCAT
>JBJDYM010000114.1:0-2002 GCA_051867315.1 Faecousia sp.
CCAGATTTCCCATGGCCTTAATTATCAGAAGTTAGGAAAGGAGTTGATGACCCAGGACGAATTGGCAGTCATGGACGGAGGCAAGTGTATCTTCATGCTGCGGGGCGTGCGTCCGTTCCTTTCGGACAAGTACGACCTGACGAAGCATCCCAACTACAAGTACACGGCCGACGCCGACCCTAAAAATGTCTTTGACATGGAACGGTACATGAAGAAGCAGCGCGCCGTGGTGAAGCCCGGTGACAGCTTCGATGTGTACGAAATTAACGTAAACGAATAAATCAAACACATTTTTAGGAGGTAAGTATTTATGGAATTTTTCAACAGTGCAGTTGGTGTTTTGCAGACTCTCGTGGTGGCGCTGGGCGCCGGCCTTGGTATTTGGGGCGCCGTTAACCTGCTGGAAGGTTACGGCCAGGACAATCCCGCGTCCAAGTCCCAGGGCATGAAGCAGCTCATGGCGGGCGGCGGTGTCGCCCTGATCGGCATTACCCTGGTGCCTCTGCTGACTGGATTGTTCGGTTAAGCGTCGGGGCGTGATCGCTTATGGGCGGCATACTCGACAAGCTCGATGAGTGGCTGAGGGGGCTGCTCATCGAGGGTATCACAGGAAACCTGTCGGGCATGTTCGATACGGTGAATACCAAAGTAGGCGAGATCGCCGGAGAAGTGGGACAGACGCCGCTGGCATGGAACAGCGGCGTCTTTTCCATGATCCGCAATCTCTCCGAAACGGTGATCGTCCCGATTGCCGGGGTTATCCTGACGTTTGTCATGTGTTATGAGCTGATCCAGCTTGTGACAGAGAAAAACAATATGCACGATGTGGATACCTGGATGTTCTTCAAGTGGATATTCAAGACCTTCTGCGCGGTGCTGATCGTAACGAATACCTGGAACATCGTCATGGGGATTTTCGATATCGGGCAGCATGTGGTCAACCAAAGCGCCGGGGTCATCATCGGGGATACCTCCATTGATGTGAACAGTGTCATCACGGATTTGGAGGCGCAGCTTGAAGCCCTGGGGACCGGGGAATTGTTCGGGCTGTGGTTCCAGTCCCTTTTTGTGGGCCTGACCATGAACGCCCTTTCCATCTGTATCATGCTGGTCATCTACGGCCGGATGATCGAGGTGTATTTGACCACCTCCATCGGACCGATCCCCCTTGCCACCATGACCAACCGTGATTGGAGTTCCACGGGGCAGAATTATTTGAAGTCCCTGTTTGCCCTGGCGTTCCAGGCGTTTCTAATCATGGTGTGCGTGGGTATCTACTCGGTGCTGGTTCAGACCATCTCCACCTCCGGGGACCTCTCCGGGGCGATTTGGGCCTGCATGGGGTACACGGTGCTTCTGTGTTTCGCATTGTTCAAGACCGGCAGCCTTTCAAAAAGTTTATTTGGAGCGCATTAACCGCTTGAAACATGGGTATAATTCTGATAGAATTATCGTAGAATAATTAAGGAGGTGCTGACCCATGATTATCAAGTCGTCTACTGCGCTTCGCAACGATTATGGTATGATCTCAGACCTGGCACACGAAGAAGCAGAACCCATCTATATCACCAAAAACGGCGAGGGTGATCTTGTCGTGATGAGCATTGAAGCCTTTGAACAGCGGGAAGAAACCTTGAAGCTGCGTGCAAAGTTGGAAGCGGCAGAGCAGGCGCGCCTTTCTGATGCACCCGCCTATACGCTGGAGGAGTCCAGAAAACGGCTGGAGGCGATCTATCAGCGTGGCTAAACTCGTCATTCTGGAGCCCGCCCAGCGGGAACTTGAGGAAATCGCGCAGATTCACATGAATCTTGTGGGGCCAAATTCTGCACGGAACATTACGAACCTGATTCTGGATACGCTGTCCCGCCTGGAGACATTTCCGCTGTCCGGCCATATCCCACAGGACAAAGAGCTGCGAAATGGCGGATACCGCTATGTGATCGCCGGAAAGTACATCTGCGTCTATCGGGTGATCGTAGAAACAGTTTATGTTTATCATAT
>JBJDYM010000115.1:0-1992 GCA_051867315.1 Faecousia sp.
GTCACCGACAGAACAGCAACACTGCATTGCCGCAAATAGTCTATGAATAATGCCGTCTGCGTTTGATGCCGCCCCAACCGGGACAGGTCTTTTACAATAACCGCGTCAATTTTTCCGGCATCCACTGCCTGGGTCACCTGATTCAGCCCCTTGCGGTCGAACCGCATTCCGCTGACATTGTCATCGTAGGATTCCCCTATGATCTGATAGCCCCTTTCTGATGCAAAAGCCCTGACGATCTCCAACTGATTTTCCAGAGAATTCATCATCACATCGTCATCGTTGGAAAGCCTGCCGTATAGCCATACCCGCATATCCTCACCCCGCTTTGATGATTTCTTCCAGTTCCCGGTTGGTTAGCACACCGTTTTCGTAGGTATCGGTGTGATTCTGGAAGGGGGCCTTGACCCTGATATCCAGGGACAGGCCATCCTCGGTTTCAGATACATAAATCTTCTCAATCAGCAGCCGCAGGTGCGCTTCGGTCATGCATCCGTCAGCCAGAATCTGATCGATGAGGCTGATATCCTTTTTCAGCTTCGCCTGCCGGGAGCGGATGGTCTGACCCAAATTCTCCAGCTCCGCGATTTTCTTCTTTGCCTGGGCAATCTGTTCCTCCCGCTTTTGAATCATGCGGTCATACCGCTCGGCATTGGCTTTATCCCGGATTCGTTCCATCAGAATATCCTCCATTTCTTCTTCCAGAGTTTCCACTGTCTCACGCAATTTCTTGAGCTGCGACAGGGTATTGGTTGCTTTGGGTGTCCAGCGGTTGATGGAATCCTGCATAGCATCCCACATCTGCTGGTACTGCTCCTTCGTAGACAGCAGTTCAGATTTGATAATCTCGTCCAGATATTCCTCCCGGAGGGCGTGGGAACCGCAGTATTCCTTGCCATACCGCAGATAGGTGCTGCACCAGTATTCGGTGCGGATTCCACTCTTGCTCTTAATCGTCTTTGCCGTGAAAGCCCGGCCGCAGTCACCACAGACGATGAGCCCAGAGTAACGGTGAATGGCCTGTCCCTCACCAGCCCGGACATTGTCTTTCTTTCTCATTTCCATCAACGCCTGCACCTGCTCCCACAATTCCTTCGTGATGATGGGCGGCAGATAATTTTCATGCCGGAATTGCTCAGCGGCTTCCGTAAAGCGGAAGGTCTTGTTGATTTTGTTCCGCTCACTTTTGTGGCAGATCAGTGTCCCGGTGTAGGCTTCATCACGGAGGATACGGCTGACCATAGTGCCGTCCCACAGATACTTTTTCTTGATCTCGGTTTCCAGACGCTCGGGCATCCGTTTGCCCAGCAGCTCCATCTGCATTTGGGCAGGTGTTTTGCGCTTCTGCTCGTTCAGCATTCTGGCAATCGCTTTTACGCCCATGCCGCTTACATAGTAAGCAAAAATCAGGTGGATCGTCTCCGCGGCTTCGGAAACGATTTCCACCTGATTCGTATTCTTATCTTTGAAGTAGCCAAAGGGAGGGGTGATGACGATGCCCGCCTTTTGCTTCTGGCGATAGCCCGTAGTCACACGGCGGCTGCCATCTCTGGCGTAGAAGTCGTTCATGAGGCCCTTGAAACCGATGACCAGATCATCCGCTTCGTTGAAGGTATCGATATTTTCTGTGGCGGACAGCACCCGGACATTGTTCTGGCGCAGGTAGTCAATGAACAGTGCGGTCTGGGTTCTATGCCGCCCCAGCCGGGAAAGGTCTTTGACGATGACTGCGTCAATCAGCCCGGCATCAACCGTTTCGCAGAGCTGTTCAATACCCTCACGGTCGAAGTGCATACCCGAAACATTATCATCGAAGGACTCGCCAACAATGCTATGTCCGTTCCTGAGAGCATAGCTTTCGATAATGCTGCGCTGGTTCCTAAGGGAATTGAGTTCTTCATCTTCGTCGCGGGATAGGCGGTAGTAAAGCCATACTCTCATGGTTATAATCCGCCTTTCTGCGAAAGGCACCGACGAGGTTATGAAACAAGT
>JBJDYM010000116.1:0-1990 GCA_051867315.1 Faecousia sp.
CTCCAGCAGTTGCTTCATAGATACGACAGCCATTTTTCATTTCTCCTTTTGTTTTTTCCTCCACCCCGATCATCCCGCGCTGCCCGCCCCGAAACGGAGCACTTGGGAACGCGATCCCCGGGTGTGTGGTTTTGAATTGCGCGGGCTCAGACCCACGCCGAAGTATTATACCCGATTTTGCCGTGAATTGCAACAGGATTTTGAAAATTTTTCCGTTCTTTTTCCGTAAAAAGCCGGGCTGCTCCGGAAATGGTTTTTTGATATTTTACACAATGCCCTCCCCGTTTTCCCCAGGCGCCGGCAAATGGCTGTTCATCGCACCAGCCGCTGTAGGGGATCAGCCTCCCGCGCGGTGCAAACCAACAATGGAAAACCGGGTTGGGCGAATCCGTACCAGCGTCCAACATGATACCATTGGGCCGAACGCTCAGGTTCGACAGCTGGCGGGAGGCTGATAGCCTCCCCTTGTCTACGGTTGGGATGTTCAAATCTTCTAACATATCAAAAAGGCAGGCCCGGCTTTGTTCGGCGGACACGGCAATCCTCCGGCTTCACATCCACCAGCACGGTATCCGGCCCGATGCGGCAGATGCAGTTCCAGGGGATCACGAAATCGTCGCTGCGGCCGGCCACCCCGAAAAAGCGGCAGGGCCCGGGGACGACGATGGCGCACACATTTCCAGCCGGCACCTCCACCATCACGTCCTCCACATAGCCAAGCCGCCGTCCATCCTTGACGCAAATCACTTCCTTGCATTGCAGCTGGGTAAACTTCATGGACATAGCAGTTCCTCCCCCCGGTGTTTCTATTAACCGTATGCGCGGGGATCGGAAGAAATGAGCGGCTACATCACGCTTTTGCGCATGGCCCCGATGGCCCCCTTCTCCAGCCGGGAGACCTGGGCCTGGGAGATGCCCAGGACATTCGCCACCTCGATTTGGGTTTTTCCGTCGTAAAACCGGAGGGAGAGAATCTGCTTTTCCCGGTCGTTGAGTGCCCGGAAGGCACTGCGCAGGGCGATGTGCTCCATCCAGCTCAGCTCGGTGTTCCGGTTGTCCATCACCTGATCCATCACCGTCAGCGGGTCGCCTCCGTCGGAGTACACCGGGTCGAACAGGCTCACCGGGGCGGACACCGCATCCAGAGCCTGGCTGACCTCCTCCACCGGCAGGGCCAGTTCCTTTGCAATCTCCTCCAGACTGGGCTCCCGGCCCAGGGTCCCCATCAGGCTTTCCTTGCACTGGAGCACCCGGTAGGCCACATCCCGGATGGACCGGGAGACCCGGATCGCCGAATTGTCCCGCAGATACCGGCGCACCTCCCCGGCAATCATGGGCACGCCATAGGTGGAAAAGCGGACGTTTTTTGTGGGGTCGAAATTGGAAATGGCTTTCATCAGCCCGATGCAGCCCACCTGGAACAGATCGTCCGGGCATTCGCCCCGCTTGTCAAAGCGCTGGATCACCGCCAGCACCAGCCGGAGGTTCCCCTCGATCAATTTCTGCCGGGCAGCCTCGTCCCCTTCCCTGGCCCGGCGAAGAAGCATTTCCGTCTCTGTCTGAGTCAAAACCGTCAAACGGGATGTGTTCACGCCGCAGATATCTACTTTTCCCTGCATGGTGTTCCTCCTGAGAAAGAATTTGACACAGAAAGTATTTCCAAAGCCGCCCCAAACATACATTTCCCGGGATGCCCCGGGCATTTGGACATTATCCACAAATTTTTGGCAGAGAAGAAAAGCGAGCGCTGTCCTTTGGCAGGTATTTTTCCAAAAGCTGCAACTTTTTTGCCGAAGAAAATCCAAAAAATGGAGGGATCTTCGGCCCATGCCCCGGGGGAATTATGTTCTCCCTGCCGGCCCAAAGTCCCATTTTCCCGTTCCCTGCCGCCGGGCTGCAAAGAGGCGGAATACCTGTTGATAACTAAGAGTTTTCCACATTTTCCACAGACTTTTCCACAGCCTTTCTCCACAGGGGAATTCCAACTTTT
>JBJDYM010000117.1:0-6618 GCA_051867315.1 Faecousia sp.
ACCGAGTCCGCAGTGGACTTTCACCACCAAGTTATCGCCCATGCCGGGCGCACACTGAAAAAACCGCTCCATCCAAACCGGATGGAGCGATTTTTGCTTTTATCGGCTTGATTCAGCAAATGGCAAACTGCTGACGCCCAGTCCTTCCCCCGGAGGCATTGCCACTGCCAAACACCAATTGTCCGTATGCTGCAAAACTGGCTGAAGGTGACCCCTAATACTACTCTTTGATGGTTCGGGCAAAAGATCCGGTCAAACCGCAAAAGGATCGTTTTTGGAGGTGCCCTAAGGAACCTCTGAATAAATACCCATGCTGCGTACAGCACCACGAGGAATAAAAGTCATCAAAATGTTTGAATTTTGCCATTGTTTTTGAGACTTTCACAGTAAATCGTCTACGGCTGGGCGGCGGGTCTTGCCGATTTCATCAGAGCTTCCCTAAAATTTCTGAAGGATTGTTTCGATGCCCCGGTGCAGGATGGTGTCTGTCTCCGGGCCCAAAATCTCTTCCAGCAGTTGGTACTCCGTCAGGCTGCCGTGGAGGACGGCCCAGGCGCCGGCATCGGTGCCGGGAGCCAGCAGGCCGCCCAGACCGGCAAAGGTGCGGACATTTTGGGCGGCGGAAGCCAGAATCTCCCGGACGGCGTTTTCATCAAACCGGCCCCTGCCCCGCAGATTGCCGATGGTGGACAGGGTGGGCACCCAGACGCTGCCCCGTTCCGCCATGGCAGCCAGGGCATCCCCATCCAGATACGCCCCGTGCTCGATGGAATCCACTCCCGCAGCGGCGGCGGCCTCCACGGTTCTTGCCCCGTTGGCGTGGGCCATGACGGCGAAGCCCTCCTCATGGGCGATGTGGATCAGCTCCCGGATTTCGTCCGGCGCAAGCCCTTCCTCGGTGAGCACGCCGAAGCGGTCAAAATCCATCAGGCCGGAGATCATGATTTTCACGAAATCCGCCCCCTGCTCCCGAAGCTGGGAGACGATGGCGGCGTATTCTTTTAAATTTTCAAATCTTCTGCCGATAAAGCCGCCGTAGTGCCCCGCCCTGCACAGCGGAGCCAGCGGGGTGCGGTAACGGATGCCGTATTCTCCGGCCAGTGCTCTTGCCCGTTCGCCCACGCCCCAGCGGTCGCCTCCGTCCCGCAGGTACGAAAACCCCAGGTCCCGGTAGCGTGCCAGCCTTTGCCGGATCAGATTGTCTTTTGGCTCAGGCTGATGGGCGGCAATGGCGGCTTTCCAGTCCGCTCCGTCCAGAACCATATGGATATGGCAGTCACAACGCATTTTGATCCCTCAATTGTTTCTCCCCTGCCTCGTTTGGCAGGGGAGAATTTTTATTGTCTGCTGATCGTACCGCACCACTGAGGCCATTCGCCTCCCGCCAGGTCCCGAGCCTGAGTGTTCGGTTGAATGGTACATTTGACGCAGTTCGAATTCGCCCAACCTGGCGCGACATCACAGGCCGTACCGCGTGGGAGGATGATATCCTCCCCTCCAGTGGCATGATGTATAATTTACACCACCGGACAACGATTTGTCTGTTTGCTGCGTGAGCCGATAGGCACTTTTTTATTTCAGCAGCTCGTCAAAGCGGAAGTAGTGCAGGGTATTGTAATAGCTGATGTTCTCCACCATCTTGCCCAGGGTCTTCATGTCGGCGGGATACTCCCCATCCTCCACCAGCTGGCCGAAGAGGTTGCACAGAATCCGGCGGAAATACTCGTGCCGGGTGTAGCTCAGGAAGGAGCGGGAGTCGGTGAGCATGCCGTTGAAGGTGCCCATGGCGCCCAGGCTCATCAGGCTGATCATCTGGGCCTCCATGCCGGGCTTGTGGTCATTGAACCACCAGGCGGAGCCCTGCTGGATCTTGCCGGGGATGGGGCTGTCGGTCTGGAAACCGCCCATAATGGTGCCGATGATACCGTTGTCGGCGGGATTCAGGGAGTAGAGAATGGTCTTGCCCAATGCGCCGGCATCCTCCAGGGTGCCCAGCAGCCTGGCCAGGCCCACGGCGTTGGGCTGGTCGTTCATGGAGTCGAAGCCGGTGTCAGGGCCCAGCTTGCGGAACATCCTGGTGGAGTTATCCCGCAGGCAGCCGAAGTGGTACTGGCAGACCCAATCCAGTTTTTCATATTCCTTGCCCACGGTGATGAGCAGAGCGGTGTGGTAGGCCAGCTGCTCCTCCCAGGTGATGCCCTTGCCAGCTTTGGCCCGGGCGAAGATGTCGTCCAGCTGTGCCTCGGTGGCCTCCACGCAGAAGCAGTAATCCAGGGCGTGATCGCTGACCCGGCAGTTGTGGTCATTGAAATAGCCGATCCGGTTGATCAGGGCTTTGCGCATATCCTCCACGGTGTTGATGGGGAAGCCCACCACCTTTTCCAGCTGGGCAACGTAGGCGGGGAAGGTGGGCTTGTCCGCCCGCATGGCCTTGTCGGGCCGGAAGGCAGGCAGCACCACGGCGGGAGCGGTGGGGTCGGCGGCCAGCAGCTCATGCCAGTGCAGATCGTCTACGGGATCGTCGGTGGTGCAGATCAGCTTGACGCCGGACTTGCGGATGATGCCCCGGACGGACATATCCGGCTGAGCCAGGATGGCGTTGCATTTTTCATAGATTTCCATGGCATTGTCGCCGTTCAGGGGCTCGGTGATGCCAAAGTAGCGCTGCAGCTCCAGGTGGGTCCAGTGGTACAAGGGGTTGCCGATCAGGTTGGGCATGGACTCGGCCCATTTCTGGAATTTCTCGGCGGGGGTGGCGTCGCCGGTGATGTAATATTCGGGAACGCCGCAGGAGCGCATGGCACGCCACTTGTAGTGGTCGCCGCCCAGCCAGACCTCGGTAATGGAATTGTAGCGCTTGTCCTCGTAGATCTCCTGGGGATTGATGTGGCAATGATAGTCGATGATGGGCATGGATTCGGCGTGCTCATGGTAGAGCTTTCTGGCCGTTTCCGTCTTGAGCAGGAAGTCCGCATTCATAAAAGGTGTCATATTTTAATCTCCTTTGCTGTGTGGAATTCACAGGTTTTCGCACTTTCTATCATAGGATAGTTTTCTCCGTTCGTCAACCATTTTTTCACAAACCTCCGGAAGCGAGAATCTCGTTGAGAATGGATTGGATGTCCCCGCTCTTAACCGTCTGCGTTCCGTCGTCCAGCAGCTTGCCGATGGAATCCATGACGGCGTTCAGCTTTTCCTCCGCCGCCAGACGGATTGACGGGCTCTGCTCAGACAGCCAGTCGGATACCTCCTGGGCGACCTCCTTTTGGGTCATCTCCGTGGAGCAGGCCCAGCTGACAAAATCCGCCGCCAGCTTCGCCGTAATGGGAGAGTCCGCTTCTTTTATGTTCTCCGCCACCTGATCCAGCAGCGCGCGCAGCTCGTTCCGATCCTCCCGCTTTTCTGCCTGTTCCCCAAACTGGGCGCAGCCCGTCATGCTTACCAGCAGCCACGCCGCCAGAATCATCGCGAAAAATCTTTTCACGTTTTACGCTTCCTCTCCATAAAATTTAAACGGTGAATTTTCATCCACCGTTTTGGGTTTATGTGCTTGTCAGCCAGAATCACCACGATGGTAAATTGGCGTTCGGCAGGATAAGCCACTGGGAGGCTACAGATGCCCGCCAAGTCACAAAACTGAGTGTTTGGTTGAATGGTAGCATGTCCGATGTGGTGCGAATTCGCCGAAACCGGTGGTTATGGGTTTGTACTGCGCGGGAGGATGATATCCTCCTACAGTCGTGTCGGTACAGTTTCCATTCAACCAACCGCGCATAAACCGGAACCTGGTCGGTAGGGTCAGAAAACCGCCCTGCGAACCCCCCTAACACCAATTTATCGCTCTGCCGCGTCTGGCCCTATTTCTTTCTTCCGATGACTTCTCCCAGCCGGACAACGGTTTCCGCCTCCTGGCTGGTATTGAGCAGGATATCCTCGTCAATCACCGCCGCGTCCTTTTGCAGCAGCACGATCACCGTGGAGCCGCCGAACTCAAACCGTCCCTTCTCCTGTCCCCGCTGCACCTGGCAGGCGCCGGGGTTGTTCACAATGCGGCCCACCATGGCGGCCCCCACCTCCATTTGGAGGATGGCGCCGAAGTGTTCGCTTTCCAGCAAGGCGAATTCCCGGGTGTTCTCCCGGTAGATGGGATACCGGCCTGCCGCGGCGGGATTCACCGTGTGGAACACGCCGTCAATCCGCCGCTCCCGGCCAATGAAGCCGGAATCAATGTAGGCATAGCGGTGGTAGTCCCCCACCGTCAGCCGGAACAGCAGCAGCGTCCCGCCCAGAAAACGCTCCGCCAGCTCTCCATCCCCCAGCAGCTGCTCCAGGGTGTAGGCCACGCCCTTGATCAGAAAGCGGCTGTCCGCCCCGATGGGAAACACCGTCAGCTTGCTGTCACAGGGAGCGATCAGGTGGCCTGGCTCCATATCCACCGGCCGCCGTCCCTCCCGGACCCGGCGGGTGAAGAAATCATTGAAGCTGTGAAAGCGCCGCTGCTCAAAATCCTCCATATCGATGTGATTCCTTTTGATGAAGGGCTTCACCGCCAGGGCGGAGATCCGCCGGTCCAGCAGCCAGCCCGCTCCCCGGCTCACCCAGGGGCAAATCATCACCCGGACGAGGCAGCGCCCCAGGGCGGTGCCGTACATCCATTCCAAAAGCCGGTCCTGCCCGTCATCCCCGGGGACGGTGTTCCCCTTCCGATCCCGCCAGATCATGCCGGGAACCAAATCAGCAGGATGACCATGGGCATCAGCACCACGGCTCCCATGGCAAGAAATTTCCAGAGCACCGGCTTTTTCACCCGGAAATCCAAAATGTACAAAAATCCGAAGATGGCCACCGCCGCCCGGAGAATCCACACCGCGCAGCTTTCGGGTGCCAGACGGAACAGCAGGTACACCGCCGGAACCATCACATCCAGGCACACCACGGGCAGGCCGTGGTAATCCCCCTTGGTGCCCAGCTCCGCCTGCACGGCCAGCACGTTGAAATACCCCAGCCGGATCACGCAGCACAGGCAGTAGGCCCCCAGCAGGGCCAAATCCCACAGGGATCTCATGCCCAGCATATAAAACATCACCGACGGGCACAGGCCGAAGGAGATCAGGTCGCACAGAGAATCGATCTGGATGCCAAAAAGCATTTCGTCCCGGGTGCGGTTTTTCTTCCGCCGGGCCACGATGCCGTCCAGCGTGTCGCAGATCAGCGCCACTGCCATGCATATCGCCGCTCCCAGGAACCTTCCGCCCACGGACATGGAAATGCCCAGCAGTCCGGCCAATGCGCCCAGATAGGTGAGAATTACGGTATAGTCATAAAAACCGATCATCGGCTTGTCCTCTCTCTTTCTTCCTTCGGCTCTGCCGTGGCCGAAAATGTGAATGATATTTTAACACAATACCGATCAAATGGCAAGGATATTAAGCAATTGTTAACAATTGCGGGTTCGCCGTGGGAAATCAGGGGGGATTCCGGACGAAAAAGCGAAGCAAAAGGGGGAATTTCATTGACACGGGCAAAAACGGTGTGCTATAATTTTTTCAATATCGGCAGAAAGGGGCGGTGATGACGTGACGAAGCAGACGCGCAAGCGCATCTTCAGCGCGGTTTTCTTTTTTTGCATCCTGGCCCTGACCTTTTGGTATGTGTTCCGGGACGAGAACCTGAGCAAGGTGGCCGATTACCTGGCCGATGCGGACGGGCGGTATGTGGCCCTGTCCGTGGCAGCGGTGATCGCCTTTATTTTGGGGGAATCGGTGGTCCTCTGCTATCTGCTCCACCGGCTGGGCACCAATCCCAAATTCTCTCACTGCTGCCTGTTCTCCTTCGTCGGCTTTTTCTACAGTGCCATCACCCCCTCCGCCTCCGGGGGCCAGCCCATGCAGGTGTTCTATATGCGCCGGGACGGCATCCCCGGTGCGGTTTCCACGGTGGTACTGGCCATTGTGACCATCACCTATAAGCTGGTGCTGGTGGTGGTGGGACTGGCAGTCATGGTGCTGCGCCCCAGCGCTGTCATCGGCTACCTGGACGGGGTGGAGGCCTTGATGTACATCGGTCTGGCACTGAACGTTGTGTTCATTGCCGTTTTGCTGACGGCGGTGTTCCACCCCGGGGCCATCCAGTGCTGCATGAAGCTGGTGTTCACGCTGCTGAACAAAATCCGGCCCTTCCGGAATCCGGAAAAGGTCATGGCCCGGGTGCAGAGCAACCTGGATTGCTACCACGGCACCGCCGCCTTTTTCAGGCAGGAGCCGAAAATCATTGTCAATGTGTTTTTCATCACCCTGCTGCAGCGCCTTTGCCTGTTCAGTGTGGTGTGGTTTACATATCTCGCCTTCGGACTGTCCGGGGAAAATGCCCTGGTGATGATCCTGCTCCAGGCCATGATCTCCGTGGCGGTGGATATGCTCCCCCTGCCCGGCGGGATGGGCATCAGCGAAACATTGTTCCTGGCCATCTTCGCCCCCGTTTTCGGGCCGGAGCTGGTGCTGCCCGGAATGATCGTCTGCCGGGGCATCAGCTACTACACCCAGCTGGTCATCAGCGGCATTATGACCGGCGCCGCCCAATTCGTCTTCCGGGAGAAAAAGCAGAAATAAGGGGAAATTT
>JBJDYM010000118.1:0-1978 GCA_051867315.1 Faecousia sp.
ATCGTGGCCGGCGCTCCCACCCCCGCCATCACCGAGCTGTGCACCACCAACTCCGCCTACCTGGTGCCCATTGACGGCGACGTGGCCAAGGCCATGATGGATGCTTCCCCCTTCTACACTGTCTACACCATTCCCGCCGGCACCTATAACGGCCAGACCGAGGATGTGGACACCGTCACCGTGAAGGCGACCCTGATCGTGGACGCCAACGCCAGCGAGGACGATGTGTACAACATCACCAAGGCCATCTTCGACAACGCCGCCGACATTGCCAAGGAGCACGGCAAGGGCGCTGAGCTGAGCATTGAGAACGCCACCAGCGGCATGACCGCTCCTTTCCACAAGGGCGCTGCCAAATACTTTGCCGAGCAGGGCGTGACCGTGGAAGCACAGTAATCTTTCGCCATTCCAAACGGCTTCGGTGATCTCACCGGGGCCGTTTTTGGATAGAAATAAGCCCAGAACCCAAGGAGGAAAGCATGCATTTATTCAAGAAAAAGACTGCGGATTCCGTCCCTGTCCAGGACGATCTGGAATCCGTCATGAAAAAATATGACAAAGAATCCAACACCCGGGTTTGGGAAGGGACACCCAAAATCGTGGTCACCTGCATTCTGGCAGCGTTTTCCGTGTTCTGCCTGTATGTGACCCTGTTCGCCAGCTGGCTGGAGGAGATCCGCCTGACCTCCTTTGTTGCGTTCATTGTCTTTCTGGGATACCTGATCTACCCCGCCCGGAAGGGGCATCAGCGGGCCAATTACATCCCCTGGTATGACATCATCCTGATGATCGTCGGTACCGGATCGTTCCTGTACTTCACCTTCAATGCCGTCAGCATCATCCACCAGGGCGCCCTGTTCCAGCCCTATCAGATTGTTATCGGCGTCATCGGCATTCTGTCCCTGGCGGAGGTTTGCCGCAGGAGCGTGGGACTGCCCATTCTGCTGGTGGCTTCCGCCTTCCTGATCTATGCGCTGACGGTGGGCCTCTCCAACCCCGATTTCCTGCGCCGGGTCAACTATGCCGTGCGCCAGCTGTTCTACAGCAAGGAGGGCATCTTCTCCACTCCCATCAACGTCTGCTCCAAATTCATTGTGGTGTTCATCATCTTCGGCGCGTTCCTGGAGCGCACCGGCATTGCTGAATACTTTATTCAAATCGCCAACACCGTGGTGGGCGGCTTCTCCGGCGGCCCGGCCAAGGTGGCTGTTGTGGCCAGCGCCCTGATGGGCATCGTGTCCGGTTCCTCCGTGGCCAATACCGTGGGCTCCGGCTCCGTGACCATCCCTCTGATGAAAAAGACCGGCTACAAGTCCGAATTCGCCGCCGCCACCGAGGCAGCCGCCTCCACCGGCGGGCAGATCATGCCGCCGATTATGGGCGCCGCCGCATTCCTGATGGCGGAATATGTGCAGGAGCCCTACAGCCGCATCGTACTGAGGGCCATTCTTCCCGCCGTGCTGTATTTTACCGGCATCTTCATCTCCGTCCACCTGGAGGCAAAGAAGCTTGGGCTGAAGGGTCTGCGGAAGGAAGATCTGCCCAAGGTGCTGCCCCTGCTGAAAAAGAGCTACCTGCTGTTCCCGCTGTTTCTGCTGATCTACCTGGTGGTCACCAGCTCCCGGTCCATCCAGTACGCCGCCGCCATTTCCATCGTGGCCTGCATCGTGGTTTCCCTGTTCAATAAGGGCAGCCGGATCACCCCCAAGCGCCTGCTGGAGGCACTGGCCGCCGGTGGTCAGGGCACTATCACCGTGGCCGCCGCCTGCGGCATCGCGGGCATCATTGCCGGTACCATCACCATGACGGGCCTGGCCAGCAACATCATCAGCGGTGTGGTGGCCCTGGCTGGCAGCTCCGTGTTCGTGGCACTGCTGCTGACCATGGTGTGCTGCATCGTGCTGGGCATGGGCGTTCCCACCACCGCCACCTACTGCATCATGGCCGCCACCTGTGCCCCCATTCTGGTGCAGATGGG
>JBJDYM010000119.1:0-1967 GCA_051867315.1 Faecousia sp.
ACATAAATGGAGTGGATGTTGTCCAGCTCCTCATCCCGGCGGATGGCGTTCATATCGGTGTACAGGCCGCCGCCCACGGAGAAATTGTAGCGCTTCAGTGCCAGACGCTTCCACTTTGCCAGGGAGTGAACCACCTGGGCGTCCGCGCCCACGGCGGGAATGTCGAAGCTGACGGGGCGCTCATAGCCGTTCAGGTTGTCGTTCAAGCCGGAATCCTCGGTAACGAACAGGGGAGCGGAGACCCGCTTCAGGTTCAGCGCAGCGGAGAATTCCTCCTGGAAGGTTGTTTTGATATAGGCGATGGCCCGCTGGGTGTCGTAGGCATCCAGGGTGGGGGTGTAGTGTTCGGGAATAAAAATTTTGTTCATGTCTGTCCGCCCTTTCACGAAAATGCAGAGATAGATTTTATTTTATTCATTTTCTTTTCAAAATCAAGTATTTTTTTATCCTACGATTGATTTGCCTGCTTCCGCGCCCGAAAGCAGGAGCAGTTTAAAAAAATGATCGAAAATGGATGCAGATATGTTACAAGTTTGATGCAACTGCCCGGTAGGATATCCTTGTAAAAAGAAGCGGATGAACCGTCGAAAAAAATTTTCCGAATCCTGTGACGTTTCCGCTCTGAAATCCGTCTATAAGGGTGAGAGGGCAGTCAGTCGCTCCGGTCAGAAGAATGAAACGGCGGCATGCGCCGTTTTCAGATACATACCAACTCTACAATAAGGAGGAACAGAATTATGAATACACAAAGAGAATTACATACCGCCGTTATTCGCAAAAGCGCATGGATCGATGCAGCCAACCGTATCGTATCCTTTCAGCAAATCGGTGAAGCATCCTGCTATACGGCAGATGAGCCGGAGTTCTGGCCTCATATTATGGAGCTGGTCAGCGTGGGCTACCGTTTGCAGTGAAGAATGGGAAGTGAGCAAGTTTGCGCCGAATTTCCCTTGCCGTTCTTGCACTGCTGGCAGCGATCACACTGCTTGGATGCAGCGCGCCTCCGGAAGACGGGGACTTTTCCTTTGACCTGCCGGAGGGTTATCGGATTGAAGATGTGACACAGAATAGCTGTGCCATCGTCAATGATGAAAAAACTTCAGTTGGCGGAATCAATTATACAGGCCTGCGGGCAAAGGACATCCGGGAATCCGAGTCCGTTGCATTTGGCCGTTACCTCAACGACGTGGCCTGGGGGTGCGAGTATTTCAGCTGGCACGGCGGCGACAGAAGCCATCCGCTGCAATACATGAGCATGACCGTTACTGATCCTGATACCCAACAGAAGCGAGAATTTTACCGGGTCTTTTTCGTAAAGGCTTCGGGAGTATACGACATGTGGTTTGATCTGGCTCGGATCGACCGGGATGCCATTTCCGAATTTTTCCCCATTGCCGAAGCGAAAGAATGAATCATTCTCAAAAGGAACCGGGGACAAGCCCCGGTTCCTGGCGAGGGTTATTTGCCGCAGGCGGTCCGGCCTCCGGAGCAGGGCGTATCCGGGCAGAGACATTCGTTGAACAGGTCCAGCTTCAGCTGGATTGCCAGTTCCAGTCTGGTCACAGCAGCCAGAATGCGCTCAGCGCTTTCGTCGATTTCTACCAAATTGTCCACGGTGGTACCCCCTAATTGGGTGGCCTTTTCGATTTTCTTGTGCTCAGCCTCCAAAATACGGGCCAATGCTTCCTGCTGTTCGGCAACAGCGTCGATCAGTCTGGTAATGGCTTTGCAGCGGCTGTCATCGGGACGGGGCGGTGTGGTCAGAATTGCGTCCAAAAAAATCATCCTTTCATCATGATTTGTGCCCGCCGGCACAGTCCATTTTATGTGGATCGGAATAAAATTGTCACAATCAGGAAAAAATTGCAGAAGATGCCTGTAAAATGGAAAGAAAGGGGCTGTTAAAAAAGTCCCCCCCAACACAGGAGCCAGTGCCTTCCGGCACTGGCTTCAAAAAAAGTATAGGA
>JBJDYM010000120.1:0-1965 GCA_051867315.1 Faecousia sp.
TTCTGCCCTGCTCGTCGTCGATGTCGCTGATGCGGTGGAAATAGGTGTTGATGATGTCCCGCCAGTCCCTGGAATGCTCCATCTGGTGGGTCAGGCGACGGTGCATCCGGTCATAGGCGTCCTGCGGCAGCAGCTCCCGGATGGATTCCAGCTTGGAAAGGAAGCCGGCAGCCATCTCCGCCCCTTCAAAATGGGTGTCGTAGATGTGCTGGATGACGGTCTTGCCGCTTTTCAGAACGTGGGTATAGGGCAGGCGGTGGAAGAACAGCACCAGCTCGTCCGGGCAGGTATCCAGGTTTTCGTAGAGGCTGCAAAGGGGCTCGTTGTACTGGCGGCAGTAGTCCGTGCCGGTTCTTCCCCGCTCCACGCCCAGCCCTTTGTGGCTGGCCCGGTGGTAGGTGCCCCAGCGGTCGTATTCGTAGCCGTCCACACTGGGGCCGTAGTGGTTGTTGGGGGTCACCATCCAGCCGATGCCAAGAGGGGAGGTGTACTTCTCATAGGCCGGCCAGGAGTCCATCAGAATTTCGGTGAGGGTCTTCACCACGTCGGCATTTGAGCCGAAGGTCAGTGCCGCCCATTCCCTTGCCAGCTGCTCCGGGTCGGCGGTCATGTCGTAGGCCAGGCGGCCGAAGCCATACCAGTTGGCGGCGGCCAGGTCGTGGCCCGTCCAGTTTTCGTCGTTTCCGGTGTTGGCAACAGCAGCCATGCCGCAGTTGTGGTTTCCATAACTTCTGCCGCTGACCAGGTCCGCCACCCGGGAGGGCACCCCGGGGACGTACATGTCCTGCTCCAGCACCTGGCGGAACCAGGGCATGAGATAGCACACATGGCGCTGCTGGCCGGTGTACTCCTGGGCGATCTGGAATTCGATCATCATATTGGTGTGCCGCAGCCCGCCGAAGAGGGGGGCCACCGGCTCCCGGACCTGGAAGTCCATGGGGCCGTTTTTGATCTGCAGAATCACATTGTCCCGGAACTGGCCGTCCAGGGGCATAAAATGGTCGAAAGCGGCCTTGGGCCGGTCGGTTTTGGCATCCCGCCAATCCTGGCGGCAGTTGTAGACAAAGCAGCGCCAGATGATTTTCCCGCCGAAGGGGGCCACCGCGTCGGCGAGCATATTGGCCCCGTCGGCCTGGGTGCGGCCGTAGGTGAAGGGGCCGGGACGGCCTTCCGAATCGGCCTTGACCAAAAAGCCGCCAAAGCCGGGCAGCTTCTGCCAGATTTCCTTCGCCTTATCCTTCCACCAGGCGCGCACCCCATCGTCGCAGGGGTCGGAGCGGGTCAGCCCGCCCAGCTCCATGGGGGCGGCGAAGTTGACGGAGAGGTACAGTGTGATGCCGTAGGCGGCAAAAATCAGCTGCATCCGGCGAAGCTTGCCGTAATACCGGTCCGAAATCAGCCAGGAGGCGGCCTTGACCACGTTCACATTGTTGATCACCACCGCGTTGATGCCCACGGAGGCGGTGAGCCGGGCATAGTCCTTCGTCCGCTGATTCACCAGCACTTCGTCATTTTCAAAGAAGAAGGACCGTCCGGAGTAGCCCCGCTCGATGCTGCCGTCCAGATTATCCCAGTGGTTCAGCATCCGCAGGGGATTGTCGGGGGCGGCTTCGGTGTTCCAGGCGAAGGCATCGAAGCAGCCGCCGCTCAGCCGCAATTGCCGCAGCAGGGCGAACACGCCGTAGAGCATCCCCTTTTCCCCGCCGCTTTCCAGGATTGCCCTGCCGTTCTCAGCGGTGATCCGGTAGCCCTCGGGGTGGACATTTTCATTTTTCTTCAAAATCAAGTCCCCGTCCCCGGACACCTGGGACACGCGCCTGTTGTACATCCCGCCAAAGCCGGTTTTCAGTTCCTCCAGCGCGCTGTCCGCCACCGGGCCGGTGAAATCGGAGGAAACAGTCAGGGTTTTTCCCGTTTCATCCCCGAGAAGGGGATAGGTTAACCAGCAGTTTGTGTAATTCATAT
>JBJDYM010000121.1:0-1962 GCA_051867315.1 Faecousia sp.
TGGGCAATCAATCCACAACTCCTGGGCCCCTCGACCAGTACTGCCCAGCAAATCGGTGTTTGACGGGCAGGGCCCGCGGCCAATTCGTTACGAACTCTGGGCAATCAATCCACAACTCCTGGGCCCCTCGACCGGAACTGCCCAGCAAATTGGTGTTTAACGCACCCTCCCCGGAGGGGAGGGCATGAACCCCACAAACAACAATTTGTCGTGCCAAAGCAGGGATTGATTTTTTCTGAATCTTTACAAAAAGACGGTAGTGGATTTTACATGGAACGCAGATAATAGGAACAAACCGTATTCGAAGGAGACTTGTATGATCGATTTCCAAAATACCAAGGGCTTTATCTGCGACATGGACGGCGTGCTCTACCACGGGAACCGGCTGCTGCCGGGGGCGGCGGAGTTTATCAGCTGGCTTCAGAGGGAGCGGAAGGAGTTTTTGTTCCTCACCAACAACAGCGGCTCCACCCCCAGGGAGCTGCAGCAGAAATTGGCCCGGATGGGTCTGGAGGTGTCCCAGGAGCATTTTTACACCAGCGCCCTGGCCACCGCTGCCTTCCTCAAGGAGCAGGCCCCGGGGTGCAGCGCCTATGTGATCGGGGAGGCGGGGCTGCTGAACGCCCTGTATGACGCGGGAATCACCATGAACGATGTCAACCCGGACTATGTGGTCATCGGCGAGGGCCGTGCCTACTCTCTGGATACACTGACCAAGGCGGTGAACCTGGTGCTGAAGGGGGCCCGGCTGATCGGGGCCAACTCCGATGTGTCCGGCCCAATAGACCAGGGCATCGCTCCCGCATGCCGGGCTCTCACCGCCCCGGTGGAAATCGCCACCGGAAAGCAGGCCTATTTCTGCGGTAAGCCCAATCCGCTGATGATGCGCAACGGGCTGAATCTTTTGAACTGTCACAGCGCCGAGGCGGTGATGATCGGCGACCGGATGGACACGGACATCATTTCCGGTATGGAAAGCGGCATGTCCACGGTGCTGGTGCTCTCCGGCGTTTCCACCCGGGAGACCGTCAAAGCCTATGCTTACCAGCCCACCATGATTCTGGAGGGCGTTGGTGAGATTGTGGCCTTGGCGGAGGGTTAAACAGGCTGCCCCACGGGTTTTCCCGCGGGGCTTTTGCACTTTACATGTTCTTTACATAACCATGATAGCGGATTTTACATTGTAAGATTATCATTAAGTCAGACACAAAAAACAATCGAAAGGAATTTTTTCTATGGATTTGTTCCAGTTTTTGAATTTACTGGGAGGGCTGAGCCTGTTCCTGTTCGGCATGAACGTGATGGGGCAGGCGCTGGAGCGTCGGGCGGGAAGCCGGCTCCGCACACTCCTGGGAAAGATGACCACCAACAAGGCGGCTGGGCTTCTGACGGGGCTTGCAGTGACGGCGGTGATCCAAAGCTCCTCGGCCACCACGGTGATGGTGGTGGGCTTCGTCAACTCCAGCCTGATGACCCTGCGTCAGGCCATCAACATGATCATGGGCGCCAACATCGGCACCACCGTCACCGCCTGGATTTTAAGCCTGGCGGGGATTTCCAGCAGCAATGTCTTCATCCGGCTGCTCAAGCCCTCCTCCTTTACGCCGGTGCTGGCCTTTGTGGGCATCATCTATTATATGTTCTGCAAAAGCGACAAGAAGAAGGACACCGGCCTGATCCTTCTGGGCTTCGCCACGCTGATGTTCGGTATGGAGTCCATGTCCTCCGCCGTCTCCGGGCTGCGGGACGTGCCGGAGTTCCGGAACCTGCTGATTATGTTCCGCAATCCGGTTCTGGGCGTGCTGGCGGGCACGGTGCTCACGGCCATCATTCAATCCAGCTCTGCCTCCGTGGGGATTCTGCAGGCCCTGGCTGTCACCGGGCAGGTCAGCTATGGCGCGGCCATTCCCATCATCATGGGCCAGAACATCGGCACCTGCGTCACCGCCATGCTCTCCGCCA
>JBJDYM010000122.1:0-1958 GCA_051867315.1 Faecousia sp.
ACTGCGTCCATATCAGAAAACCCTTTCTTCCGCCCCAAAACGGGACATATTCAAATCAGAGAATTTCACATGATCATTCTATGCCAGCTGCCAGGAAAAAACAAGGCATGAATCTGTGCAAAAAAGGCAGAAAAGCCGGAATGGTTTTGTCGAATCAGTCAAATTCTCCGGGGTTTTGATTTTCTTTCCCGGTAAATCCGGGCGTTCCATGCTGTATTCAGATTATGGCTATGGTTGGCTCACGCACCGTTGCGGGGAAGTGCAGCTTTGGAGCTATACCGTTTCCATCTCCTCTTCGGAAGCCTCCGTTTCCTCCGGCAGCTCCGGGGCAAGCTTTATGGTCTTCCTGGCCGCTTCCAGCAGATTGACAAATTCCCCTGATAAAATCCGGCGGATGTCCTCATCGGTGCTGATGAGCTTCATGTACTGGCGGATGTTCCTGGGCTGGAAAATGTCCGCCGCCCGCTCCACATTTCCGTAGGTCAGGAGCTTAAACAGAGCGTCCACCATCTGGTTTCTGGCCTCCAGATCCATGCCCAGCAGCCACTGCTTGATGGTGGCACTGACGAATTTGGAATCCGGCGTCAGCTCCTCCACGGGGATCAATTCCTTGCCCACCACCTCCCAGGTGAACACATCGTGCTGCAAAATACCCACCTGGGCGCTTTTGATCACCAGGGTCGGTTCGGCGTGCTCCATCAGCATGCCGATGATGGAGGACTGGGGCACGTAGGTGTGAATCCTTGGCACCATTTCCAGATAGCCGGGGTCGGAAAGCATATGCTCCATAAAGCCCGGGCCGTCGTTATTGTAGACCTCCCGGATGGTTTGGCGAACAGACGACTCACTCTTGGCCGCCCCATACACCGCCAGATTGCCGCCCTTGGAATGGCCGCAGATATGCATTGGCCTGCCGTAGCGCTCATACAGCTGCCGGATATAATCCACCGCCAACCGCTGGGCGGGCACGGCCTCCTGGAAGCACATATTGAAGTCTTCCTTCCAGCCCACCAGGGTGTTGTCCGTCCCCCGGAAGGCGGCAAGCAGGCTGCCGTCATCCAGCAAAAAAGCAGCTGCGGCAAACTGGGTATCCTCCTGCGGAATAAACTGGCTGCGAAACTGCACCAGCTTCACCGCGCCAAAGCGTCCGGATTGGGCTGCCTCGTGCAGCAGCTCCAGCTGGTGATTATTGCCCCGCTCCCGGTAATCGGCCAGCTGGGACAGCGCTTCCTCCACCTGGCCCAGGGACACCTCCGCTTCCGGGTCGGACAGGAGCGCCTCCGGGAAGCGGAGATAGACCAGGTAGGAAAAAAATCAGAGAATCGATGGCATTGGGCGGGTCCTGGGTAAAGGACAGGTCTCCCCGCCAGCGGATGTAATCCAAAATATTGGTCACAAGCTTCACCTCGCAAAAAACATTGCACCCACGGTTCTTGACAGAATCGGGAGACAATTCTATAATAAAGGGAAAAAATCGGAGGGATCGTCATGAAAACTGCCATCACAAGACCGCAGGCCCTGGCCCTGCTGCAAAAATACAACCAGGAGCCCTTCCACATTCTCCACGCCCTGACCGTGGAGGGCGTCATGCGCTATTTTGCCCAGGAGCTGGGCTACGGCGAGGAAGCGGACTTTTGGGGCCTGTGCGGCCTGCTCCACGATGTGGATTTTGAAAAATACCCCGACCAGCACTGCCAGAAGGCCCCGGAGCTGCTGGCCGAGATCAACGCCGAACCGGAGCTGGTGCACGCCATCTGCTCCCACGGCTACGGGCTGTGCTGCGACGTGGAGCCCACCCATCAGATGGAAAAGGTGCTCTTTGCGGTGGATGAGCTCACCGGCCTGATTGGCGCCGCCGCCCGGATGCGCCCGTCCAAATCCGTGATGGACATGGAGCTGAGCAGTCTGAAAAAGAAATTCAAGGACAAGAAATTCGCCGCCGGGTGCAGCCGGGAGGT
>JBJDYM010000123.1:0-6525 GCA_051867315.1 Faecousia sp.
CACTCTGCCAGCTCCACATTGGTGGCAAACTGCCCCTGTTCCAGCAGCTCGCCAATTCGGACGGAAACATCCTCCCAGGAGAGAATCTGGGCGTTTCTGGCATATCGGGCAGTGCTGCCATAGGCAAGGTGCATTCCGTCCTCGGCGTACCAGGCACACACCTTTGTGGTGCCAAATTGCAGGCCATAGCCGCCGTGGTAGGTCTTTTCCAGATAATCCACCAGATAGTCCATTGGCTGCTGTTTGGCGTATTCAATAGCAATCCGTGTGCGGTGATTTTCCGTGTTGCTGCCATAGCGGAGAAACTGGTCAATATACTCCTGGGGCATGGAAAAAGCGGAGGGTGCGATTTCTGCACTCTCCGCTTCGGCGATGTATGCAATTTGCTGGGCTTCCGTGGGGAAGAAGGAAAACTGTTCTCCCTGGATGGGAGGCTCTTCATCCGTTAAGCGTAAATCAGCTCCGTCAGGATCACTTCCTCGGCCTGGGCTTTCAGATTGTTCATCAGCCCCACCCATTTCATGGGGTCGCTGGCTTTCAGAGCCTCGGTCACTCCTGCCGACTGCATCAGCCCCGGCATCATCTGCTCTAAGCGGCTGTTCGCCGTTTCGTCGATCTCCCTCAGATGGGGGTACAGCTTCTCGGACAGGATCAGGCTGTTCCACAGCACCGGACGATGCTCCTGAAGATATTTCTTCCGCATCCGTGCGTACTTGCCCAGGGGCTGGGTCTCCTGCTGGGACAGGCTCAGATTGGGAATCCAGTAGTCCCCGCTGCGTGTGTAGGTCAGTTCGTTCATTTTCTTGGCTCCTTTCAGACAGCTTTTCGCGTTCGTATTTTTTGATGGTGACTTCGATACTGCGGAGGACTTCTTCGCTGATCTCGCTGACGGCGCTGCCCAGAGCGTACACTGTCTGGGGTGTATTGAAGTCAAAGACCGGCATGAAATCCTCTGCGCCAAAGTGGGCATCCTCAACCAACCCGCACCGGGAAAGCAGTGCATAGGTGGTGCTTACGGTGGCTGCGTTGATGAACGCCACGCCTTTGTCATAATCATGATACCCTTCCAGATACGATCCGTCAACGATGTCGAGGATGTCCTGCTGGTGGGCAAGGAAATATTCTGTGACTTTCACGGAGGAAATCTGTTCCAGCTGGTCAACGAGATTTCCGGTAAACTGGATATTGTACTGTTCTTCCAGTGCATAAGGAACTACCTGCGCATGCTCCGGGCGGTATTCCCAGAGATAGGGGCTGCGGGAACGTTCGGTGCTGCGGGTGTCTGCCACATCAAACACATATTTCAGCTTCGGAGCGTCCCCGGAGTGGTCAATCAGGGCGATACCCTTTGCGCCCCGGCGAACATAGCGCCCCATTCGCTTGTTCCACAGTTCGTAATCCACGCAGGCCGTGGCTTCGGGGCGCTGGGCATAGATCATGAGCTGCTCATGGCAGGGGTACTTGTATAACCGGGCAGCGGTGGTCAGAAAATCTGTCCAGCTCTGATAGCTGCCGGTTATCTGCGTAGCCATGTTGTCTGCCAACTGGCGGTATTGTTGCAGTGCGGATGCCATTGTTAATCTCCTTTCCTGTGTGATTTGTAATGAAAAACCCCGCCTGAGTGGCCAGACGGGATTTGGGTGGATGGTAAATCATTATAGTGATTCTTGGGTTTTGATGTAACCGAGACGATGTTCCATACAGAGAATGTTACTCTCCAATTTCATCGCGGGAAAACTGTAAGGCTCTATTTCTTCGAGGATGGCAACCGCAGCATGATATCCCAGATAAAAGCCATCGATTGAAGCACTGTAGGAACGCTGATCCCACGCACACTCCACCGATACGATATGATACTGGGCCTTGCCAGCGCTGCCCGTTTCCATCGCATCTGCCAGACTGTTCCGGCGTTCGATATCAGAGTAATACTCTCTGTGCCGCATCATTTTGGGCATCCTGTAGATTTCATCACAGACATACTTTGTAAAGCCACCGTCTGCTTCGTGTGCTGATGTGAAATACTGCTGGAAACCACAATAGATTCCGGCGAGGAAACCATATTTCGCGGAATATTCCCGCAGGCTTGAACAGGTTTTCTCATACTCGGCAAGCTGTGTTTTTTCCTCTGGAGAGAACGAGATTTCCAGCTCGGCAATACCGGCATCATATTCGCGTTCTTCAACACCATAAACACCTTTTTCCACATTGCGTTGATAGCGATTTCTGATTTCCTGCTGATAGGCTGCTCCCAAGCAGTTCTCCAACATTTCCTCCAATACCTTCCTCGTTGACATTATGAGTCCCTCCATGTATTTAATTGATACTATATAGTATCTACTAAATACTTTATAGCACGGGGTTCGTGCAAATGCTGTCGAATTGTGGGACAAAGAGACAAAGCCGCTACCTTTCAGTAACGGCTTTGTCGAAATGGCTCCATCAGTCAAAGGTACTCGGTGATTACCGGGATAATGCTTTTGAGTACATCTTGAACCATGCGGCTTTGTGTTTCACTCAAACCAAAATCCTTACTGCAATCGCCAGAAAGTACAGAAGAAAGGTTTGAAGTTCGTCCCGTGATGTAGTCCAGAGATACATCCAGTTCTGTTGCAATCTTGAACAGTGTCTGAAGACTGGGCTTGCTGGAAGCATTTTCAATATGGCGCAGAGATTCCGTTGCAAGTCCGACTTTCTCCGCAAGGAAATCCGCCGTCCATCCTCTGAATCTTCGTGCCTCACGGATTCGCTGCCCGGTGAGAATGAAATCGATATCCATTGAATACAACCCCTTATCTACTAGATGCTATCAACATTGAGTATAGGGGTTATTTCTCTCATTTAGAATGAGCTATTTAATACAATACAGTATCTATTTCATTCTATCCCTGGGTGCAATCGTGCAATCCCGGCTCAATTCAGAATCAGGTTTTGGATGCCGCCTTTTCGATTTCCGCAATCTCGCAGATTTCCTTTCCTTCGCTTTGACTGAATATATCAATCCCGTCTGAATTGCTCAGGCAGGATTGGCGAAAAAGCATTAGCCAATATGGGAGTGATTTTATCTAGTTCAATAACCGTATTTCTTCTGCTTCATGGCGATGAATGCTGCACCCAATATTACTGCCATAGCATCTGCTGCTGAAATGGATATCCAGATGCCGTTGATTCCCCAGATTAGGGGCAGAACCAAAATGGCTCCTACTTGAAATACCAGCGTCCGCAGGAAAGAAATCAGTGCTGAGGTCAAACCGTCGTTCAGTGCGGTAAAGAATCCAGAGAAAAAAACGGCAAAGCCCATAAACAGGAAGGATATTGCGAAGATACGGAAACCGGAGATGGTGAGTGCCATCAGTTCCGGATCGTAGCCCACAAAAAAATGTGCGAGGGGCACAGCGAGTATCTGTGCTGCTGTGAACATACAGATACCGAAAACGCTGATTAGGAACAGACTTTTCCGCAGCAGGCTCTTTAGCTCCTGATTGTTTTGCGCTCCGAAGTGATAGCCGATCACCGGCGCGGTGCCGATGGAGTATCCGATGAACGCCCCGGAAAAGACCATACTGACGTACATCATCACGCCGTAGGCGGCGACGCCGTTCTCTCCGGCATATTTGATGAGCTGCAAATTGTACAGCATTCCCACGATGCTCATGGAAATGTTGCTCATGAATTCTGAGGAACCGTTGGTGCAGGCACGAAGGATTGCCTTACCTTCGTACCGGGTTTTGCCCAGCCGGAGAATGCTGCTGTTCTTTCGGAAAAAATAGAACAGCGGAACGACGCCGCCCACCACCTGGCTCATGGCTGTGGCGACAGCAGCGCCGATCAGCTTATAGGGCTTCGGCAGCAAAATCACCAGCACTGCGTCCAGCAGCATATTGGTCAGGCCGGAGGATATGGTGACTGTCAACCCCAACTGGGGCTTTTCCGCAGTGACGAAAAAGCTCTGAAACAGAAGCTGGAGAATAAAGAAGGGCGTGGCAGCCAAATTGATGCGGGCATACACCACGCAGTTTTCCAACAGCTCACCCTCCGCCCCCAGCAGTTGGGCAATGGGGCGAATCCACAAAAACCCCAGCACGGAAAAGAGAACGCCCAGTCCGAAGGCCACATAGGTAAAGAGAGAAAAATAGCGGTTTGCCCGCTGACGGTCACCTTCACCCAACACCTTTGATACAATAGCGGTGCCGCCAGTTCCGAACATGAAACCAACTGTTGCCACAACCATCAGGACTGGCATAATTAGATTCACAGCGGCAAAGGGTGTCTTTCCTGCGAAATTTGATACAAAAAAACCGTCTACCACGCTGTAGATGGAGGTAAAAATCATCATGGCAATGGACGGCAGGGTAAACTGCAGCAGCCGCCCATAGGAAAAATGATCGGATAATTTGATCTTCATTGCACGCCCTCGCTGTTCATGGCCTGTACCTGTTGCCGGAAGGATTCCGCGAATTTCTCGGTCAGGTGAAGATATTCTTCCATTTCCGCAACCGTCCAGCCTGCGAAGGCCTGGCATTCCGCTTCATAGATTCTGGCAGCCGTCTGTTCAAGATGGGCTTTTCCCTTTTCGGTCAGCATCACCTTTTTGTTCTTTCCCTTGAAATGGGCAAGATAGAGGATTCCTTCCTCCTCCAGCTTGCGAATGGCGGAATTCACCGTCTGCTTGCTGATGCCGGATTGTCGGCAGATTGTTTGCAGCGGGCAACCGTCTCCGTTATCGTAAATCGCGTACAGAATCCGCATGACACTGTCTGATATTCCGACTTGAAGCGAGGCCTGGTGATACAGACCATCCAATTCAGAGGTCAGATAGTTGAGTCTGTGAATTTGATGAAAAACGAGATGGTTCATGGCTTCCTCCAATAGTACGAAATAATACTGTGATTATAGTACGATTTCGTACTAAAGTCAACAGGAAACGAAGACCTGTCCAGCGTGATAAGGGGTAAAATGCGTTCAGATGCTCTTTCTATGCCGCATTATTGGGAGAGAAAGTAGTCCTATTGCACCGCCATGCACAAGTATGTGGAGCGGCATTTGTGGGATGATTGATACCGCATGATAACAGCCGGTTCTGGGAGTGCCTCAGAACCGGCTGTCATTCGTTATACGGTCAGGAATCAAAGTCGGGAACCAAATCCAACGCATCAAACTCGGTATCCGTAATGGTATTGAGCTTGGCTATGGCACTGTCCGTCAGGTCTTTCAGCTCCTGCTCGTCCTTATCCAGATAAGTACGCATATCCACAAGAGTGCGAATCAGCCCCAGACGGGTGCCGGGATTGTAGATACTCATGAGCTGCTGTTCTTCAAAGGTGAAATCATTCATGTTCAAATCTCCTGTTCTTTGGATTTTCGGGGTTTGGATTTACGCTGGGGTTGCTGCGGCTGATCTTTGAGCTTTTCTAGGACAGATGGCTTTTTCTCCCGGTGGACGGCATCCGCCAAATCCATCAGGGAAATGGACTGACCGGATTTGGCCTGCTGTTCCAGATCGGCTACCGTGGGCTGTTTCCCATTGTTGATGATACCATCAATCATACCGTAATCATCCTCCGTGGACATCTCCGCTGCCTTCAGGTAGTTCTCTTTCTGGAAGTCCGGCAGTTCCTTGAAACCCACGCTGTCGCAGTAGTGGTAGGATACCACACCGTCCTGTTTCAGCGCAACGATGTCACTCACGGAGAGGCTGTGCCCGGTAAAGTCGCCGGGGCGGTTCAGATTGAAGATTTCATACAGACGCTCCAATGTGGCCATTTGGCTTTGCTCGCAGACAATGGGACCGGTGTAGATCACATCGTAGTTTGATGGGGAGGGTGGCGCTGGAATCCTGTCCAGTGCGGAATAATGCAATTCACGGGGAGCATCCTGCTTTAATTGCATGATTGCGTAGGCATCACCGGGAGCATCCAGAAAACGCTGGTGGACATCACGGGCAGGGACGGAATCGTGAATATCCCGCCATTCTTCACGGGTAATGCCAATGATCCCATCGTGATTCACAACATCCTCAGAATCAAGTACCATTTCATCCGTATTGTCGGGATACAGCATGAAAAGCAAGGCATCCTGTTCCAGCAGCTCCAAAGCCCGATCCTTGGACAGCGGGAACATATTCGGGTCGTGGTATCCATACCGTTCCATCATGTCAGGGGTAATGATAGGGTCAGGAAGTGGTAGGCTTTGCGTATTCAGTGACTGTGCTTCTTGCAGAGTTTCCAAAAGCTCCATAGGAGCGTACTTGACTTTATATCCGTCAAGACCATGAAGATCACAGACAGATAAACAGGCGGAGTAGATATGCTGTTCCGGGGAGCCAATTTGCCCGCCGTCGATCAGCTTGGAAGTTTCCTTATCATAAATGGAGTAGTCAAAGCCGTCATCCGTCCGCTGGATATGCAGATAGGTATTGTCGGAGATGATGTACAGTTTTTCGGCATCATCCAGAGCCTTTGCTTCCTGCTCCGTCATAGAGCCGTCTTTCAGTTTGCCCTGAATCTCCAGACACTTTTCATAGGTTCC
>JBJDYM010000124.1:0-1956 GCA_051867315.1 Faecousia sp.
GAGGGGCAGCCCAGGCAGTGCATGCCGATGGCGAAGAACAGGGGAGCGCTCTGGGGAGCGATGTCGAGAATGTCGCCGATGATGGTTTCTTTTTCAATTTTAACAGCCATAAAAATGACCTCCTATCTTTTTCTTGGAATATTATAACCGCAGAGCATGAAAAAAACAAGAGGAAAAACAATAAAAGATGTCAGATATGGCTCATTCCTGCTTCTTTAGATCTCCCGCAGCCGGGTTATCGATGAGCTTCCCATTTTCTGTAAACCGGGACCCGTGGCAGGGACAGTCCCAGCTGTGCTCCTGAGAGTTCCATTTCAGGGCGCACCCCATGTGCGGGCAGCGTTTTGGAGCGGGGGACAATAGATTTCGCGCCGCTTCCCAGGCGTTGATTCCCAGCTGGGAGTGGAGGATGCTCCGGGAGGGGGAGAACACCGATGCAAAAGGATTCTCTTTGCCGGTGAGCAAGTCCGTGAGCAGCTGGGCGGCCACCATGGAGGAGGTCATGCCCCATTTGTTGAACCCGGTGGCCACGTACAGGTTCGGCGTCCGGGCACTGTACTGCCCGATATAGGGCATCCCGTCCAGAGTCATGCAGTCCTGAGTGGCACAGCGGTGGATGATTTTTGACTGGGGAAAATGTCCCTTTGCAAATCCCTCCAGCTCTGGCCAGCCGCCGCCGGCCTTTCCTGTCCGGTGACCGCCGCCGCCCACAATCAGGCAGTCCCGGTAGCTTCGGAAGGACAGGCCGTTTTCCTGGGCATCCAGATACATGCCCTCCAAAGGCTGGGCGTTTTCCAGGGCAATGGCGTAGGAGCGCTGCTGATAGAGCTTGAGAAAGTAGCTTCCGTGCTTGTTGAGAAAGGGAAAATGGGTGGCAACAACAAACGCATCCGCGTGGATTTTGCCCCGATCTGTGATGGCCGCCCCCATTGTCAGCTCCCGGACGGCGGTGTTTTCATAGATGGTCAGTTTTTCGGAAATGGCGGAAAGAAATTTCAGGGGATGAAATTGGGCCTGTTTGGAAAATTTCACTGCCCCAGCGGTGGGAAAGGGAAGCGGCAGCTGCTGTACCAGTTCCGCCGGACAGCCAATGGCCTCCAGGGCGGCAAGCTCCCGTTCCAGAATCTGCAGGTCGGTTTGGGAATAGACAAAATGATCCTGCTCCGCAAAATCACAGTCAATCTGCCGGGACAGGGCACGGAATGCTTCCAGAGCGTCCCGGTTGGCCTGCCAATAGAGCTTTGTCCGCTCCGCACCGAAGCGGCGCAGAAGCTTCTGAAAAATCAGACCGTGCTGTGCTGTGATCTTGGCGGTGGTATTTTGGGTGATTCCCCCGGTAATGGTTCTCGCCTCCGCCACGGCGCAGCTTACCCCGGCCTCCTGCAGCGCTCTGGCGCAGAGCAGCCCCGCCATTCCTCCGCCGATGACCAAAACGTCGGTGCGGGCGTCCCCCCACAGCGGCGGAAAGTGGGGCATTTTCACCGTGCTTGTCCAGATGGATTCCATCGCTTCCACTCCTTTGAAGAAGAACAGTATCAATAGTATTGGCGTAATTGGGAAAGTTATTGCTGGCAGGATGAAAAAATCCCATTCCTTGACTTTCCTTTGGATTTTGCATATAATACTCTGGATTTAATATGGCAAACTTAGGCAGGTATGAAACATGGCAAGTAAAAAGCAGCAAGAACAATACGGAAATACCAGCATTTCCATGCTGAAAGGAGAGGACCGGGTACGGAAACGTCCCGCGGTCATTTTCGGCTCTGATGATTTGGAGGGCTGTAAGCATGCGGTGTTTGAGATCCTTTCAAACGCCATTGATGAAGCCCGGGAGGGCCACGGTGACACCATCATCGTCACCCGGTATGAGGACCTGAGCGTGGAGGTGGAGGACTTCGGCCGTGGCTGCCCCGTGGACTACAATGAGAAGGAAAAGCGCTACAACTGGGAGCTGGT
>JBJDYM010000125.1:0-1393 GCA_051867315.1 Faecousia sp.
AGGGCGTTTTCCGTCGTCACATATTCCACACCCCAGTGGATGAACATCATGGTGGCTTCCGCCCCCTGGGCCTTCATCTGGGCCATGATCTGCTCCGCCTCGCGGTACAGCTTGTCCGGGTTGCTGTTCACAAAGTAGTTCATCTGGCCCTCGTCCGGGACAGCGGCAAGACCGTTCAGGGAGAACTTGGTTCCGTCGCCGCTGTAGGCCCAGGTGTAGCAAACCATACCGATCTTGATGCCGTTCACATTCACGATCTGGAATTTGGGCTCTTCACCGTTCAGCTGGCTGCCCAGTGCGACAAGACCGCTTTCGCGTACCCGCTCCACGGTTCTCTTGATGCCCGGGCCCATGGTGTCTCCGGCGTGGTTGTTGGCGGTGAGCAGCATGTCAAAGCCCGCGTCCGCCACGTAGTCTGCCAGGGCGTCCGGACAGTTGAAGGCGGGATTGCCCTGGTATGTGTAGGCATCGCCGCCGAAGGTGGTTTCCAGGTTGGCCACGGCGTAGTCCAGGGAGGTGATGGTATCCTTGATATAGCGGAAAATGGATTCAAAATTGTAGCTGCCATCGCTCTGCTGGCAGGAGGCGAACACCGGCTGATGCATCAAAAGGTCCCCCACGGTGCCGATGGTGGCGGTGGCGACCACATGCTCCGGCTCGGGAGGAAGCGTGGTAGGCGGCTCTGTGGTGGGGGGCTCCGTGGCCTCGGTGGTGGGCAGGATGGGGATCAGCGGCTCCGTTGGCTGGGTCTCCCGGGCGGGCACCAGGGATTCAATGAACCGAAACATCGCATTGTCCGAAGGCGCATCGGAGAAGGCGGTGTCATAGAAGTACCAGCCCAGAATGCCGATGCCCGCAAGGGAAACAACAAGCACGATGACCAGCGTGATTTTCAGCGCAGTAAGCAGGCTGCGCCAGAAGGTTTTCATAGGCTCTCTCCTTTCGGCCGTTAAGCGGCCTGGTCCTGGGTTTCGGTGACGGCAGCCAGGTAATCTGCCTCCCGCTGCTGCTTTTGTTCGGCCAGGTAGTTCTGGGCCAGCGCAGTACCGGGGCCGGTGAGCTCCTGGGTGCGGTCATAGGATTTCTGGGCGTTTGCCAGGGCCTCGTCCGTCAGGCCGAACAGGCTCTGCCACTGCTCCCGCAGGGATTGATCCAGCGGGATAATGGGATATTCCGGCTTAGGCTCGGTGCGAAGATCCACCCAGCAGGGGAGGATATCCACATTTTCCAGATAAACCGTGCCGTCGGAATACTTGCTGAAGGTGATGGTGAACAGCAGGGCGTCCTCGGTGTGGCCGGTTTTCAGA
This sequence comes from Faecousia sp., assembly GCA_051867315.1. Lineage (GTDB taxonomy): Bacteria > Bacillota > Clostridia > Oscillospirales > Oscillospiraceae > Faecousia. The sequence goes on from JBJDYM010000125.1 coordinate 1,308, forward strand.
TCCATTTCCGCGATCCGCTGGTTGGAGACCGCGTTGCCGGTGGAGTACAGGCAGACGGTTTTGTGGTCCGGGTCCAGCCGGCTGGT
>JBJDYM010000125.1:1493-6524 GCA_051867315.1 Faecousia sp.
GCGTCCACGATCTCGTCGGGGCAGTTGAAGGCGGGATAGCCGGAGTATTTGTAGCCCTTATCCGTGCCGCAGAGGGTGGTTTCCAGGTTGGCCACGGCGTAGTCCGCGGCGGAGGCGTAGGAGGTCAGATACCGGAAAATGGAGTCAAAATTGTAGCTGCCGTCGCTTTGCAGCCCGGTGTTGATCACGGGCATGTGCATCAGGATGTCTCCGGTGACGGCGATCTGGGCGGTGGAGACCACATGCTCCGGCTCCGGCGGCTCTGTGGCCGGGGGCTGGGTTTCCTTCGGCCCGAACAGCCGCTCCCACAGCGAGGGACTCTTTTCCCCGGCTGCTTCCATCGCGGTGGTTTCCGCTTCCACCGCTTCCACTTTCACGGCGCCTCCGGACCCGCCGCTGTTCAGCAGCAGCCGCAGTCCCAGGGAAAACAGCACCAGCACCGCCATCACCAGCACCAATCCGATGACGATGGGGGAAGAGCTGGAATGCTTTTTTCTCCTGCGATATTTTGGAGAATGGTTTTCTGCCATAGTATGTCCTCCTGTGTGTGTTAGGTATTCTTATCCAGCAGATAAACCACGGAGTGAACCACCTTGCCGCCCATGGTGTAAACCCGCGGCACCCTGCGGTTGATGCCGCAGACGAATTCGTAGTTGAAGCTGTCCCCCCGGGCGGCGATTTCCTCCACGGTGATTTGCTCGTCTCCGGAGCGGCCCACCAGCACCACCACGTCGTTTGGCTGTACATCGGGGATCTCCGTCACGTCCACCATCATCTGATCCATGCAGATGCGGCCGAGAATCGGGGCCTTTTTTCCCCGGATGAGCACGTGGAACCGTCCGGACAGGTTTCGCCGGTAGCCGTCGGCATAGCCCACGGGGATGGTGGCCACCCTGGTGGGCCGGGTGGTGGTGCAGGTGCCGCCGTAGCCGATCTCCCGGCCGGGCTCCAGGGTTTTTAAATGGGTGATGCGGCTTTCCCACCGCAGGGCGGGCCGCAGGTCCAAAAGCCCCGGGTCCACCTCGTCGCTGGGGTACATGCCGTAGGTCACGATGCCGGAGCGGACCATTTCGTATTCGCAGCCGAAATTCATCAGCCCGGCGGAGTTGTCCAGGTGGCGGATGGGGATATGTACGCCCCGGGCTTTCAGCATGGCGTCAAATGCGTCGAAACGCTCCGCCTGGCGCCTGGCCCGGGTCAGATCCGCGCAGTCGGCGGTGGCAAAATGGGAAAACAGGCCTTCGGCTTCCACGTTTGGCAGGGCGGCGATTTCGGCGCAGAGGTCCGCATCTTCTTCCGTTACCTGGAAGCCCAGGCGGCTCATGCCGGTGTCCACGGCGAAGTGGAATTTGCATGTCTGTCCCAGTGCCTGCGCGGCCCGGGACAGGGCCAGGCCGTCCTCATACCGGTAAATGGTGGGGCGGATGTCCTCCCGAATGGCGTCGGGGAAGGAGGTCACCGGGGTGTGGCCCAGAATGAGGATGGGCTTTTTCGTCCCGGCCTGCCGCAGCTCCAGCGCCTCCAAAATGGAGCTGACGCCGAAGAAGGCACAGCTGTCGTCCAAATGCCGGGCCAGCTCCACCGCACCGTGGCCGTAGGCGTCCGCCTTGATGATGGCCATCACTGGGGCATTCACCCGGGCCTTCACCGCCTCGATGTTGTGCCGGATGGCGTCCAGGTCGATGATCAGTTTCGTAGAGTCAAAAGTCAAAGAAAATCATCCTTTATCGGAAAGTTCCATCCATTCTATCATAATCTCCCCGGAAAGTAAACAGGATTTGTGCAAAACTGCGTTGCCTAACTTGCTGGGCGTCAGCCCAGCGGCATCCTTCGCCTTGTTTTGCGCGAATCATCCTCGGAAATCTTTGTGAGCGTTCAGTCAGATAATTGTATCAGAATTCCGAAAGATTTTTCGCAAATCCCTTTTCATTGCGGTCAGAATTTGGTATAGTATTTCTGCGGATATTGACATGAGGAGATGGATTTCATGGAGCGCCGGGACAATTATGCGATTACGGTGCAGCGGGCGAAGGCGCTGTTTCTGAAATATGACCAGGCTGCTTTGGCCCGGAAGCTGGGGGCAAAAATGGACGATGCCTATTTTTATACCGTCTTCCTCTCGGAGCTCTACCGCATTCACCGCCGAACCGGGGACATCTCCCGTCTTCATGGGGATGCCTGGATAGGGGCCAATTCCTTCGGCGAGGTGCTGACCCTGCTGGATCTGGTCTGCGACAGCCGGGAGGACCGGCACCCTTCCGGGAACTGGAAAAACATGGGGGATTTCGGCCGCGGCTTTCACCAGAGCCTTCTGGAGCAGCGGGACAGCTGGGCGGAGCGGTTCCAGGAGCAGCCGGAGCGGTTTGCCAGGGCCTGCGAAAGCCTGGGCGGAGAAAAATACCCCCTGGGGGACGCGGCCTATTCCATCCCGGTGTTCGAGGATTTGAGGCTTTTGCTCCAGCTCTGGTTCGGCGACGAGGAATTCCCCGCCCAGCTGCGGTATCTCTGGGATGAAAACGCGCTGATGTATTTGAAATATGAAACCATGTTCTATGCTGCTTCGTTGGTATTAAACCGGATACAGGAACGAGATTTCCTTCGAAAGGGGTGCTGACATGGACAGCAGTCGGAAGTATGATCTGGAAGAATACATTCGCCAAGGGGAACCGGGACAGGCTCAGCGGAGCGCGGCGTGGAAAACTGCGATTGGCTTGCAGGATGTGGAACTCCTGGTATTTCCGCAACGCCCTGGTACGTGCAAACTACACCGACTTGCACAAGGGAATCACTGCCACGACAAAATATCTGGAGCTGTTCTTTGAGAACCTGCTGCTGGGACGGCGGCATGAGCTGAAAAACCGGTTTCTTCACATTGCTTTGGCGGCTCCCAAAGTGCCAAATTGCATTTTGGGGGAGTTGACTGTGCTCAATGCCATCCAACCCCGCCATCACCCAAAAAGAATTGGCAGCAGTCACCGGAAAATCGGAACGTCAAACGCTGCACTGCTGGGCTGCAGGAAAAGGGCGTTCTTCACCGTGAAAATGGGAAACGGAACGGAACATGGATTGTAAAGATCGATATTTGAACGTTAAAGAATCCCACGGCCGTTTGGCCGTGGGATTTGGTTAGCCCATGACGGTTCCGTCGGGGTGGAACAGGGGGAGCTTTTCCAGATAGAGGATGTCGGGCCGCTTCTGGGCGTCGCCTTCGGCCAAAATGGCCATCCGGCCGCAGATCTCGCCGCCGGCCTGGGTGGCCAGGGCTTCCAGGGCGGCCAGGCTCTCGCCGGTGGAGATCACGTCGTCCACCAGCAGAATCCGCTTGCCCTTCATCAAAGCGGCGTCCGCGCCGTCCAAGTACAGCTTCTGCTCCTTGGCGGTGGTGATGGAGTTGACGGTAACGGAGAAGATGTCCCGCATGTAGAGCTTGGGACCCTTCCGGGCCAGGATGTACTTGGCGTCCCCGGCCTGGCGGGCCATTTCGTGGGCCAGGGGAATGCCCTTTGCTTCGGCGGTGAGGATATAGTCATATTCCGGGGCTCTGGCCAACAGCTCCCGGGCGCAGGCCACGGTGAGCTCCTGGTCACCGAAGATGACGAAACCGGCGATGGACAGCGAATCGTTCACAGGGCAGATGGGCAGATCCCGCTCCAGCCCGGCAACCTTCATATGGTAGAACATGGAAAAGACTCCTTTTCTATAATCTGGATAGAAATATTATACTATCCTGCCGGAAAATGTCAACCCTTCCGCTCGGGGGTGGTGGGGATCACGCCCCGGCTGGAGACGGCGGTGGGCTCGATCTCCCCGGCGGCGGTGAGGGCCATCTTGGTCATCATGGGGCCGACCAGCTCGTAAATCAGCACGGAGAACAATGTGATGTTGCGGATGATGGCGCCCTCCGCGCCGAACTGGGCGGCAACGGTGACGGACATGCCCAGGGCCACGCCGGCCTGGGGCAGCAGGGTGATGCCCAGATATTTGCAGATGTTATGGTCGCAGTGGACGGCTTTGGCGCTGATTCTGGCCCCCAGAATCTTACCGGCGGAACGGGTCAGAATATACACAACACCAATGCCCACCACGGCTGCATTCTGGAACACCCGCAGATCCAGCTCCGCGCCGCTGAGCACGAAAAACAGCACAAACACGGGCGCGGTCCACCGGTCGGTGCGGTACATGATTTCCTCGGAGAAATCACACATGTTGCAGAAGATGGTGCCGCACATCATGCACACCAGCAGGGGAGAGAAGCCGATCTCCACACCGCCGAGGGACACTTCCAGCTTGGAAAGGGCGGTGCACAGGAACACAAAGCAGACCGTCAGGCTCAGACGCTTGGACCGGGAGTGGAAGAAGCGCTCCATGAAGCTGAACAGCCAGCCCATGAGTGCGCCCAGGGCCAGAGAGCCCAGAATCTCCAGCAGGGGATTGACCAGCACGGAAATCATGCTGACGTGCCCGCTGTTCAGCGCCTTGGCCACGCCGGTGGATACGGCGAACACGATCAGGCCCACGGCGTCGTCCAATGCCACGATGGGAAGCAGGATGGAGGTCAGGGGGCCCTTGGCCTTGTACTGGTTGATGACCATGATGGTGGCGGCGGGGGCGGTGGCGGTGGCGATGGCTCCCAGAATCAGGCAGGTGGACAGAGGAAGCACCTGGCTCCCCACGATCAGGTGCAGCAGGTACAGCCCCACATCCACAAACAAGGTGGCGGTGAGGGCCTGGAAAATGGCGATCACGGTGGCCTGACGGCCGATGTGCTTTAATTCCTCCAGCCGGAACTCATTGCCGATGGAGAAGGCAATGAAGCCCAGGGCCACGTCGCAGATTAACCCCATTTCCTCCACAAATTCAAAGGAATCGAATCCCAACCCGGGAACGCCCAGGGCACCCAGCGCCAGAGGCCCAACCAAAAGGCCTGCAATCAGGTAGCTGGTTACGTCGGGCAGGTTGAAGCGTTTGGTGAAACGGGTGAGCAAAAGTCCTGCCAGCATGGCAAGACCGATGGCAAGCAGATATTCCATA
>JBJDYM010000126.1:0-1953 GCA_051867315.1 Faecousia sp.
GATGATCTGGCAAAGCTGCGCACGGTGCTGGGCGAAGTGACCGCCATCATCGACGCAGAGGAAATGCCCCGCCCGGAAAAGGATGAGGCTGCACCGAAGGACAGTACCATTTGCCTGTCCGATGTTCATTTCGGCTATGGGGAAAAAGAGGTGCTGCACGGCATTGATCTCACCTTCCGGGAAGGCACAGTCAATGCGCTGGTAGGCCCCTCCGGCGGTGGAAAATCCACCATTGCCAAGCTGATTGCCTCCTGGTGGGATGTGGACAGCGGCAGCATCACCATCGGCGGCGCGGACGTCCGAAAACTCTCCTCGGAGCATTATCACCGCATGGTGGCCTATGTGTCCCAGGACAACTTCCTGTTCGACACCACCGTCCGGGAAAATATCCGCATGGGCGATCTCTCTGCCAGCGATGCGCAGGTGGAGCAGGCGGCCAGGGACTGCGGATGCTATGATTTCATTATGGGGTTGGAGCATGGCTTTGATACGGTAGTCGGCAGCGGCGGCGGGCATCTGTCCGGTGGCGAGCGTCAGCGCATCAGCATCGCCCGGGCTATGCTGAAAAACGCACCGGTGGTTATCCTGGATGAGGCCACGGCCTACACGGACCCGGAAAACGAGGCCGTTATCCAGCAGTCGGTGGCCAAACTGGTAAAGGGAAAGACCCTGATCGTCATTGCCCACCGCCTTTCCACCATTACGGACGCGGATCAGATTGTTGTAGTAAACGGCGGCAGCATCGAAGCCGCCGGCACCCACGAACAGCTGCTCACAGGCTGCGCCCTTTACAATAAGCTCTGGAACGCCCATATTTCGTCCAGAGACAGTCTGACAGGAGGTGAGATCCATGCTTGAGATCCTGAAAAAATTCTTCCGTTTCTGCAATGAGAAGAATCGGAAAAAATTCTATCTGTCCATTGTGCTGGGGGTTGTTGCGGCACTGTTCCTGGCAATCAAGATCCCCGCCATCGCAGTTGTCCTGCAGGCTATTCTAAATGGGAACATTACAAACGGCGCCATTTTCGGATCCCTGGCAATCATGCTGGTGTCCATCCTCGGCTCGTCGGTGGTCAAGTACAAAGCGACAATGCTTCAGACGGAGGCCGGCTACGGTACGGCGGCCAACAAGCGCATTGAGATTGCAGAGCACATGCGTTATCTGCCCATGGGTTATTTCAATGAAAACAGTCTGGGCTATATTACTTCTGTCACCACCAACACCATGGAAAGTCTCTCTGATGTAGGCACCCGTGTGGTCATGATGGTCACGGAAGGCGTTTTCTCTACCGGGATAATCACGCTGATGCTGCTGTGCTTTGACTGGCGGGTGGGGCTGCTGGTCATCGTGGGTCTGGCGCTCTATTTTCTGGCCAACCGTCTTCTGCAGCGGGCCTCCCGCTCCAAAACACCGGAAAAGACCCGCAGCGATACGGCGGTAGTGGAAAAGGTGCTGGAATACATCAAGGGCATTGCTGAGGTCAAATCCTACCATCTCTCCGGCAAATACAATCGCCGGGTGGAGACAGCCATTGATGAAAATGTGAAAGCCAACACAGGTATGGAAATTGCGCTGATCCCCTATATGGCGCTGCAAAATCTGGTATCCAAGCTGATCGGTGTCGGTGTGGCGATCCTGTCCCTGTATCTGTACACCGTTGGCTCCATGAGCCTGCTTTACTGTATTCTGATGGTGATCTGCTCCTTCATGGTCACGGAAGGATTGGAAAAGGCCGGCACCTACTCGGCATTGATCCGTGTGGTGGATACCTGCGTGGACAAGGCCAACGCCATCCTGGAGCTGCCCGCCATGGACATCTCCGGGGAGGATATCACTCCGGCCAGCCATGAGATTCAGGCGAAGGACATCTCTTTCTCTTATGACACAAAGAAGATCATCGACGGCGTCTCCCTGATCGTCCCGGAAAAGAGCACCACGGCCATTGTGGGCCC
>JBJDYM010000127.1:0-1944 GCA_051867315.1 Faecousia sp.
GGCATTCTGCGGGCCATGGGGGATTCCCGGCGGCCCATGCTGTATTTGATGGTCACCTGCGTGCTGAATGTGGGGCTGGATGTCCTGTTTGTGGCGGCGCTGAAAATGGGCGTTGCCGGAGCGGCCCTGGCCACCACCCTTTCTCAGTTTATCAGTGCGGTGCTGCCCATGGCGGTGCTGCTCAAGCTGCCGGAGGATCGGCTGGAACTGAAAAAGCTTCGGATTGACCGGCGGCTCCTGGGCCGGATTCTGCGCATCGGCGTTCCGGCGGGGCTGCAGTTCGTGACCTTTGATTTTTCCAATATTCTCATTCAGTCCGGTGTGAATTCCTTCGGGGATGTGACCATGGCCGCCTGGACGGCCCATGGGAAGACCGATGCCATCACCTGGATGATCTCCGGTGCCTTCGGCGTTTCCGTCACCACCTTTGTGGGCCAGAACTTCGGAGCCCAGAAATACCGCCGCATCCGGCAGAGCGCTTGGGTCTGCCTGGGCATGAGCGTGGCGCTGGTTGGCGCGGTGGCGGCGCTGATTCTCACCTTCCGCACTCAAATCCTGGGCATCTATACCGACGATCCGGAGGTGATCGCCGTGGGCAGTGTGATCATGCTTTCCATCATGCCCTTTAACATTGTGTTCATGCCCATTGAGGTGTTTGCGGGCACCATGCGGGGGGTGGGCTACAGTGTGGTGCCCACCCTGATTACGGGAAGCTGCGTCTGTCTTTTCCGCATTGTTTGGCTTGCCACGGTGGTGCGCCGGTGGCATACGCTGGGCATGCTCACCATCTGCTACCCCATCAGCTGGATTCTGGCTGCGGCCGTATTTTATGTTGTATATCTGCGGGGCGATTGGCTCCGCACCCGGATTGCCCAGTGCGGCATGGAGCCGGAAAAGCCATGAGGGGCAGGCTGATTGCGGCCATTTTCGTGGCCGTCTGTGCTTTGATTGGTCTGGTGTACCTGGCCAGAACCCCGTCGGTTCCCACCATGGCCCCCGCAGAACCGACAGAGGAAGCGTCCACTGTGAAGATGCCCCAGCCTGTGACCGAGACAGCTCCCACCCAGCCTTCCGACCCCATTGAGGAACTGCTGGCCTCTATGACGCTGGAGGAGAAGGTTGGTCAGATTTTCCTGGCCCGCTGCCCGGAGACGGACGGGGCAGGGGAGGTAAGCCGCCTTCACCTGGGAGGCTTGCTGCTCTTCAGCCGGGATTTTGACGGACAAACTCCGGATTCCATGGGCCAGAAGGTGCTTTCCTACCAGGAGGCGGCAAGAATTCCGCTGCTTATCGCCGTGGATGAAGAGGGCGGCACTGTCACCCGGGTCAGCAGCCACCGCTCCTTCCGGGCCCAGAGCTTTTCGTCCCCCCGCCAGCTCTACCAGCAGGGTGGGATGGAGCTGGTGCTGCAAACCGAGGCGGAAAAGGCCCAGCTATTGGCAAGCCTGGGCATCAATGTGAACCTGGCCCCGGTGTGCGACATTTCCACCGAACGCAGCGCGTTTATGTTTAGCCGCTCCCTGGGCCAGTCCCCGGAGGTGACGGGGGAATTTGCGGCCGGGGCGATTCAGACCATGGCCAAGTACGGCGTGGGCGCGGTGATGAAGCATTTCCCCGGCTACGGCAACAATGCCGATACCCATGTGGGGATTGCGGTGGACCGCCGGAATCTGGAGGATCTGGAGAAAGCGGATTTGCAGCCCTTCTTTGCAGGGATCGAGGCGGGAGGCGGGGCCATCTTGGTCAGCCACACTGTGGTGGAGGCCATCGACCCGGAATTCCCGGCCAGCCTGTCGCCGGAGCTGCACCGTTATCTGCGCCTGGCCATGGACTTTGACGGCGTGATTCTCACAGACGATCTGTCCATGGACGCCATCTCCCAGCGCTACGGGGCGGGGGAGGCCGCAGTCCTGGCGGTGCTGGCCGGAAATGATCTGCTTTGCT
>JBJDYM010000128.1:0-1941 GCA_051867315.1 Faecousia sp.
GGGGTCAACGGCTCCGGCAAGCACAACAACTGGTCCCTGGCCACCGACACCGGCAGGAATCTGTTCAGCCCCGGCAAGACACCCCGGCAGAACGCCCAGTTTTTGGTGTTTCTGGCCGCCTTCATCCAGGGTGTGGACGAATATCAGGATTTCCTGCGCTGCACCGTGGCCTATGCGGGCAACGACCACCGCTTGGGCGCCCATGAAGCGCCTCCGGCCATCGTGTCCATCTTCCTGGGGGATGAGCTCAGCGCCGTGGTCCGGTCCATCATCGACGGCACCAATTACCAGGAGCCGGGCAAGAGCCTGCTGCGCATCGGTGTGGACGGCATTCCCTCCATTCCCCAGGACACCACCGACCGCAACCGGACCAGCCCCCTGGCCTTCACCGGCAACAAGTTTGAATTCCGGATGGTGGGCTCCTCCCAGTCCGTGGCGGGCCCCAACATTGCATTGAACACCATCATGGCGGAACAGCTTTGCCGCTTTGCCGACGAGCTGGAAAAGGCCCAGGATTTCGACGCCACCCTGCAGAAGCTGGTCTGCCGGGCCCTCACCGATCACCAGCGGGTGATTTTCGGCGGCAACGGCTATTCGGAGGAATGGAAGCAGGAGGCGGCCCGCCGGGGCCTGAGCAACCTGGCCTCCACCGCCGAGGCGCTGCCCGCCTACATCAGCGAGAAAAACATCGATCTGGTGGTGCGCCACGGTATTTTCAATGAGACGGAATTCCGGGCCCGTCATGCCATCCACCTGGAATCCTACCGGAAAATCGTGAACATCGAGGCCAGAACCATGGTGGATATGGCCATCCATCAGATTCTCCCCGCCGCCTCCGCCTACACCAAAGCGCTGTGCGACACCGTCTCCGCCAAAAAGGCGTTGGGCGCGCCCTGCCGCAGCGAGCTGGACTTGATTGCCAGGCTCTCCGGGAATCAGGATGAGCTGTATGACCGGGTGGAGCAGCTGAAAGGGGAGCTGACCGCGATTCCGGAAGAACCGACGGAGGCCGCCCGCTACTGCCGCCAGGTGGTGATTGCCTCCATGGATGCCATCCGCGCCAGCGCCGACCGGCTGGAGGAACTGACCGCCAAGAATTACTGGCCCTTCCCCACCTATTCCGATTTGCTTTTCTATTGAAAAAATCTCACGGGTGCAGCGTTCTGAGCTGCACCCGTTTTTCCGTGATGCGGAAACGGAATGGCAGATTGGTGTTTGCAGATTGACATCCTCCCCTTGGTTGGGTGCGGAGGAAATCGCCAAATTCCAATTTAACGTTCTGCTGGATTGGAAAAACCATTGACAAATGGGGGAGTCATCTTTATAATAAAAACAACGTTGCGAAACGATGTTTTGAAATCAGACGGAAAGGATGCTTGCTTATGCCCCCGAAGCCCAAATTTACCCGGGAGGAGATTGCCGCCGCTGCCTTTGCCATGATCAAGGAGGGAGGCGTGTCCGCGCTGACGGCCCGGGATTTGGGCGCCCGGATGGGAACCTCGGCCAGACCGATCTTCACCCTGTTCAAAAACATGGAGGATGTGAAGCAGGCGGCCCGATCCCTGGCAGTGAAGGAGTTCATGGAATACATCAGCGATTATCAGGAGTATACCCCGGCTTTCAAGCGGATCGGGATGATGATCGTTTCCTATGGCATCCATGAGCCGGAGCTGTTTAAGCTGCTGTTTCTGCAGGAGCACCCCCGGGGCGTCAGCTTTGAGGAATCCCTGAAGGATCTGGACGGCATGGACGAAACCTGCATTCAGCTGGTGATGCGCGACTACGGCCTGACGGAGGCGGATGCCCGGCTGCTGTTCGAGCAGATGTGGACCCATGCCCTGGGCCTGGGCACCATGTGCGCCATGGGGGTGTGCGATTTTACCGAGGAGGAGATCGGAAAGCGCCAGGGGGTCATGTTCGCCTCCCTGATCATGTTCATCA
>JBJDYM010000129.1:0-1939 GCA_051867315.1 Faecousia sp.
AGTCGTCCAGCATGATGGTCACCCCGGCCCGGGACAGGTCGGTCAGGTTGGAAAGGACGCTGTCCGGCAGGTTGGTGAAGGCAGTTTCCGTCACCTCGGCGCTGATCATCCCAGGCTCCACACCGCTTCCGCGGATGATTCCAAGCATCCGCTCCGCCAGATCCTCCTGGGCGCAGTCGATGGCGGAGAGGTTGATGTTCACCCAGCGCAGGTCCAGTCCCTTCAAATCGGCGGAACGGAGGAAGCGGCACACCGTCTCCACAGCGAACCGGGTCAGCTTCAGGATGGCCCCACTGTCCTCGGCAATGCGGATGAACTCGCCGGGGCTGACATCGCCGGTTTTCTCCGTATGCATCCGCATCAGTGCCTCGGCGCTGCAGAAGCGCTTTGAACGGATGTCATAAATGGGCTGGTAGACCATGCGCAGACTGTTGTCCTTCACGGCGCTGCGCACCTGCTCCTCAATCAGCTTTCTGCGCCGCAGATTCATCACGTCCACCGAGCTGAGCCGGAAGGCATCCTGCCCCTTGGCTATGGGCAGCCGGGCGGCCATGTCAAAAAGTCCCATCAGGGTGGTGAAGGATTCCGCCTCCTGGGGGCAGTCGACCACACCCATTTTCATCTGCACCCGGACGCCGATGCGGCGCTTGTGCAGGCAGGAGATCAGGGTATCCGCGTCCAGATCCTGGAGCAGATCCGTCCAGGCCTGGGGATTCTGGAGATTTTCCGGCACAAAACAGAACAGGCCGCTGTCCACCCGGGCATAAATCGCCCCGGGGTGCTGCTTGAGGAAATTGGAAAGCACGCAGATGCGGGATTCCAGCCGGGTGTAGCCGTATATTTTTTCCAGCTCGTGGTAATTATCCACCATCAGGAAGCCCACCTGGAAGCTATGGTGCTGGTCGAACATGGCCAGCAGCAAATTGGAAAAGCCCTGCTTGTTCAGCATGCCGGTGCTGCCGTCCATGATCAGCTCCGGACTCTGAATGGCCAGCTGGGACATCATGATGCACAGGGCGGAGGCGAAATTCTCCACCAGCAGCCAGGGGCAGAACATCTGCAGCAGCACCGCGCCGGAGGACAGCGCCAGAAACACCACGATCAGCGCGCCCTCTCTTCGGGGAATCCGGTGCCACCTCTGCACCAAATGGATCACGATGCCCACAATGTTATAGCCGGTCACCAGGTACACCAGCCACATCATGCTCCCCCGGTGGTAATTTCCTCCCTCATCCAACCAGAACAGGGAATCGGAATACCAGCTGGTGAGGATCAGCAGCATGCTGAACGCCGTGGGAATCAACCAGGGAATCAGCCGCTTCCAGCCTGCCAGGCTGTGGTCCGTCAGGGAGTGGACGTACAGCAGAAGGGCCGGCAGGAGCAGCCCATGGGCCAGAAAATAGGTCATATTGCTCAGCTGGAGCACCCACAGCGGCACCAGCCCCGGCAGCGTATTGTTGCACAGGCTCGCCACCGTGGAGACCAGGGCCATCCAGGCCATATCCAAGAAAATCACATATTTTTTGAAGGGCGCCTTGAACTTGATGTAATACAGGCCGACCAGCACCACCAGCACACAAAGCGCACACACATTGAACCAGATATTCGGCTGCATCGGCTCACCTCTGTTTCCCGGCGGAGGGTTCCTCCACGCCCAGATTGGTGATGGTGCCCGCGAATACCGCCGGTGTGGCCGCGTCTCCCTCCGTGATCACACCCTTGCAGGACAGGCGCACATATTCGCCGTCCCGGTTCCGGGCCCGGTAGCACACATCGTGGAAGTGCTTCCGGCGCTCCATCACCGCATCCAGGTCCTTGGCGTAGGCCTCCCGGTCCTCCGGATGGATGAAGCCCATCCAAATGCTTCCGGCATCGAACATGTATTCTCCCGGCAGGCCGAAATAGTCCACCGCCGTCCGGGACCAGCGGGACACATTGT
>JBJDYM010000130.1:0-1935 GCA_051867315.1 Faecousia sp.
TGCGAAGTGCGGATGAGCCGATTTTACTCATAGCCTTGTGGTTGCCTGCGATCTGACCGGAATCGTTTGACGGAGCATCAATACCGGCAAAAGCAACCAGAGCTTTCTTTGAGTGGAATCGCCGTACATCGCCAATCTCGGCCATGAGCTGCGGCCCCAACGTCGGCCCGACGCCGTACATCTTCTGTACCACCGGAAATTCCGGTAACTGCTCAGCCAGATGCAGCATCTCCTTCTTGAGTTCCGCCAGAGCGGTAGAAGTAGCTTTCAGTTGTGAAACAGCTTGGGTAATCAGCAGATGTGTTGTTTCTGTTTTCGGCATCACTCCAACGGCACCGCAGGCAGAGGCATAGATTTCCAGTGCCTTAGCTTCACTGAAATGGTAGCCGTACTTGTGACACCATTTCTGATATTTCTTCTCAAATGCCTTCTGGGACATCCCTCTGACGCATTCACAGTGCCAGAAGGTTTCAACAAAATCTACCCATTTTTCGCTGCCATCAGCCCTTACAGGGCTGGAAAACAGGTGGTTTACTCCGAAAAACACAGTATCCAGCAGAGAAATAAAATTGTTTCGCTGCATGGTCTGGATCTTGGAATACTGCTGATACTGTCGATAGCAGGTTTTTAACTGCATCCGTGTTTCCTCCTCCGGTGAAAACCTCGGGAGATTCAGCCAGCGGTCAAGACCGTAGTTTGCCAGTTTTACGGCATCCTTTTTATCGGTTTTGGCCCGGCGCAACGTGTTGTTCCCGTAGTCATGCACCAGCATAGCGTTGACTACAGAAACATAGATCCCCGCTTCGTGGAGCGCCATTGCGATGGGTAAATGGTAGTTGCCTGTGGCCTCCATGACCACGCGGGTCTCGCCGTCCAGGCTTTTAAGCCGCTTTGCCAGTGCGCTGAGTTCACTGGACGTGTGAGGTACTTCAAAGGGTGAGCAGACCACCTCTCCAAAGGGACGCATGACCGCTATCATGCTCTTTCCTTTTGAGACATCAATGCCAACAGAGTTCATTCACATTCCTCCAATACAAATCATCCGCAACCGGAATCCATCTTTTTCTCATTGCCGATTCAATCTATTGGGTGACACGAACTCTATGGCTCAACCTGCTCAAATCGAACGCTACAATAAGAGGATGGCTAACAGTCTTTCTTGCGGGCATAAAAGCCCAAGGAGTGTATGGTTAGCCAGTTGCTCCTCTTATTATAGCTTAGGCACGAGATGGAAAGGAAGCCGGACTGGCTGCCCGGCTTCCTTGTCCAAATATATTGTAATAGGAGTGACCGATTATGGCGGAAACAATATCCGTTCAGGCACTGGAAATTATTCGTAAAATGCAGCAAAATGAGCTGACCGAAAGCGTGATCTACGAGAAAATCGCCGCCTTCGCCAAAGGGGACGAGAACAAGCAGACCCTGCTGCGGCTGGCTCGGGAGGAAAAGGCCCACTACGAGATCTGGAAAAAGTATTCCGGCATCGAAATGAAGCCTCAGATGGGTAAGGTGATGAAATACACCTTCCTGGCAAAGGTCCTTGGCTTTACCTTCGCGGTGAAGCTGATGGAGCGGGGCGAGGAGAACGCCCAGGAGGAATACGCACTGCTGGCGGAAGAGGTTTCCGAGAGCATCCGTATCCGGCAGCAGGAGGAAGAGCATGAGCAGGCATTGCTCGGTATGTTGGACGAGGAGCGGCTTCAGTATGTGGGCAGCATGGTGCTGGGACTGAATGATGCTCTGGTAGAGCTGACCGGCTCCCTGGCTGGTTTTGTTTTCGCATTGCAGAATACCAGGCTCATTGCCCTGTCCGGACTGATCGTGGGCATCTCCGCCACCTTCTCCATGGCATCCAGCGAATTTCTGTCCGCTCGCAGCGAAGGCCGGACTGACGCGCTGAAGTCCTGCACCTATACCGGCATTGCTTATCTGATT
>JBJDYM010000131.1:0-6419 GCA_051867315.1 Faecousia sp.
AGCATGGCGTCCGCCTCTTCGACCACGTCCTGAATACGGGACACGGCGGCGTCGTAAAGGGCGAAGCCCAGGGAGACCTCCGGCATCCTGTTGTCCCTGTGCCGCAGGGCCTGAATCTGTTCCCGGAACTGCCGGTTCAAGGCCTCCGTCTGCTCGATGTCCTGGGATAGAATCACGCAGAACTCGTCCCCGCCGGTACGGTAGCACAGGCCGTGTTTCCCATATACCTCCCGCAGCTGGCGGGCCACGTTTTTCAGGCACAGGTCGCCTACGCTGTGGCCGTAGGTGTCGTTGACCTGCTTGAATTTGTCCACATCAAAGAAGAGAATCACCGCCCGGGATGCCAGATCCGTGATGCTTACGTCGTAGCACCGCCGGTTCAGCAGTCCGGTCACCGCGTCCACCTGGAGCATGACCTTGTAGTAGCGGGTGTAAACCAGCAGATTTCCCAGGGCGATGCACGGGTAGGCGATTCGTACGCCCGACAAAAAAAGAACTCCGATTCCCGCGCCCAGCAGCAGGAGGATGAACACCAGACTGCTGTCGATGCCGATCTGAAAGGCTTTCCCGTTGCGGATTACCCCTGCAAAGCCGTAGATCACGGACAGAACGAAGGCCGCTACGTACAGGGGGAACAGAGCCTGCCGGTGGTACAGGTTCTGTCCGTCCACCAGGAACACCCAGCCACAGAACATACCCACCCATTCAAAGAGACCGTGGACTGCCACCAGAGAAATGGCCAGCTTGGGCCGCCAGGGATTTCCGTAGGAAATGGCCACGGCCACGCCGATGGCGGGGGCCAGGCTCAGTTCGACTGCCTTGGCGATCCGGTGGGGCCAGATGGCGGAGGGAGCCCCTCCGTCCAGCATCACTCCCAGAAATTCCCCCAGGGCGGCAGCCGCGATCAGCAGGCAGGTGCCCACCGTCCGGTATTTCGTCCTGCGGGACACCAGCTGGTTCGTCGCGGCGTCCACCATCGTAATCACCAGGGTGAAAAAGGCAATCAGGCTGATTGCCGCATATAACGCAAACAAGGGTTATCCCCCTTCCTTTTCAGATGCTCTGTCGGCCTGGGATGCTGCGCCGTGCTTGCTGCGGTAGAGCATGGCGTCCGCCTCCTCAATGGCGTCGCGGATGTGGAAATCGGCGCCCCGGTACAGGGCGTAGCCCACCGACACGTGGGGCATCCGGTGATCCGTGGCCTGCAATGATGTGATTTCCTCCTCAAACCGGCGGTTCAGTTCCTCCATCCGGTCCAGACCGCGGTGTAAAATCACGCAGAATTCATCCCCACCCACCCGGTAGCAGGTGCCGTCCTTTCCGTATACCTCCCGCAGCCGCTGGGCCACATTTTTCAGACACAAATCTCCCACGCTGTGGCCGTAGGTGTCGTTGACCTGCTTGAATTTGTCCACGTCGAAGAAAAGAATCGCGGCCTGGGTGTCCAGGTCGGAGATGCTCACGTCGTAGCACCGCCGGTTCAGCAGCCGGGTCACCGCGTCCACCTGGAGAATAATTTTATAGAAGCGGATGTAGAGCATCATGTTGCAGATGGCAACGCAAAGATAATCAATGCGGATGCTGGAGAAAACAAATTGAATGCCGATGCCCAGGGCCAGCATGAACAGGATCAGAACCAGTACGCTGTCCACCCGGAACTGGTAGGCTTTGTCGTTGCGGACGATACCCACGCAGCAGTAGATGACAGACAGGACGAAGGCCGCCACATACACGCCGTACAGCGCCTGCCGGTGGTACAGGTTCTGTTCATCCACCAGGAACACCCAGCCATAGAACATGGCCACCCATTCAAAGGCGCCGTGGGCTGCCACCAGGGAAATGGCCAGCTTTGGCTTGATGGCCTGCCCGTAGGCGAAGGCAGCCACCAGACCGATGGCCGGGGCGCAGGAAAATTCCACCACTTTGGCGATCCGGTGGGGCCAGATGGTGGACGCCGGGCCGCCGTTGGTAATGAGGCCGACCCACTCGCCCAGGGCCGCAGCGGCAATCAGCACCCCGGCGGCAATCACCCGCACCTTGGTATGCCGGGTCAGCAGCCGGTTGGCAGCGGCGTCCGCCGAAGTGGTCATGAAAATCAGAACGGTGATGAGCACCGATGCACTGTAGAGTTTCAGCAATTAAGATCCCCCCTATTCTATTTATGATACCACTTGCCCCAGACATTGTCCAGCAAAATCTGGAAAGATACCGGCTGCCGGCAAGATTTGGCGTGCTCACCAAACAGCAATTGTTTCCCATAAAAAACAGCGCCCGCCTGGAAAAGGGGGCGCTGCTGGGACGGGGGAAATATCAGGGTAAAGCGGCTTCCCGGTGCCGGGTGAAATTCCGGATCAGGGCCACGGCTTCCCGGTTGATCTCCCCCGGGGTTTCCGCCGGGCGGGCCAGCAGGAAGCCCTGGAGCAGGTCCACGCCCAGCGTCAGCAGGCAGGTAAGCTCCTGGGCGGTTTCCACACCCTCTGCCAGCACCAGCATCCTGCGCTCGTGGGCGAAAGCGATCAGCCCGGACAGCAGCTGCTGTCGGTCGGCGTGCTTCTGCACATCGCGGACCAGGGCCATATCCAGCTTCACATACCGGGGCATCAGCTCCAGCAGATTCTTTTCGCTGTTGTAGCCGGAGCCGAAGTCGTCCAGGGCAAATTCCCGGGCAAACAGCTCCAGGGAACCGTCCTGCAGCCGGGACAGCTGTGCGGAACCGTCGTCGGTCTCCACGATTTCCATGACGGTGTTTTCCCGCAGGTCGGAAAACTGCCCGATCAGCTGCGCCTGTTCCGCAGGGTTCAGCAGCCGGCTGACCTGGGAGTTGATGAAGATCCGGGTTCCGGGCGCCACCACGCCGGTTTCGATCAGCCGGCGGAAGCCGGAGAGGGCGCTGTTCCAGGTCAGGTGCTCGATTTCCCCCAAAGCGTCTTCCTTTCGGGCGATCCGCAGGAATTCCTCCGTGTTGGGAATCTCGCTGTCCATCACCCGCAGCAGGGCTTCGCAGGCGTGCACCTCCCCGGTTCGGGCATCGACGATGGGCTGGTAGACATAGCGGACCAGCTTTTCCTGGAGCACCCGCCTGAAGGCCCGGTGCTTGGAGTGCTCGACCTCCGAGGCGTGGTAGGCGCCGGGGTCAAACTCCCCGAAGGAGCCCTTTCGGCCATGCTTGATCAAATACATGGCGAAGTCCGCCCGCTTGAGAAGCTCCTGCAAATCCCAGGTATCCTCCCCCGCAAAGCAAAATCCGCCGGAGGCCCCCATGGGCTTGACCTGCCCGTCCGGAAGCAAAATGCTGGATTCCCGGAAGCCCTGCTGCAGCCGTTCCACGGCGGCCCGGGCCTCCCGGCGGTCCCGGAAGCCATACAGCAGCAGGTTGAATTCGTCGCCGGAGGCCCGGGCGATCAGCGATTGCTCCGGCACGTGCTCCCGGATGCACCGGGCGCCGGTCATGATGTACCGGTCCCCCAATTCGTGGCCGTAGGTATCGTTCACGGATTTCAGATTATCCAGATCGATCATCACCACCAGGGCCACACCCAGCTGCTCCGGATTTTTCAGCAGCTGTTCGGCGCTGCGGTAGAAGGAGCGGCGGTTGTGGATGCCGGTGAGCAGGTCGTAGTCCCGCTCGTGCTCGATGCGCTTGCGCTCCAGAATCTGGTCGGTCACGTCCTCGGCCACACCGATGCACCGGGACTCCACCAGGGTCTGCTGGACGTGGATGTAGCGGGTGCCGCCGCTGCCGGCGATGGCATACAGGCTGCCGCCGGACGCCACCGGCTCCACGGCCGCAAACTGGCCGATGCGGTCCATCTGCTGCCGGAACTGGGCCGGGGTCATTCCCTCCGTCGCCACATCCTCCAACCCGAACAGCTGGAAGAAATTGCCGGTCACGAACAGAAAGCCCGTCCCCTCATCCAGCTCGTAGCCGCCCATGTCAATGCTGGACATTTCCATAATGCTCAGGAAACGGCGGGAGGAGTTGACCACGTCCCGGCTCAGGCTGGTGATCTCTCCGGCAAAGTCGTCCACCTCGGAAATGCCGGTTTTGGACAGCTGGGGGATGCCCTTGTCCCAGGAGGTCTCCAGCTCCCGGCGCAATGCGGTGATGGGCCGGGCAATGTGCCAGCTGGCGATCAGCGCTCCTGTAATGCCGAAAACCAGCATCAGAAGCACGGCGATGATCAGCGTGGTCTTCACCTGGCCGGTGAAGGCAAACAGGCTGGCGGTGGGCACCGCGCCCATCACATACCAGCGCTGCTGCTCGAAGGGCGCGTTGCGGCTGTACAGCGACAGCTGCGTCAGGGAGACGGAATAGCCGGTCCCCTCCCGGACGGCGGTGTACCCGCCGTATTTGGATTCCGTGAGCTCCACCCGGTCGCCCACCCGGAAGGAGGCGGATTTGTCGTTGACGGCGCAGAGGGTTCCGCCGCTGATTTTTGTGCCGGCGGAGTTCTCCGTGGTCATCAAAAAGCCGTATACCCCCCTGTCGCCCAGCTCGGCGGTGGGCATCTGGGAGGTCAGGTAGCCGCTCAGCAGCTCCACGCCCAGCACCCCGTATACCCTGCCGTCGGAGAGGATCAGGGGAACGGAGTAGGACAGGGCCTGCTTGCCCTCGGAATCGGAGCGCAGGCTCCACAGCCCGCAGTCCGAAGCATCCAGCTTTCCGCCGCTTTCCACGGCAACGGTGTAGGGCCCCACCAGCCAGCTCTCATAGGGCCGGTCGGGGCCGAATTTGAACCGCTGCTCCCAGCCGCTGTCCGTGGACAGGGCCAGCGACTGCACCACGGAAACCGGCGCGCATTCCAGCAGCAGGTCGGCATATTTTTCCGATGCCACGGAGAGCGGATCATTGTCCCGGATGTAGATGCCCGTCTTTTCCTGAAAGCTGCCGCTTTCGATGTCCGCCTGCAAATCATGGGTATTGAAGGCAACGAAGATGCCGGATACCTGCTTGGCGTACAGCTCGTAAATCAGATCCTCCACCACATCCAGGATCAGCCCGGCGCATTCCGCGCCGCTGCTGTCCAGCTTGTCCAGGTCCAGCTTCCCGGTGTCGAGCAGCGCCTGTGTCCGGCGGTTGATGCCGGAGGCGATTTCGTCCAGCTGCATCCACCTGCCGGTCATCTGGGACTGGAGATAGCTCTGGCGGTTGTCCACCTGTTTTTTGAAAATATCAAAACTGTTTTGATTCAGCTGGCGCAGCACCCCTGCCGCCTGAAGGACCATGATGAGCAGGAGCGCATCCGCAATGGCCAGAAGGCTCAGCGGCCGAAGGATCCGCCGAAAGATGGAGCGGCTCTTTGCTTCCCGCTTCCCGGCGGTTTCCTTTTGCTTCGGCATACGGCCATCCCTTCCTTTTTGTCAAATTTCCAGCTGATTCAGTTCTGCCAGCACGGCTTGGTACCATTCTTCAAAATGCTGGTCGGAAACAAACTCAGCTACGGCTTCCTCCAGCGTTTTCCCCTCGGCCAGGGCCTGCTTCACCAGTGCGCGGTCGGCAGTGGCCTGATCGGACAGGCAGTTCTCCAGAATGGTGCGGGCGTCCGCAGCGTTTTTGAAGGCCTTGGCGGTGTAGAGGGTGTTATTCTGCACGGTCTCCACCGCCGCGTCCAGGATTTCGCTCATTGCCGGGTCAATGTCTCCGGCATGGAGTGTGATGGCCTGCTTGGTATTGGCTGTTTTTGTCACCGGCATATAGCCGGAGTCAATGGAGAAGCGGATGTTCTGCTCGTCCTGGGTAAACCACAGCAAAAATTCCACGGAAGCGGCGATCTCCGCGTCGCTCTTCTTGGTCACCACCATGCCGGCGCCCTGCTGCACGGCGTAGTGCCGGCTGCTCTCAAACTGGGGGG
This sequence comes from Faecousia sp., assembly GCA_051867315.1. Classification (GTDB taxonomy): domain Bacteria; phylum Bacillota; class Clostridia; order Oscillospirales; family Oscillospiraceae; genus Faecousia. The sequence continues at coordinate 5,853 of JBJDYM010000131.1, forward strand.
CGGGGAATACCCGCATGGTAATTTCATGTTCCTCCTCCTCGGTGGTCACTTTTTTGGGGAAGAACCCAGCCCCGGAGGAGGAGCCGGTGAAGGAGAGGATATTGCCGGTTTTGATGTCGTCACTGCGGAACCGGCCGCTGGAGGCGAAATATCCCTTTACAAAGGGCACATAGTAGTAGTCCCAGAGCTTGCGGACCACATCATGGTCGAAATTGATGACCGCCTTGCCGTCCTGGACGGAGAAGATCTCGCAGCCCAGCTGCATGCTGCCGATGATCAGATAGTTTGCCATGGCGTCCCGGCCGTAGAAGGCCTTGCCGTCGTTGGGGGCCTCGGTGAGGCTGTCCGTCCACTCATAGTAGCGCTGGGCCGTGTCCACCAGTCCCTCCATGGTGGAAAAATCGTCAAAAACCGCACCGGTGGCGTCGGCAAAGGCCTGCCAGTCGGTTTCGTTGAGCAGGAACAGCTCGGTGGACTTGGCAATGGGGAAAATTTTGATGCTGCCGGAGCCGTCGAAATCTCCCTCGGTGAGGTAGCCGTCGATGTACAGCTCCCGCTGCTCCTGGG
>JBJDYM010000132.1:0-1928 GCA_051867315.1 Faecousia sp.
ACCCTTGTGACCTGCACCCCCTATGGGATCAATACCCACCGGCTGCTGGTGACTGCATCCCGGATTCCCTATGAAAAGGCGGAACAGATTGCAGAGCAGACGGAAATTGCGGGCAGCACCGGCTCCCACTGGATGCAGTATTACCTCCGGGGGCTGGAAATCGGTTTGGCGGTGGTGGTTGGATTCCTGTTGGCAGCATTCCTTCTGTATTTCCTGTGGAAATGGCTTTATAGGAGACGGCACCATGGGTAAAGGATCGCAAAGGACTGTGCTGGCTGTCCTGTTTCTGGTGGGTCTGGCAGTTTTCTCTTACCCCTATGCACAGGGGTTTCTGGTGAAGCGGGAGATGGAAAGCACCGTTCAGACCTTTCAAGAGCAAAAGGAAACACAACCCACCACCAGCGTTGTGATTCCCGATTCCACGCAGCCATCCGAACAACGGCTTTACCCTGAGCTTTGGGAAGACATGACTGCCTACAATGAATCTATTTTTGCTCAGGGGCAGTCCGGTTTGTCCTGCAAGCTGGATTATCAGCAGCCCAGCTTTCGGCTGGCGGATTACGGACTGAAAGAGGAAGTTTTTGGCTTTCTCACCATCCCTGCAATGGAATTGGAAATGCCCATCTATCTGGGGGCAACGGAAAAGCACATGGCTGACGGAGCTGCCCACCTGAGCCAGACCAGCCTGCCCATCGGCGGCGCGAATACCAACAGCGTCATTGCGGGGCATCGTGGCTACGGTGGTGCCAGCTATTTCCGCTACATCGATAAATTGCAGATTGGCGATACCGTTACGGTCACGAATCTGTGGGAGCAGCTAACCTACCGGGTGGCAGAAATCAAGATCATATACCCCTATGAGGTGGATGAAATCCTGATTCAAGAAGGGCGGGAGTTGCTGACCCTGCTGACCTGCCATCCATATGCCAGCGGTGGAAAACAGCGGTATCTGGTGATCTGTGAACGAGTATATCAGGAGGACAATTATGGACAAACGCATGGCGGGTGATTACGAGATCATCCAGTCTTTTCATATTGGCGGTCAGGAGGTGGTCATTGGTGAAAACCTGAACGCTCCCCCGGAGGATCGCTATATGTGCGCCTACTGCCAGCAGAATGAAATTGTGGCGTTGTATAACGATGTTCTGGTCAGCGATGATTTCTGCGAGATTACAAAGCTGTATGGGGAGCGGCTGGCCCAGCAGGCTGAGAAAACCCGTGTGGCAATGTTCAAGCCCAAATTTCAGGGCATCGACACCACACCCCTGACCAAAGCTGACTGTGCACCCCTTTCCCATGAGGACGATTTGAACGGAAAGGTGGTTGTCATCAAGCCAGAGGTGCTGCGCCGGGAGTACCAGACGGCAACCAACCAAATCAAGCTCTGCACCGGCGGCTTTGGGGCATCTCCAAACAGCCGTGGCTCTGCCTGCTTCTGTGTTGACCTGTACTCCGGCAAAGAATCCCGGTTTGAACGACAGGATATTCTTGGCACCCTGGAACGGTCACAGCTTCCCCAATGGGCAGCACTGGGGCTTGACCAATATCGCAATGAACACCGCCAGAAATCCCATAAAGACAGAGAGGAGCGATGAATTATGGAGCAAAGAGAATGTGCAGGCTACATCATCACCCAGAGCATCAAGGTCAAAGATTCGGAGTTCGTGCTTGGGGAACATCCCAAGAAGGATATGTATGTCACCTGGCGCTGTAAGGACGGGAACAGCTATTTCTGGGGACATTACACCAACAATCGGTATGATGCCCTAAAAGACCTCTGTCAAAGAGCAGAGCGGGAGATTGATTATCTGGCCTCCATCGGAGAAATCCCGCCGATAACATCCAAAAAAGAACAGGAGCGTGAGCGATAAATGGAAGCAGAAATGACTTTGCGCCCCATGACGGCAGCGGAGCAGATGTACAGCTAT
>JBJDYM010000133.1:0-6404 GCA_051867315.1 Faecousia sp.
TCCCTGTTAACATACTGGGAAACCTGTACCATTTCCACAGTGACATTGTCTGTGCCCATACGGCTGAGTTTATCTTTGTTTTCCTGTGTGAGCATATCATAGAAAATATATACCAGATAGGGACGGGTTTTATCACAATTGGCAATCAGGGATGCGATGGATACCGAACAAAAAGCGGCATATTGATCATCCGTTGCGAAAACAACCGGTACAGCCGGCTTCACGGAACTTGTCATACTTTCTCTCCTGTGACAAAAGTTTTTTCTCGAACTCCAGATCGTTTATTCAATACGCCTCAAAGCTGGATTTCTCGGGGAGGATGCTTTCAAAGCTCTGTTTGACTGCCTCTGCCGCACTCTGCCAGTTTTCCAGTTTTCCTGTATCATTGATGCAAATCAGCGAATAATGCTGCTCCCGGATCGTCTTGCAGACAGAATCCACTTTCTTGTCTGTCATATGAAAGCACAGCCCACTATGATTGGACATCGGGACAAAGTTACCCTCCGCCATCTGCCAGAACTTCACCAGGAAAGGACTCACATTTGTCTGCCCGCGGAACATGCAGCGGCAGGTTTCATCCAGTGTCTGCCCTGCTGCATCCCACACCTTCTCAAAAGAGGATTTCAAAAAAGCAGTTGTCAGGTGCCAATAGTACATCCCAGGGAACCACTGATAGAAGGATGCCAGTGCGCAGGTTTTGATTACCTTTTTGACGCCATTCACCGGACTGAGGCACTTCTTCCAGTGTTCCTTCAATACCCTGCGCATCCGAAAGTGATCGTTCAGTACAGTCATATTTGCGCCATTGATATGGCCAATGCTGTCCTTTCCAAAGTAGATTGCGTCCAGTCCAAAGCAGTCGCGGGGGAGTCCGTTTTTGAAAAACAGCGTAGGTTCTACCGGACGAATCAGGAACATATCATCGTTGAAATAGATGAACTGTTCCGCCAATCCTTCAATGCGGTGCAGATTCAGTTCAATTGTGTGGGAATTGAAGGTCGGTAAGTATTTTGCGGGAATAAAATCGGTGTGATTCACAATGTGAAGCTTGGGATTTGAAATGTCCAGCCAGTCCGGCAAATGGCCCCAGGTGACAAAATGAATTTTCCGTACCCATGGAGCATAGTTCTCAATTCCCCGAAACCAGTAGCGCATCAGACCCCAGTCGCGAAACCGCACATCCGACAGCTCTACCGGCGTGCCGGAATAGTGGGCCCGCTCCTTTCGCCATTCCGGGTCACTGCCGTCTACCCACGTTACTACAATATCAATATCCATTATTCTCACCTTCATTGGGTCTGATTCGCCTGACTGTCCATAAATTCGTTGTAAGCCGCAAGCACTTCCTCTGCGGGACCATCCATTCTGATTACACCATCGTGCATCCAGATAATCCGGCTGCACAGTTCCGCCAGCGTCGTATCCGAGTGGGAAACGATCAGCACCGTCGTATCATCCCGGTTGATAAGCTCCTTCATTTTAGCCAGACTTTTCCGCTGAAACTGCCGGTCGCCTACGCTGAGCGTTTCGTCAATCAGCATGATCTCGGTCTGAAGAATCGCGGTGATGGAAAATGCCAGCTTGGAGTGCATACCGCTGGAGTAGCTCTCCACCGGCTCGTCAATAAACGCCCCCAATTCCGAAAAATCGATGATCTCCTGCTCCTTTTTCCGGATATCCTCTTTGCTGAAGCCCATGAGCATACCGCTTAGATATATATTGTCCCGTCCGCTCAGCACATTCTGGAATCCGACACCAATCGCCATCAGTCCCGCCGTGTGTCCAAAGGTCTCAATGATTCCCTTGTCCGGAGAGTAAATTCCAGCAATTGCGCGCAGCAGCGTACTCTTTCCGCTCCCATTTTTTCCGACAATTCCCACAATCTCTCCCTGTCTTAAGTCAAAACTGACACCCTTGACTGCATGAAAATATTTGCCTGCCGGTTCCCGGTGCCGGATTAAATCCGCCACTTTGAGCGGTTTGACGATCCGGTAGGAAATCTCTACATCCCGAATGGACAGTGCCAATTCTTTTATTCTATCCATGTTATACCGCCTTGATGTAATTTTGCTCGTGCCTGTAAATCAGATAGACACCATAGGCTGTAAGCAACACACTGATTACTGCCCACACCGCTAAGCGAAGATAATTTGGCGCCGTACCATAAACAAGCACCGAACGCGCTTCGTGGATGATCATTGCGGCGGGATTCACAGAAACTAACAGGTCGCCATACGGCGCAGGAACCCGCGCCTGCAGATTATAGAAGATACCGCTGAGATAGAACGCCAGCTTCATAAACACGCCCATCACATTCGACATATCCTTCGCGTACACGCCCACATGCAGCAGAACGCACCCAACGCCGAAGCTTCCCAGCAGTAAAATCGCAAGAATTACAGGTAACCAAAGCACATGCCAGGTAAACTCCACTCCATCCAGGATACACATAATCAGAGTGATGCCCAATGTAATCATCATCTGCACAAAGTACCCAAACTGGTTGCTCAGCAGCAGGATCTGCTTGGGAAGATAAATCCTGCGAAGGACGCTCTTATTGCTGCGTACCATCTTCACACTGTTCATCACTGTGGTGTTGACATACTTCCACACCGCTTGTCCAACAAAGACAAAGGGGATGAAATGCGGCTCCGATCTGCCAAAGACAACTAAAGAAATAAATGCATACACCATCATGTGCAAAAACGGATCCAGAATCCACCATGCCCAGTTCAAGAAGGAGCCGCTGACTTCCGATTTCAGATTGGCAATGCCGGAATAGCAGATATATTCTGCATATTTTTCAAGATCAATGAAAAACCTTTTCACTCGTTTTCCTTTCCTTCGTTTGAAAGTATCCGTAACAGTTCCCAAAACGTTCAGAACCGCTCAAAATGGCTTCGTTCCGGCAAAATCTGCGCAAAAGCGCCGCGGATCTCTGCCTGCACTCTGGGGAACGCATCCTCTGATATATACCCATCATTGATGCAGATCATTGGGAAAGCCTGTTTCGTGATGATGTCAATAATGTCGGAATTGTCTTCGGTAAGATCGAAGAAGGACTTTTCTTTCGGCTTTCCGGGATAAAAATCTCCTTCTGCCAGCTGAAACATTCGCAACAACCACTGATTGACATCATGGTCGTGTCGGATAGGATGGCGGGAAGTTGCATCCAGAATATCAAAGTCTGTCTGCCAGGCTTTCTGGAATGTTTTTTTCAGAAAAGGCTGGGGTAGATGTTCCACACGAAAACCCAGAAAACGGGGCCAGGGTAAAAGCATCAGACTTCTCAGCAATGTCTTTCCATAAACGGGCGCAAACCACTTTCCGGGATTCCGGCGGATGCAGTCACGAAGGTTGTAACGACGGTTCATGTACTGAATATTGGTATATGCAATATACATGATCGTCGGATTATTTTTCGGGACGGTAAGGTCAGCAGTGGACACAGGGTTCATGATTGCATTGTCCACAGGAAGTCCATGTTTGAAGAAGTACTCCGGCTCCAGACTGCGAAGGACATACGTATCGTCATTGAAATAGACGAACTTTTCACTGAGCCCCTCAATCCGATGCATATTCAGTTCGATCGGGTGGCTGCTGAAAGCAGGACGATATTCCTCCGGCAGATAGTCCTCGTGACGGACGATATGCAGTTTGGGATGGTCAGTATTTAACCACGCTGGGGGCTCCTGATCACAAATAAAATGGATTTTTCGAACCCAGGGTGTAAACTTTTCCACACCACGGAACCAGTATGGAAGCAGCCCCCATTCACGGTAGCGAAATACACTGTCATCGGTAGACGCATCTCCGACGATCTGAGCTTTTCTGCGCTGCCAGTCGGGATCGCTTCCGTCAACCCATGCCAGAACAAAATCTATCTGTTGATCTTCCTTCTTCTGCACGGAAAATTCTGATTGCTGGCCAATGCCATTAGATGTCTGTAAAATAACCACAAATATCTATTCTCCATGTATTGAATGTTTCGCTAAAGAATAATGATAACAAGATATTATATAATACCATAAAACATTATAAATAGCAACTAATTCGGATGGTATTAAATGGTTTTTACTTAAACCAGCAGCAATACTGGTGTCCGTTTTGACCATTTGGATTCCAGCGCAGTAATCCTGGAAAGAAAAAATATCTTCCAGGAGTAAAGCTGTTCATGTTGATCCTGTGTTATCCAGCAAAGTGTCTGAGTTTGCTTCCCGGTGACCGATGAAGAAACACGAATAACTGGGGATGGCATAATAAAAAGAGCTAACTGACTCAATCAAAATCAGTTAGCTCTCTTTTACTATGAATGATGAAAAATGTTGCCATGAATCGTGGAAAAGGCTACTTTCCCGGGTCAAGACCCGGCTTTTTCGCGTTTTGGATTATTCCCACTCCACCGTGGCCGGGGGTTTGGAGGTGATGTCGTAGACCACACGGTTGATGTGGCGGACTTCGTTGGTGATGCGGTTGGAGACCTTGGCCAGCAGGTCGTAGGGGATGCGGGCCCAGTCGGCGGTCATGAAATCGTCGGTGGTGACGGCCCGGATGGCCAGCAGATGGTCGTAGGTCCGGTGGTCGCCCATGACGCCCACGGTGCTCACCCCCGGCAGGACGCAGAAGAACTGGGCCATGTTCTTTTCATAGCCGTTCTTCGCCATCTCGTCCCGGAGCACCCAGTCGGCCTCCTGGAGGATCTTCACCTTTTCGGCGGTGATTTCCCCGATGATCCGCACTCCCAGGCCGGGGCCGGGGAAGGGCTGCCGCCACACCAGCTCCTTGGGGATGCCCAGCTGCTCCCCCACCCGGCGGACCTCGTCCTTAAACAGGTCCTTCAGCGGCTCGATGGTACCCAGGAATTTTACATCCTCCGGCTGCTTGACCATATTATGATGGGTTTTGATTTTATCGGCCTCACCCTTGCCGGATTCAATCCGGTCGGGGTAGATGGTGCCCTGGGCGAAGAAGCTGTCGGCGCTTCCCTGGCGGCGGATCTCGTCCCAGAAGGCCTTGTAGAATTCGGTGCCGATGATCTTCCGCTTTTCCTCCGGGTCGGTGACGCCTTTCAGGCAGGAGAGGAAATGCTCCTGGCAGTTCAGGCGGACAAATTTCATATCGAAGAGCCGGGTGAAGGTTTCCTCCACGAAGTCCCCTTCATCCTTGCGCATCAGGCCCTGATCCACAAAGACACAGGTGAGCTGGTCCCCCACCGCCCGGGAAATCAGGCCCGCCGCCACGGAGGAATCCACGCCGCCGGACAGGCCCAGGATGACCTTCTTATCCCCGATCTGCTTTTTAAGGGCGGCCACGGTATCCTCGATGAAGGAATCCATCCGCCAGGTACCCTCGCAATGGCAGACCCTGTACAGGAAATTGCGCAGAATCTGCTTGCCGTACTCGCTGTGGGTGACCTCAGGATGGAACTGGACCGCATAAAGCCGCTTTTCGGCGTTTTCCATGGCCGCCACAGGGCAGACGTCGGTATGGGCCGTGACCCGGAAGCCCGCGGGCAGTTTTTCGATCCGGTCGGTGTGGCTCATCCACACCACGCTCTCGGCGGGCACCCCCTCCAGCAGGCAGGAGCCGGGTTCATCCAAAATCAGATGGATCTTGCCGTACTCGCTGGTTTCCGCAGTGATAACGGAGCCGCCGCCCATCCAGGCGGTGAGCTGAGCGCCGTAGCAGATGCCGAGAATCGGGATGCCCAGCTCCAGCACCTTGGGATCGTAGTGGGGGGAGGACAGGTCGTACACGCTGTTGGGGCCGCCGGTGAAGATGATACCGCAGTAACCGGCGGAGAGGATTTCCTCCGGGGTGATGCCGTTGTAGGGCTTGATTTCGGCATAGACATTGAGGTCACGGACCCGGCGGGCGATCAGCTGATTGTACTGGCCGCCGAAGTCCAAAACGAGGATTTTTTCCATGGGTTCTCCTTCCTTTTGTGGAAAATAGCAGAACAGGGAATGCATAAGCATTCCCTATCTGTAATCAAAGGTTGATTTCCGCGATCTCGGTGCCCACGCCTTCCAGGGCGGGCTTGACCTCGGCCAGGAAAGCGTCCACCTGCTCGGGGCAGCGGCCGATGTAGTCGCTGGGGTTCAGCAGGGTTTCCATTTCCTCCAGGGTCATGCCGAATTCAGGAGCCTGGGACAGGCGCTCCAGCAGGTCGCAGTCCTCGCCGTTTTTCATTTTGGCGGTGGCTTCCATGGAGCATTTGCGGATGATTTCATGGAGCTCCTGACGGTTGCCGCCCCGTTTGACGGCCTCCATCATCAGATTTTCCGTGGTCATGAAGGGCAGATACTCCTTCACGGTGCGCTCCACGATCTTTTCATTCACATGCAGCCCGTCGGTGACGTTCTGGGCCAGACGCAGCACGGCGTCGGCGCAGAGGAAGCCCT
>JBJDYM010000134.1:0-6402 GCA_051867315.1 Faecousia sp.
ATGATGGAGCCGGATCTGATTTTTACCTGGGGCTCCCTGTTCAGTGATAAGAAGCTGGGCAACCAGACCGAGTGGATTGCAAACGGCACCAATACCTACATCAGCTCCAATACCCGCCGGGGCGGTTTTCCCCGGACGCTGGAAAATGAATACACCGATCTTCTGAACATCGGCCGCATCTTTGGCGTGGAGGACAAGGCCCAGGCGCTGGTGGACGAAATGAAGAATGAGATTGCCGGTGTTCTGGAGCAGACCGCCGGACAGGAATCTCCCCGGGTGGCGGTGATCGAGTTCCTGGGAGACCAGATCAGCAATTATAGCGCCAAGCAGCTTGGCGGAAGCATGGTGGAAGCCCTTGGCGGCACTCTGGCCAATCCTGATGCCTCTGAGTTGGGCAAGGAGGATTTGGTGGAGCTGGACCCTGACGTGATCTTCGTGGTCTATATGGCCCGCACGGAGAATGTGGAAGCGGAAATGATTGCAAAGGTTATGGAGGACCCCGCTTTCGCCGATTTGTCCGCCGTCAAGAATGGCCGCGTTTACAGCATCATGCTGGGTGATATGTACGCCTCCACGGTTCGCTCCATTGACGGAATCCGCACCTTCGCCGCCGGAATGTATCCGGAGCTGTACCAATAAGTGGTGAAAGAGCAGAAAACAACAAGGGGGTTCCTCCGCGGGACCCCCGCTGCTGCAATGAGTATTTTGGCGCTGTTGGTGCTGTTGATCCTTTCTCTTTTGGGCGCAGTAACCTTTGGCTCAACAGACATTCCTATTGGGGATGTGTACGGGGTGATCTCCCAAAAGCTGTATCATCTCATCATTGGAGACGGAAGCTGGGGAAGCGGCAGTCTGTTTCGCGCCATCTGGTATATTCGGCTGCCCCGGCTGATTCTTGCCATGGCCATTGGCGCAGGGCTGGCAACCTGCGGTGTGGTTATGCAGGCAATTGTGAAGAATCCTTTGGCTGACCCCTATGTGCTTGGAATTTCCTCCGGTGCCTCCCTGGGAGCTACGGCGGCCATTCTTTTGGGCGTAGGAACAGTTTTCGGCAGTAATTTCGTGGGAGTGATGGCCTTTTTGGGGGCCTTTGTCATCTCCCTGGCGGTGGTTGGGCTTGCCAATATCGGCGGCCGCGCCAATTCCGTGAAGCTGCTGCTGGCCGGAACGGCGCTGAGCTCCGTGTGCAGTGCCTTTTCAAGCTTCATTGTCTATTTTGCCCATGACAGGGAAGGTATGCAGACGGTTACCTACTGGATGATGGGAGCCCTGGGCGGCGCAACCTGGGAGACGGATTTGGCAGTTCTGGTGGTGGTCCTTGCGGGTATTGGTTTTTTCCTGACGCAATACCGCACGCTGAACCTGATGCTCTTTGGGGATGAGACTTCCATCACCCTTGGAACGGATTTGCACAAATGGCGGCAGCTGTATCTGCTGGTGAGTGCGGCAATTGTGGGTTTTGCGGTATACGCGGCTGGCATGATTGGCTTTGTGGGTCTGGTGATTCCCCATGTGGTGCGGATGTTCTTCGGCACGGATCACAAGCGTCTGCTGCCAATTTCAGCCCTGACGGGGGCGATTTTTCTGATTTGGGCGGATGTGGCCTGCCGGACCATCATACCGGGGCAGGAGCTGCCCATTGGAATCTTGACCTCCATGATCGGCGCGCCCTGCTTTATTTACCTGATGGCGCGCAAGCGCTACGGCTTCGGAGGTGGGGACTGATGCGGGTGGAAACATGTGATGTGCAGTGTGTACTCAACGCAAACCGAATTCTCAAGGGGGTAAGCATGTATGCTTCCCAGCAGGAGATGGTGGGGCTGATCGGTCCCAACGGCAGCGGAAAGAGTACGCTTTTGAAGTGCATCTACCGGATTCTTCGCCCCACCGGCGGTGCGGTGAAGTTGGACGGGAGAGATTTGCTGGCGTGTACCACCAAAGAGTCCGCCCGGGCCCTTGCGGTGGTGGCCCAGCATAATTACTACAATTTTGATTTCTCCGTTCAGGATGTGGTGCTCATGGGCCGCGCCCCCCATAAGCGGGCCCTGGATCGGGACAACGCGGAGGATTACGGGATCGTGGCCCAGGCGCTGGAAACAGTGGGAATGACTTCCTTTGCCCAGCGCTCCTTCTCCACGCTGTCCGGCGGCGAGCAGCAGCGGGTGATTCTGGCCCGGGCCCTGGCACAGCAGACCCCCTGCCTGATTCTGGACGAGCCCACCAATCATCTGGATATCAAATACCAGCTCCAGCTGATGGATTTGGTGAAGGGATTGGAGCGAACGGTCATTACGGCCGTCCATGATTTGAACATTGCGGCAATCTACTGTGACCGGCTGTATGCCCTGAAGGATGGAAAAATTGTGGGGCAGGGGACCCCCAAGGAGTTACTGACCCCCCAGCTGATCCGGAAGGTTTACGAAGTGGATGCCGAGGTCTACGAGGACAGCCATGGAATCCTGCGGGTGCTTTATTACCCCGACGGGGCGAGAAAGGAAACAGACCAATGAAGAAAATTGCCATTTTGGCCTGTTTAAAGGCCAACGATGTGTGTGCCGGGGTAGGCTGCCTGAATGCGTTGGAGCAGCGGCGGGCTTTCTTCCGGGAATATGCCGGTGAGCAGGTGCAGCTGTGTGCGTTCCTGCGCTGCAGTCAATGCGGCGCAGACCCCCAGGATAACCCGGGAATGATGGAAAAACTGGAACGAATTGTAAGCTGCGGCGTGGACACGGCCCACGTCGGAATCTGCGCCTCCCACCGGGACGGCACCCACTGCCCCCACATGCAAAGATCCGCGGATTGGCTGGAAGAAAAGGGCATCCGTATTGTTTGGGGAACCCACTGAAGCGCATTTGTGAATGAATCCATCACAGAAAACACGCCGCACCTCATCAAGAGTGTGCGGCGTGTTTGCAGCCTGGAGAAATCAGAATGATTGGGCAGCATTCCAAAATGACAAAAAGGAAAGGGATACCAATGCTTCCGGTAACTGCTCCAACACGGACACAAGAAGAAAAACCTGCCATCTGTCAGAGGCATCGGTAAAGGAGGTAGACTGCGAATCCGAACTTCCACATTCAGGCAGGTCTCCTGACTTTGATCGACGCTGTTCTCCTCTTCCCGGTTTCCCAGTGAGCAATCGAAAACAGCTCCCATTCACAGTGACAGCATCGTGCCGGGTTCCCATCGGCTTCCCTTTTCACCCGTCCGTGTTGATTCCACCCCGGGCACCTGAATGGTACATTTTTTCGTTCCGATATCATTATACTGATAGATAGAGGACTTGCCAATTCATTTTCTGAATCCATCCCTGAAAATTGGGGTAAATGATGGCACAAGAAAGACGTAGCATTCCATGATAACTTCTGATATAATGTAGACAAATGGGCAGCTCTGAAAACTACCTTTTTGCGGTTGGGGCGGATCTTTTGCCCAAACCATCAGATTCTGCGGTATTTTCCATGGGACCATTATCGTAAATAACAATGTCTGTGTGCATGCCGGTTTTGGGTGCAGTGTGCACAAAAGTTTATTTGCACAAGAAATGAGAGGATTGCGATTATGAAATTCAGTAATGGATGCTGGCTTCAGAAAGAGGGCTGTGCGTGCTTTTCTCCTGCCGAGGTTTATTTTTCCAAAATGGAACAGGACGCGGTAACGATTTGTGCGCCAACCCTAAAAATACGGCACCGGGGGGATACCCTGGACGGCGTCAATCTGACGATAAAGGTGTCCGCACCTTACCCTGAGGTGCTGCGCATCCAAACGTATCACCACATGGGCCTGAAGGAGCGTTTCCCGCAGTTTGAGTGTGCACCTGCGCAGAAGGGTAACCTCACAGCGGAGGAAACGGAAGAGAAGCTGATCATTTCCAGCGGAACGCTTCGCATGGAGATTTGTAAGGATACTGCCGCCTTTGCGTTTTATCGCGGGGGTGAAAAGATCACCGGTTCCGGCTGGAAAGACCTTGCCTATGTGAAAACGAACTGGAAAGGCGCACCCTATGATAAAGGACCCGAAGATGCATTTATGCGGGAGCAGCTCTCCCTGGGCGTGGGAGAATTGATTTATGGCCTGGGTGAACGGTTCACGCCGTTTGTAAAAAACGGTCAGAGTGTGGACATCTGGAATGAGGATGGAGGTACTTCCACCGAGCAGTCCTATAAGAACATTCCTTTTTATCTTTCCAATAAAGGTTACGGTGTTTTTGTAAACCATCCGGAGCGGGTTTCCTTTGAGGTGGCCACTGAGATGGTGACCAGGGTCGGGTTCTCCGTCCCGGGTGAAAACCTGGACTATTTCCTGATCAATGGTCCGACGATGAAGGAGGTGCTGATGCGCTACACCGATATCACCGGAAAGCCCTCCCTGCCTGCACCCTGGACCTTTGGCCTGTGGCTCAGCACTTCGTTTACCACCAATTATGACGAAGAAACGGTCCATTCCTTTGTGGATGGCATGCTGGAGCGGGGAATTCCTCTGAAGGTGTTCCACTTTGACTGCTTCTGGATGAAGGAATTCAGCTGGTGCGATTTTGCCTGGGACGCCAGGGTTTTCCCGGACCCTGTGGGAATGCTGAAACGGCTGAAGGAGAAGGGCCTGAAAATCTGCGTCTGGATCAACAGCTATGTGGGTCAGGAGTCCTCCATCTTCCGGGAAGGCGTGGAGAATGGATACTTCCTTAAGCGGCCCAATGGGGATGTGTGGCAGTGGGATATGTGGCAGCCCGGCCTGGCCATTGTTGATTTCACCAATCCCGCAGCCTGCAGGTGGTACGCACAGAAGCTGGAAGCGCTGATGGACATGGGAGTGGACTGCTTTAAAACCGACTTCGGCGAGAGAATTCCCACGGATTGCGTCTACTATGACGGCTCCGATCCGGTGAAGATGCATAACTACTATACCTATCTGTACAACAAGCTGGTATTCGATGTGGTCCGGAAGAAAAAGGGGGAGAAGGAAGCAATCCTGTTTGCCCGTTCCGCCACTGCCGGGGGACAGAAATTCCCGGTACACTGGGGCGGCGACTGCTGGTCCGACTATGAATCCATGGAGGAGAGCCTGCGCGGCGGCCTGAGCCTGACCAGCTCCGGCTTTGGCTTCTGGAGCCATGATATCGGCGGCTTTGAAAGCAAGTCCACGGCGGATGTTTATAAAAGATGGTGTGCCTTCGGCCTGCTGTCCACCCATTCCCGGCTCCATGGTTCCAATTCTTACCGTGTCCCCTGGAGCTACGATGAGGAATCCGTTGATGTGGTACGGTTCTTTGCCCGGCTGAAAGCGTCCCTGATGCCCTACCTTTACCGCAATGCGGTGGAAACCTCCAAAACCGGTGTGCCCATGATGCGAAGCATGGTGCTGGAATTCACCCAGGACATAAACTGCGCCTATCTCGCCAGCCAATATATGTTGGGCGATTGCCTGCTGGTCGCGCCCATTTTCAACGAGCAGGGGATCGCGGAATACTATCTGCCGGAGGGAACGTGGACCTCTCTGCTGACCGGTGAAGTCAAGCAGGGCGGCAGATGGTACCGGGAGAAGCACGGTTATCTGAGCATTCCCCTGTATGTAAAAGAAAACAGCATCATTGCGGTGGGAGCCCGGGATGATGACGCGGTTTACGATTACGCCGACGGGGTGACCCTGCGGGTTTATGCCGTGAAGAATGGCTGTAGGGCGGAAACGAAAATCTATTCTGCGCAGAACGAGGTGTGCCTGAGGGCTGCCGTATCCAACGAAGCAGAACGTTATTCCATCCATGTAGAAGCCGAAAAGCCCTGCAAAGTGGCTCTGATGAATGGGGGAGAACCCAAGTCCGCTTCCTGTGATTATGCGATGGAAGGCGATGCGGTTGTACTGTCTTTTGACAGAGGCGGAGAGGCGGTCATCTCCTTCGCATAAAAGCGCAGCCTCTGACGGCAAGACGCCACGATGACAAAAACCACCCATTCCGCAGCAGGCCGGAATGGGTGGTTTCGGGTTCCTGGAACAGGATGCTCCTGTCAAAAATCCGAATGGATATTACTTGGCTTTCTGCCAGCCCTGCAGGCAGAAGGGAAGCTCCATTCGGTTTGCTTCCAGAAGCTTTTTGTCCTGAAGGATGGATTCTGCGTCCCCGTCCGCCACAATTCTGCCATGGGACAGAAGAATGACCCGCTGACAGGTGTCCAGGATCATATCCAGATCATGGGAGGCAATAAGCTTGGTCTGGGGCAGCGCTTTGATGGTGTTGATGACGGTGCGCCGGTTTACCGGGTCCAGGGCCGTGGAGGGCTCGTCCATCAGCAATACCTCCGGCTCCATGGCGAGAATCGTGGCGATGGCCGCCATCCGCTTTTCACCGCCGGAGATTTTGTGATTGTAGCGGTGCTTCAATTCCTGAAGGCCCAGCCGGTTCAGAAC
>JBJDYM010000135.1:0-1921 GCA_051867315.1 Faecousia sp.
CCGGTGAGCATGTGGGGGTGGCCCAGAAAGGCGTTGGCCTCCTCCAGCTCCCCCTGCTCCAGCAGGGTGCGGATGTAGGTGGAGGATACCCGCCTTCCGTGGACGGTCTGCTCCGGCACCACCGCCCAGGGGAGGTTCTTCCTGCGGCAGTAGTCCGCCAGCAGCGCACCGTTTCCGGCGCCGTGGCTTCCGAAGCGGAAGTCGTCGCCGCAGACGAAGCCTGCCGCGCCGTAGTCCCGGCGGAGCAGCTCCAAAAAGTCCTCCCAATCGGTGGTATGCATTTTTTCGTCAAAGGGCAATGTGACCACCCGGTCCATGTCCCGCAGGAGCAGCCGCTCCCGGTCGGCGGGGGTGTTGATCAGCACCGGGGCACTGCCAAAGACCAGCGCGTCCGGATGGGAGCCGAAGGTCACGGCCCCGGCATCCAGGCCGGCTTCCCGGGCAATGCGGCGGCATTCATTTAATAAGGCCCGGTGTCCCAGGTGGACACCGTCGAAAAAGCCCAAAGCATAAATTGTCTGATTCATGTAATTGATTCCGGTTCAAAAAAGCTCTTCACCGTCTGCATGGTGCCCTCGCGGACCTGGGCCAGCATGAGAAATTCCCCATTTTGGCTGTAGGCCCGGTAGGTGCCCGGGGCCAGACGGACGGAGAAGGCGTTGCCGTTGCGGCACCGTTTTTCCTGGTTTGCCGTGAGCTTCACGGCGGGGTGATCGGAGAACAGGGAGTCTACCGGGCGAAGATACTTTTCCGGGTGCTCCGCCTCCAAAAGAGCCTCCAGGGGGACGGCATCGGCCAGCGTGTAGGCCCCGGCCCGGGTTCTTCGCAGGCGGCCCATGCAGCCGCCGCAGCCCAGGGCCTCGCCGATGTCCTTGCAAAGGGTGCGGATGTAGGTGCCCTTGGAGCAGGCCACCTGCAAAAGTACATTTCCCTCCTCAAAGCCCAGGAAGGTCAGTTCCGAAATGGTGACGGGCCGGGGCTCCCGGGGGACTTCTTTGCCCTTCCGGGCCAGATCATAAAGCTTTTGCCCATTTACCTTCAGGGCGGAGTACATGGGGGGCACCTGCAGGATCTCCCCCCGGAATTTTGGAAGCACGGCCTCAAGCTGTTCTTTGGTGACGGACACCTCCTGGTGGGTCAGCACCGTGCCGGTGGTGTCCTCGGTGTCGGTGGTCAGGCCGGGGACCAGCAGGGCTTCGTACTCCTTTTGGGCGTGCTCGAAAAATTCCACCGCCCGGGTGGCCCGTCCCACGAACACCGGAAGCACTCCGGTGGCCATGGGGTCCAGGGTGCCCCCGTGGCCGATGCGCCGGGTGCCGAAGACCCTGCGCAGCCGGACGGTCACATCCTGACTGGTCCACCCGGCGGGCTTGTCGATGATGACGATTCCGTTCATGGCAGCTGCTCCAGCAGGATGCGCTCCACGGCCTGGGCGGCGTCAGCAAGGGGCAGCTTGATGGTGGCCCCTGCCGCCCCCTTGTGGCCGCCGCCGCCGAAGGGGACGGTGACCCGGGTGGCGTCGTAGCCGGGGATGGCCCGGACGGAGAGCTTCACGTCCCCGTTTTCCGCCTCCCGCAATGTCGCGGCCATGCACACGCCGGCCACGGTGCGGGGGAAGCTGGAGATATTGTCCATATCGTCCCCGGTGACCCCCATGTCCTGCTCCACCTGGCGGGGAATGGCGCACACGCACATGCTGCCGCCCCGGAGCAGCTTCATATGGTCCACAATCCAGCCCTGCATTTTGAGCCGGGCCAGGGTGTTGGTTTCAAACAGCTCCATGTTCAGCTGGTAGATCCGGGCTCCCGCCTGGGCGCAGGCGGCGGCGGTGGTGAAGGTGTGGGCGGTGGTGTTGGCGTAGCGGAAGCAGCCGGTGTCGGTGGAGGCCCCCACATAGATGGCCTCGGCGGTTTCCCGGTCC
>JBJDYM010000136.1:0-1919 GCA_051867315.1 Faecousia sp.
CCTCCATGACCGGCGGCGGCGTTCAGACCCCCGGCTTCATGGGCCACGGCAAGCACTTCATCGCTTCCAAGAAGTTCATCGCTGCCGAAGGCGGCCCCGGCCGGATTGTCTGGCTGCCCAAGATGCTGAAGGACCAGATGCGTGAGCGCCTGGATGCCACCGCGCTGGAGCTGTACGGCGTGGAGAACTTCACCGACATGATCGCCGACGAGACCGTCTGCACCGAGGACCCCGAGGAACTGATGAACTTCCTGTCCGAGGTGGGCCATCCCGTCCTCTCCATGGAACCGTTCGATATGTAATTTCCGCCGCTTCGATTTCCCCCCGGGCAAGCCCGGGGGGAATTTCATATTGTTTCCCGCGAAAAATGCTTGCAAAGGGCAGGCGGGAGGACTATAATACAGGAAATGAGCCCGCCAAACAGCAATTTGCCTGTCCGCTGTGTAAACCTTTCAAAAAAATGGAGGAAGCGAAAATGAAAAGAATCCCGACGCTGCTGATGCTGCTGGCACTGCTCTGCGCAATGGCGGTGCCTGCTTTGGCCGATGATAATAACCACCAGGTTGCCCAGGTGCTGGAAATCACCGCGGGTGTGGAAGAGGGAAAGGTTCCCAAGACGGACCATTTGCAGGACGAGCAGATGATGCAGGTTCTGCAGGAATTCCGGGACACCGAGGGGGCGGAGGAAATTCTCCCCGGGGATATGGAAATCAAGCACCTGACCATGATTCGCCAGCGGGATGTGGCCAACAACGGCGAGCCCATCGCGCTCTCCCTGCGGGCCTGGGGTGCGTGCAATCGGTATTTGGTTGTGCTGTTCCGGCCTGCGGAGGAGGAGACCTGGACCGTTGTGGCCGCGGCCCAGGGGGAATTCATTGACGCGGTGCTGCCCGGGGACGGCCAGTATGCCCTGGCCTGGAGCTGGGGTTGATGAAATTTGTAGAAAACGCACATTTTTCATCGGGAAATTTCCCTGTCCTTCCGGCAAAAATCCTTGACAAAGGAAGAATGGAATTTTATAATGAACGAAGATAGGTGCCCTTGCCACCCCACTGTCAGGAGGAATTGCTCATGAAGAGATTGTTTGCTTTGATGCTCACCGCTGTCATGCTTGCGGCGGTGTTCGCCATCCCCGCTTTTGCCGATGTTCAGATCGACCTGCTGATGTCCACGCCGGGTGTCTGCGTGGAACGGGCGAAGCAGGGGGCCAAGCCGGAGGAGCTGGCGGATGCCATTGAAGCGGGCGCCGAGCTGATTCCCGAGGAATGCAGGCTGGACCCGGAGCGGATTACCGTGCTCCAGACCGGAGCGCTTACCTGCGGGGAAGAGGGCGGCTACGCGACCTTTAAGGTGTGGTCCACGGTGAATCGTACCATCGGCCTGTTCTTCCAGGCGGCGGACAGCGCCGAGTGGGAACTGATCTCCTGCAGCCTGGGCGACGTGATCGAGGGCGAGTTCCAAAGCGCCGGCACCTATGCCATTGTGGTTGGCTGGTAAGATTGCATAACAGTGACCGGAGTATTCCGGTCACTTTTTTTGCCGGAGCGGCAATTACTTTTTGATGGTTGGGGTGAGAGCTGTTGTAAAGATCCGGCCGAACCGCAAAAGGGGAGTTTTCAGAGGTGCCCTGCGGTTTACAACGCCAACGGTTGGCTGAATGGGCCGATCACAAGGCACCAAGGGGAGGATATCATCCTCCCGCGCGGTACAAACCAATCACGATAAACCAGGTCAGGCGAATTCGTAAGCATGGTATCATTAATTTTCGTGACCAGGCGGGAGGCGGATTGCCTCTACAGTGGCTGGCTTGTGAAACAACAATTTCCCAAACCTGGCTGATGCGGAAAAAGGCCCGCCGGAAAAATTCCGGCGGGCCGGGCTATGGGTTAGTTACAGCCGCAGTTGCAGCCGCAGTTGTT
>JBJDYM010000137.1:0-1915 GCA_051867315.1 Faecousia sp.
TCAGCTCCAGCACATGGTTGGTCTCCATCACATGGCTCTGCACCCGGCTGAGGTCCTTGCGGCTGATGTTCAGGTAGGTGTCCTCCTGACCGTCCACCACCCCCTGCTCCAGAGCGTCGTGCAGTTCATCGGCGTTGACCGCCGTGGGCACCGCCCCCAGGGCCTGGAATACGGCCTGGTGCAGCTCATCCTGCTGGGTGTAGATCGCCAGACCCTGGAATTCCGCCGGAGTGGTAATGGCCTGGTTGGCAGTGACCTGGCGGAAGCCCGTGGTCATCCAGCCAAGACTGTGGAGCCCGGAAGCGGCCAGCGATTCCGTGAGCATCCGGCCTGCTTCTGCATCCAGTAATTCCCGGGCCTCCTGGTAGCTTTCAAACAGGAAGGGGAGCCCCAGCACTCCCAGCTCCGGGCACAGCTCTGTCAGAGAGGAAACCGGCAGGACACTCAGGTCGCATTTCGCGCTTTGCAGCATGGCGGTCACCTCGGCGTCGGTGCCCAATGTCCCGCCGGCAAGCAGGGTGCAGGTCAGGTTTTCGTCAGAGAGCTCTGCCAGCTTCTCGGAGAAGGCGGCGGCGCCCCGGCCCGGCAGGGAATCCTCCGCCTGGGTATAGGCGATGGTCAGGCGCAGAGACGGCGCCGCTTCGGTGGTCTGAGCCGTGGTGGTTGGAACGGTAGTTGGGGCGGTTGTTCCACTTGAGGCAGCGCCCCCGGGTGCGGTGGTGCCGCAGGCGGCCAGCGAAAGCATCACGGCGGCCAGCAGCAGGGAAAACCATTTTTTCATGGGTGATGATCTCCTTTGAAAACGTTATGGAATCCTGGGATTCGATTCCATTATCCCCAAGAAATGGGTTTTCCAAACCCTCCGGCGGCGTGATTGCAAAAAGGGGAGGAAAAAATACTTCCCAAAAATCGACACCTGTGATATACTCACAGGAGAATCTATTTTTGGAGGTTTTGATACGATGACAATGGACAGACGTCCCGAAAACATGGAACGCATTACCACCCCCGCGCTTGCCCAGGCATTCATCGACCAGCAGATTGCAGACCTGCGCGCCCAGATCGGCGATAAGAAGGTGCTGCTGGCGCTGTCCGGCGGTGTGGATTCCTCCGTTGTGGCGGCGCTTCTGATCAAAGCGGTGGGGCAGCAGCTGGTCTGCGTGCATGTCAACCATGGATTGCTGCGCAAGGGCGAGCCGGAGCAGGTGATTGAGGTGTTCCGCAACCAGATGAACGCCAACCTGATCTATGTGGATGCCACCGACCGGTTCCTTGACAAGCTGGCCGGGGTCAGCGAGCCGGAGAAGAAGAGGAAAATCATCGGCGGCGAGTTCATCGAGGTCTTCGCCGAGGAGGCCCGGAAGCTGGACGGCATCGATTTCTTGGCCCAGGGCACCATCTGGCCGGACATTCTGGAAAGCGAAAAAGGCATCAAGGCCCACCACAATGCCGGCGGCCTGCCGGAGGATATGAAATTCGAGCTGGTGGAGCCGGTGAAAATCCTCTTTAAGGACGAGGTGCGCGTGGTCGGCAAGCAGCTGGGCCTGCCCGACGGCATGGTCTACCGTCAGCCCTTCCCCGGCCCCGGCCTGGGCGTACGCTGCACCGGCGCCATCACCCGGGATCGCCTGGAGGCCGTCCGGGAGTCCGATGCCATTTTGCGGGAGGAATTCGCCAAAAACGGCCTGGAGGGCAAGGTCTGGCAGTATTTCACCGCCGTCCCCGACCTGAAAAGCGTGGGCATTAAAGACGGCAAGCGCGTGGACGAATGGTGCGCCATCATCCGCGCCGTCAACACCACCGACGCCATGACCGCCACCATCGAGCCCATCCCCTACGATCTTCTGAACCACATCGTCCGCCGCATCACCACCGAAGTCAAAGGCATCAACCGCGTCCTGTACGACCTGACCCC
>JBJDYM010000138.1:0-1906 GCA_051867315.1 Faecousia sp.
CCTCGCTTTTCTCGGCCACAGAGGGGAGGGCAAGAACCCCACAAACGCCAATTTGGCGATTTGCTGAGTTCAACCAATATGCAGTTTCTTTTGTGGGTTTGTGCTTGTAAAATCCGCCCAATGTGCTATGATAGTGCTACCAAATGGATTGGAGGAAAAGAGAAATGAATTCCCAACAGATCATGGATATCTTTTCAGATACCGCCTTTATTCGCATGGGCGGAAGGCCGGAGGAAAAGAAGACGGCGGAGTATCTGTGCCAAAAGGTGGCACAGTTCGGGTTACAGGCATCCATCGAATCCTTTGAGGTTCCCATGGGGGATGTGGAGGAAGCGGTTTTTCAGGCGGACGGGGTGCGCGTTCCCTGCAGAGGCTACATGTGCGCCGGAAGCGGGGAGACGGAGGCGCCATTTTACTATCTTCGTTCCACGGATGCCTGGTCGCTGGGCCAATGCAGGGGGAAAATCGTCCTGATCGACGGTTATCTGAGCTATTGGGTCTACCAGGACCTGCTGGCCAACGGGGCGGTTGGTGTCGTCACCCATGATGGAAATGTCAACTATACGGACCGGGACATCGACCAGCGGGAGCTGCGCAGCTATGTCCACAACGGCAACAAAATTCTGGCGGTGAACATCAATACCAAGGACGCTGTCGCCCTGGTAAACAAGAGCGTGACGGCGGCGAAGATCACCTTAAAGCAGCAAGAATACACCGGCACCTCCCAGAATGTGGTCCTGGATATGCCCGGGGAGCGGGAGGAGTACATCGTCCTGACGGCCCATTATGACTCCACCTCCCTGTCCCAGGGGGCCTATGACAATATGTCCGGCTCGGTGGGCCTACTGGGCATTGCGGAGCATTTTGCAAAGCACCCCCATCGCTATGGCCTGCGGTTTGTCTGGTGCGGCAGTGAGGAACGGGGCCTTCTGGGCTCCAAGGCCTATTGCGCCGCCCATGAGGAGGAACTGGACAAGGTTGTCTTGAACATCAACCTGGATATGATCGGCTGCATCATGGGTAAGTTCATCGCCTGCGCCACGGCGGAGGAGAAGCTTTCGAACTATCTGGAGTATTTTGCTCTGGAGCAGGGCTTCGCCGTCAAGGCGTACCAGGATGTGTATTCCAGCGATTCCACCCCCTTTGCGGACAGGGGGGTGCCTGCGGTTTCCTTTGCCCGCAGAGCCCCCGGCAACACTGCCACCATCCATAACAGCTACGACACCATGGCATTGATGAAGGGCGAACAGATGGTGGAGGATATCGATTTCCTCGTTCGTTTTACAGAACGCATGGCCAATGCCCAATGCTGCCCCGTGGCCCGGCGGATGCCTGACAACATGAAAGAAAAGCTGGACATCTATCTGAACAGAAAACGGCCCAATCCGTAAAAAGGGGATTCTATGGTCACTTCCATCATCGCATTACTATTCCTTCTCTTTGCAGTCTCCGGCCTGTCGGCGCTTGTGCAATGCAGGTCGGAGGCATGCTGGCCGGTCTGCTTTTGCGGCGCCGTGGGCTGGCTGTATGTGTTCTATTGTTTTGGGCTTATCCGGCTTGGGCTGATTCTTCTCTGCGCCGGAATGCTGTGCCTGTTCCTGGCCGGGTGGAGGAAAACCGGTTCTTTTCGGAAGCTCTGTCTTCGGTTCTTCACCCCGGGGACGGTGCTGTATCTGTGCTTCTGCCTGATTTCCCTGGTTTTCTTTTCCCGGAATCTGGTTTCCCGCCATGATGAGCTGCGGCTTTGGGGCGCGGTGCCCAAGGCCATCCATGCAACCGGAAAATTGCAGCTGGGCAGCGGGAGTCCCATTTTTTCCACCATGCAGTCCTATCCGCCGGCCCTGCCGTTGCTCGGCTATTTCTTTACCGCCTTCTCGGAGGCATTTTCAGAAGGGGCGCTGTTTGT
>JBJDYM010000139.1:0-1902 GCA_051867315.1 Faecousia sp.
GGAGGCTTAGCTCAGCTGGTTAGAGCGCATGCTTCACACGCATGAGGTCGAGGGTTCGAGTCCCCCAGTCTCCACCAGAACAAAAACAACCTTTGCCCGCAGGGCAAAGGTTGTTTTTGTTCAACGAAATGAATCTCTGCGGGGGTTTTCCTGCGTTTTTTCTTGGGAGATAAAATATGGAATATCAAAATATGGTTCCCGGCATTTTTCTCGACCGGCTCAACCGGTTCATTGCCCATGTGGAGCTGGACGGAGTGCGGGAGACGGTGCACGTGAAAAACACCGGCCGGTGCCGGGAGCTGCTGGTGCCGGGAGCCAGGGTGTACTGCCAGCGGGCGGAAAACCCCGGCCGGAAGACAAAATACGATCTGATCACCGTGGAGAAAAACGGGCGCCTGATCAACATGGATTCCCAGGCCCCCAATATCGCGGCAGGGGAGTGGCTTCGCTCCGGCGCGCTGGGCAGGGTGGAAAACCTCCGGGCGGAGACCGTCCACGGCGATTCCCGGTTTGATTTCTCCTTCACCCTGGCCGGGAAGCCCTGCTTTCTGGAGGTGAAGGGGGTCACGCTGGAGGATGGGGGTATCTGCGCCTTCCCGGATGCCCCGACGGAGCGGGGAGCCAAGCATCTGCGAGGATTGACGCAGGCTGCTCGGGAGGGATATGGAGCCTATGTACTCTTTGTAATTCAGATGGAAAATGTGCGGTATCTGCACCCCAATGACGCAACCGACCCGAATTTTGGCGCCGCACTGCGGCAGGCGGCGGCCTCCGGGGTCACTGTGCTGGCGGCAGAGTGCGCGGTGAGCGCGGACAGTATGACCGTCAGCAAGCCGGTGCCGGTGGAATTGTGAAAAGCAAAAAGGAAAAAATTGTACAATATGCATTGATTTATTTGAAATTTCGTATATAATAAACCTGTGTGTTCCGCACAACATATTTTGGTCAAGGAGAATGAACATGAAAAAGTTTCTGGCAATCCTGCTGACCCTGTGCATGATCCTGTCCCTGGCTGCCTGCGCTTCCACCAGCAAGGCACCTGAGACCACGGCTGCCACAGAGGCCACGACCGAGGCGACGACGGAGGCTGCTACCGAAGCCACCACCGAAGCCACGACTGAGGCAACAACCGAAGCAACCACCGAGGCCACGACGGAGGCTACCACCGAAGCCACCACCGAGGCTACCACCGAGGCCACGACGGAGGCTACTACCGAAGCCACCACCGAGGCCACCACTGAGGCCACCACCGAGGCCACCGAGGCTCCCGCTGTTCCCATGACTCATGAGGAGTACATGGCCGCCGAGATGGACTCCGCCGTCTGCGTGGAGACCTATGTCCAGGCCCATCAGTCCTGGTGGGATGGCAAGATCACCGTCTATGCCCAGAGCGAGGACGGCGCTTACTTCCTGTACAACATGGCCTGCTCTGAAGAGGACGCTGCCAAGCTGGTGCCCGGCACCAAGATCCTGGTCAACGGCTTCAAGTCCGAGTGGTCCGGCGAGGTGGAGATCATTGACGCCACCTTCGAAATCCTGGAGGGCAGCTTCATTGCCGAGGCCACCGATGTGACCGAGCTGCTGGGCGCTCCTGAGCTGGTCGATCACCAGAACGAGTTCGTCGCCGTCAAGGGCCTGACCGTTGAGCAGGTCTCCTTCAAGAACGACGAGCCCGGCGACGACATCTATGTTACCTTCGGCATTGGCGAGCTGACCGCTGAGTTCTGCGTGGAAGCTTACCTGACCGGTCCCGACACCGATGTTTACGCCGCTGTCAGCGCTCTGACACCCGGCGACGTGGTGGACATCGAGGGCTTCCTGTACTGGTACAATGGAGCCAACACCCACATCACCGGTGTTACCGTTGTGACCCCCGCCCCCGCCGCCCTGGCTGAGACCGAG
>JBJDYM010000140.1:0-1899 GCA_051867315.1 Faecousia sp.
ACCAAGCGCCTGAGCCGGCTGGTGCGCAGCATGCTGGACATCTCCCAGCTTCAGGACCAGCAGGGCATGCCCGACGAGAAGAAGATGAACTTCGACATGGAGGAATGCGCCGGGCTGGCTCTGGTGAATTTCGAAAAGAAAATCAACGACAAGCACATCAACGTGGAGGTGGATATGCCGGAGCACCCGGTTTATACCTTCGCCAACCAGGACGCCATCACCCAGGTGGTGTACAACCTGGTGGACAACGCCGTGAAATTCTGCCCCGAGGGGGGCACTTTGGGGCTGACCATCAAAGAAGGCGGCAGCAAGGTCTATGTCTCCGTGTCCAACGACGGCGACACCATCCCCCCGGAGGAGCTGCCCCTGGTCTTCGACCGGTTCCACAAGCTGGACAAAAGCCGCTCCAAGAACCGGGACGGCTGGGGTCTGGGACTGTACATCGTGAAAACCATCGTCTGCAGCCACGGCGAGAACATCAGCGTCACCAGCCGGGACGGAAAGACGGAATTCACCTTCACCATGCCCCTGGCCAATTAATCCGCCATCCTACTGTACAAGGGGAGGCTATTCGCCTCCCGCGCAGTACCGGCCGCCGATAATATACCAGGTTGGGCGATTCGTACCAATATCCGACCTTGTATCATTCAACCAAAACACTCCATTCTCGTTACCTGGCGGGAGGATGATATCCTCCCCGGTTGACGGATTCTATATTTTCAAAGAGGTCATCATTATGTCAAAGTTTGAAGATCCCACCCCCTGGGATGATGGGGTGTACGGCACCGGGCGGACCCAGCCGCCGAAGAGCCACAGCGGCATCATTGCCGTTTTGCTCATTGCCGTGATTTTACTCACCGGTACCATTACCCTGCTGGGTTTTATGAATATCCGCATGTTCCAGCAGCTGAATCAGAGGGAAGCGAATCAGGACGTAACCATCTGCTTCGATCCGGAGCAGGGTGAGGAAACGACCCCGGTGGTTTCCGGCGGACTGGTGCAGATCGACGCCAGCCAAGCCACTGCCGCCACTGCTCCCGTGGTGCAGTTTCCGCCCCTGGCGGCTCAGACCGGTGGACTGACCCTGCAGGAAATTTACGTCAAATGCATCCCCTCGGTGGTGTCCATCACCTCCGAATACCGCAGCGGCACCTCCACCGGCACCGGGGTGATTCTGACGGAGGACGGCTATATCGTCACCAATCATCATGTGATTGAAGACGGCGAACGCATCACCGTTCAGCTCACCGACGACCGGATCTGCGCCGCCCGGCTGGTGGGGGCCGACAAGGCCAGCGACCTGGCGGTGCTGCAAATCAGTGCCGAAGGGCTGACCAGTGCCGAGTTCGGTGATTCCGACGCCCTCCGGGTGGGCGACAGCGTGGTGGCCATCGGCGACCCCCTGGGCGTGGAATACCGGGGCACCATGACCGACGGCATCGTCTCCGCCATCAACCGGAACGTGAACGTCAACGGCCGGCCCATGAACCTGATCCAGACCAACGCCGCCCTGAACTCCGGCAACTCCGGCGGCCCGCTGATCAACAGCTGCGGCCAGGTCATCGGCATCAACACCATCAAAATCGGCGCCTTTACCGACAGCGCCGGCGTGGAGGGTCTGGGCTTCGCCATCCCCAGCACCACGGTGAAGGACATTGTGGAGCAAATCATCTCCCAGGGTTACGTGTCCGGCCGCCCCTGGCTGGGCATCACCGGTGAGAGCATTTCCCTGTTCTACCAGCGCTACTACCGGCTGCCCTCGGGTATGTATATCTCCGAGGTGGCAGGGGGCAGCAACGCCGCCAAGGCCGGGCTGACCGTGGGGGACATCCTCATCAGCGTGGACGGCACCAAGGTCTACTCCCAGACCGATCTGGATACCCTGCTGTACCACTACTC
>JBJDYM010000141.1:0-1888 GCA_051867315.1 Faecousia sp.
ATCTGGACGACGGGGAGGTCTTCATCGGCCGGGACTACCAGACCACCAAGAGCTATTCCGAGCAGGTGGCGGGCACCATCGATCAGGAGGTCAAGGCCCTGATTGACCGGGCCTACGCCCACTGCCGCAAGCTCCTCACCGAGAACAGCGAGAAGCTGAACGCCCTGGCCGACTACCTGCTGCAAAACGAGTCCATCACCGGCGCCCAGTTTGCCGACCTGATGGAGGGCCGGGAGATTGGAGCCGCCTCCAAAACCTCCCTCACCGACGGGTTTGAAGCATAAAAAAGGACCGATGCAAGGAGAAATCCCTGCATCGGTTTTTTATGGGCGCCAATTGTAAAAAGGGCGTCACGCACATGTTTGGAGGAATGGTATCGGATGGCGACTTTCGCCCAGCCACTGTAGGAGAGAATCTTTAGACGGCGTACAGCAGCACGGAGAAGAATTGGAGCACGCTGCCCAGGACCACGAAGATGTGGAACACCGAGTGCATCCACCGTTTTTTTGCGCCGATGCCGTAGAGCACCGCGCCCACGGTGTAGGCGATGCCTCCCAGCAGCAGGAGCAGAAAGCCCGGCAGGGTCAGCACCTGATAGGTTTGCTTCATGAAAGGAAGGATGGCCCAGCCCAGGCCGATATAGCAGATCATGGACAGCACATTGTATTTTTTCAGATCGATGGCGGTCAGGGTGGTGGCGAACACTGCCATGACCCATTCAAAAAAGAACAGCCCCCATCCAAGGGCGGGGTACACCGGCCGGATGGCGGACAGGGACATGACGGTGTAGGTGCCCGCGATGAGGAAATAGATGGTGCAGTGGTCCACCACCTGCATCACCTTTTTGCCCATGCCGGGCTTCATGCCGTGGTACACGCTGGACACGGTGTACAGGGCGATCATGCTGGCGCCGTAGATGGACGAGGACACGATGCCATAGATATTGTGGTGCAGCGCCGCGAATACCACGCACAGCACCAGGGCCGCCACAGCCAGTACCCCGCCGACGATGTGGGTAATGGTGTTCATCAGCTCTTCGCCCCGGGTGTAGTCGGGCAGCACCCGGTCGCGGAGTTTGGTTCGTTTCATAAGCGTTCCTCCCGGAAATGGTCTGTATTCAAGTATAGCCGGATGGCCCCAAAATGCACCCTACCTTCCGTGAAAAGCCCTCTCCAAATCCGGGTAGAGGGCCTCTACTGGGGGTAGAGCGGGATTACCTGGCAGAAAAGCACAAAAAAGGGTTGACAACTTGTGCATCTTCCACTAAAATCAAACTGCTTACGGCATTAGAGAGAAAATTCTGTGTCCCTATCGGTTTTACTCTGCAAGCAGATCAGCCCATCACATCATATTCCCATAGAAAGAAAAGAGGCAGAGACCATGAAAAAAACAGCATTTTTGTCCCTGGAAAAGGCCAGGGAGATCACGGCCCAGATCCCGACCCCTTTCCATATTTACGACGAAGCCGGCATCCGTGCCAATGCCCGGGCTCTGAAAAAGGCCTTTGCCTGGAATCGCGGCTTTAAGGAATTTTTCGCCGTGAAGGCCACCCCCAATCCCTACATTCTGCAGATCCTCCACGAGGAGGGCTGCGGCTGCGACTGCGCTACCTATTCCGAGCTCCTGCTGGCCGAGGCCGTGGGCATCACCGGTCATGATGTGATGTTCTCCTCCAACGTCACCCCCCGCAAGGACATGGAAAAGGCCCGGCAGCTGGGGGCCTACATCAACCTGGACGACGCCACCCATGTGGATTTTCTGGCCAGCCTGGGCCCGGTGCCCGAGACGGTCTGCCTGCGCTATAACCCCGGCGGCTCCTTCAGCCTGGGCAATACCATCATGGACATGCCCCGGGACGCCAAGTACGGCATGACCGAGGACCAGATGG
>JBJDYM010000142.1:0-1886 GCA_051867315.1 Faecousia sp.
GTCTGGGCGGCGATGCGGCCGAATTTGGCGATGTCCACGGGAATGTAGATGGAATCTCCCACCTGGGCGTCGGGCTTAATATTCCGGGCGGCGTCGATGTGGATCTCCAGGGCGATGTCCTCCAGCTCCTCCACGGCGGTTTTTACCTGGAACATGTTCAGGCCATGCTCGTCCAGGTTCACCACCACGTTGTCCGCGGGAACGTCCCGGTGATCCTCCCGGTCCTTGCGGTAGGCGTTGGTGAGGGCCTGCTTCAGCCGCTCCACCATATAGTCCACGGGGATGCCCTTGAGCTTCTCCAAATCCCGCAGACTTGCGAAAATTTCTGCGCCGATGTCCACCTTGGGTGCCTCGGCCTGCTTTTTGGCTCTGGTATTTCTTGCCATGCTCTGTCCTCCTGTCAGAATTCCACCCGAAGCCGCACCAGGGCGACCTGGGATTTTTCAAATGTAATGGTTTCCTTGCCCGCTTCCACGGTAACCTTGCCGTCATCATATCCCCGCAGAATTCCGGGGATCTCCTTCAGGCCGTTCAGGGGCCGGTAGAGCTTCACCGTGACGGGGCTGCCCAGAAAGCGCTGGAAATCCCCGGGCCGTTTCAGCGCCCGTTCCAGCCCGGCGGAGCAGACCTCGAACTGGTAGCTGCCGGGGATGGGGTCTTTTTCATCCAGAATGGGGTCCACCGCCCGGGAGATGGCTTCGCAGTCGCTGATGTCCACGCCGCCCTCTTTGTCGATGCACAGGCGCAGGATATAGTCGCTGCCCTCCCGCACATACTCCACATCCCAAAGGGTGCAGCCCTGGGCCTCCACAATGGGCTGGGCAAAGGCTGCTACCTGATCCGTGATTTTCATAGATACATCCTTTCATCAATAAGAAAGAGAGGGGCTGAACCCCTCTCTTTGATACTCTACTGAACTTACGGTGCTATTATAGCACGGTTATTTGGCTTTTGCAATACCATTTTTCAGATTTTTTATTGCGCATATCCGCTCTGCGAAGCAAACTGACAAAGCTTCCCTAAAAACGCCGCCGCAGTCATTTGGCTGCGGCGGCGTAATCGCAGGGGATTATTCGATGGGCTGGATGGAGGAAACCATCGCCGCGGAGACAATTTCGAAGTCCTCGTCACCGGCGGAGAAGGCAAACTCCAGGGCATAGCCGTCCTCGCTGACCAGGGTGGCAACGTTGCAGACCACGCCCTCGTCAGTGACGTTGGTGTAGGTGATGAAATTGGTACCGTTGATGACAGCGATTTCGGCGTCTTCACAGCCGCTCTCCAGCAGGTAGGCCAGAACCTCGTCCTCGGTCATGCCCGCTTCGTACAGGGTGATGCCCAGGGCGGCGGAGCCATCCTCGGTTATGAAATAGGCGATGTAACTGGCTTCCACATCCTCTTGGGTCAGCTCAACAGGGCCCAGAACGGAGGGAACCCAGATTTTCAGGCCCACCTCGGGCAGCTCCACGAAGCCGCCTTCCCAGCCCTCCTCGGCGATGAGGGCCTCCACCTCTTCCCAGGTGATGACGGATTCGGTTTCAGCAGCCAGCGCTGCGGGTACAAGGCTCAGACACAGAGCCAGAACCATCAGGACGGAAATCAGTTTTTTCATGTTTTTTCTCCTTTACAATCTTGTCCGCAGGTTGCCTGCGCAGGAATATTATAACAGGCTTGTATTCAGGAGTAAACGGCACATGAGGAGCGGTTTTTGACATTTCGGGATCGTTGGCTTTCGGCGGGGCCGCCGGGCTAGAAATAGAGCTCGCTGGCGGTGTTGCCATGGACGTAGAGGCAGATGGCTTTTTTCAGGAAGGTTTCCGTGACGCCGAAGAATTCTGCCAGGTCCCACAGCTCGGTGTGGCCGGAGGCGATGGCGTCGTCCAGGGCGG
>JBJDYM010000143.1:0-1881 GCA_051867315.1 Faecousia sp.
TGATGACCAGCATGCGCAACAAACGGGAGGATCAGCCCCCCGAAAGCCTGGGCCTCTCCTATTTCCGGGAGGAACGGTAATCCGAAAAATGCTCCCCCGGCGGTTCACACACACACTGAACCGCCGGGGGATGCTCTTTTATGATGATCCACGGGTGTTGGGCTGCTGGTAGTTCCGGGAGGCCTCCAGGGTTTCCGGGGAGGGAGAACAGGAGGACATTTGCCGGACGGTGCCGTTGATGTAAACTTCCTCGCTGCCGATTTCCCCCTTGGCGGAAACGTCCTCGGTCAGATAGGCGGAAAAGGCGTAATCCTCCCGGGAAATCAGCTCCTGGGTCTGCCGGTCGTATTTGCACAGAATGCTTTTCGCGTACCGGTCGGAGGAGCCGCTGAAGCCCATGCGGATGTAGTAGTCCCGGGTCTCCGTGCCCATGAGCCAGACGCGCACAAACTCATCGCTTGCTTCGGCCACAATTTTGATGGGATAGTCCGAATTGTTTTTGATTTTCAAATCCGGCGTCCCCCAGCTGACGGTGGCGTCCAGCCCCACGGGCATATAGCTGACGGGATAGCCGTGGCTCACCCGCTCCACCGTTTCCATTCCGGCGTACAGCGAGCACAGGTACAAGGTGGAGGACACCTGACAGATGCCGCCGCCCAGGGTGTTGATCAGCCTGGTGCCGGAGTAGGCCGGAGCGGCCATATAGCCGGCCTCCTCGGTGCGCTGGCCCAGGGTGGCGTTGTAGGACAGGGTCTGCCCGGGTTCGATGACCACGCCGTTCAGCGCTTCACAGGCCAGGCGCAGGTTGTTGTTGCGCTGCTCATTTTCCCCGTGGGGGGTCTGGCAGAAGCCCAGCACATCCTGGAAATAGACCTCCCGGCCCGCAACCTGGGGGGCAACGGCTTCCAGCTCCACCTGGACGCGTTCTCCGGGGCCGGCGTTTTTCAGCTGCTTTTCCAGCTCCTTCCGGTCAAAGGTCAGGCCGTAGGAGCCGGGGATGGGCTGCCCCGCCGTCAGGTCCATTCTGGCATCCACCGCTTCAATGGCCACGTCTTTGAAAATGGCCTCCACATCCGGGGCCTCCGCGTCCGCCGCCTCCGCCGCGCCGCTCAGGTCGATTTCAAAGATTCCGGCGGTGCAGCTCTCCCAAATCCGCTGCCAGGCGGCCTCCACGTCCAGGGTATAGCTTGGAATGGCCGCGGTTACCGCCAGGGTGGGCAGGGAGGCGCCGGGCTGGAATGCATCCTCCGACAAATCGGGAAGCTCCCCCTCCAGGGTCCAGGCGGCGGGGGCGGAACCCGCAGCCAGCCGCTCCGCCGCCGCTTCCAGAGCGGCACGGACGGAAGCTTCCTCCAAGGTCAGATAGGACGCCAGGGACAGCTCCGTGGGCCCCTCCTCCGACCGGCCGGCGGCATAGGCCTGCTTCAGCAGCCCCCTGGTATCCAGCTTCAGGCCGGATTCCTCCGGGGTCAGCCGAAGGGTTTCCCCGGGAAGGGAGAGCACAATGTCCTGCCAGGTATCCCGAAGCAGCGCTTCAGCCTCCCCCCTGGTCAAGCCGCCCAGGGAGGTGCCGCAGACGCTGACCTGCTCCACAATCCGTCCGCCGAGGATGGCATTGGACAGAAGGACGGCCCCCGCCGCCAGGGCGGCAATCAGCACAATGGCAGCCAGCGCCGCCGGCCAGATCCATTTCTTTTTTTGGGTTTTTGCAAATTTTCCGTTTGCGATGTGGATCGCCTCCTTACTGTCTGCCGTAGCAGTCCGGGATGAACATGGGAGTCATCATGGGCTTTTGAAAGAGCTTGGAAAACCTTGGGCATTTGATGAGGAAGGCATAGTACACATTGTACCCGCAGCCGAACATGGTCTCCGTGTTGCCCA
>JBJDYM010000144.1:0-1881 GCA_051867315.1 Faecousia sp.
TTACGCAGGCCACTAACGAATGGACGGTCACGCCCACCATCACCGGCTGGACTTACGGCGACACCCCCAGCGCCTACACCGGCGCAGCCCGGTTCGGCGCAATGAAAGTGGAGTACAAGGTCAAAGATGCGGATGACAGCACCTATACCGAGACACAACCCCAAAACGCAGGCACCTACACCGCCCGCTTCACCGTGGCGGCAACTGACAACTACGCCGGTCTGTCTGAGGAGAAGGACTTCACCATCAGCCCCAAATCCGTCACCGTCCGCGGCATCACCGCCGAGAATAAGACCTATGACGGCAATACCACCGCCACGCTGAAATATGAGGGTGTCGTTTTTGAAGGCAAAGTGGAAAACGATGAACTGACTGTCACCGGTACCGGCGTCTTTGCCGACGCCAACGCAGAAAACGATAAGATCGTCACCGTCACCGGCCTGACGCTGGACGGTGCCAGCAAGGATAACTACATTCTGGCATCCGAGGGTCAGCAGACCAGCGCAACTGCCTCCATCTCCGTTTTGAAAATCGAAAAACCGGCGGCAGATTCCAAGGTCTTTACCTACACCGGAAGCGAACAGACCTACACGCTGACTGAAAGCACATGGTACACAATCTCTCACAATACCCGCACCGACGCGGGACAGCAGTCGGTCACCGTCTCTCTGAAAGACACGAGCAACACCCAGTGGAAAGACGGCACCACCGATGACCTGACCTTCCCCTTTGTCATTGAGAAGGCCGCCTCCTCCGTGACCACTTCCCCAGCCGGTAAGGAAGTCCTGTATACCGGCAGCTCTCTGGAACTGATCGATGGCGGCGTCACCGCGGACGGCACCCTGCACTACAGTCTGGACGGCGAGACTTGGAGCGCGGTAATTCCCACCGCCACCGAATGCGGCACCTACACCGTTTACTACAAGGTCGTGGGCGACCAGAACCACAATGACATTGATGCGCAGTCCCTGACGGCGGAAATTGTGCCCTTCCAGATCGTTCCCCAGAATAATCCTACGACTACCACATACGGTGCGGACACGCAGATTATGGTCGGAGTCAACTCCGTCAAGGTCGTCTCCTATCAGTGGTATCAGGTTACCGACGTGCCTCTGGAGGGCGAGACGGGGTCTGTCCTGCACCTTGCTCAGTTCCATGCCAGCAACACACCCTACCAGTTTGTGTGCAAAATCACCTGCGGCGACTACACCCAGTACAGCGCCCCCATCCCGGTTACGGTGAACCCCGCTCAGCTTCAAGGTGTTAACCTGTCCGGCTACTGGGCCGAGGGCGGCGAGAGGGAAATCGCGAATGGTGAAACCGTAACACTCACCAGCCCTAACTCCCGGCTGCTGACCAAGTACACCACGGCAACCAATACGCAGGGCGACGCGTATCCCAGCGGCATGACCGTCTATGCGCTGGATGAGGACAACAGCCCGGTGGAAATTGCTGAACTGGGGAACCTGCTGCAATACTCCGGCTGCTCTATCCGGGTCTCCGGCAACCGGGGCATCCGTATGATCACCAGCCTGACAAAGGAAAACAAGGCTGCGCTGACCGGCGCCGGTCTGGCGGGCTTCACCCTGGAGGAATACGGTACTGTGGTTCAGTGGGCAGATACCCTGGGCGCCGGCAGCCTGACCCTGGATAACGGCAACCACAACTTCGCTTATAAGAAGGGAGTGGCCGACCCGGTGTTCGCCAATGTGGACAGTCTGACCCAGTACACCAACGTGCTGGTGGGCTTCGATCTGGACGAATGCAGCCAGGACATCGTCATGCGGCCCTACATCATCCTGCAGGACGCCGAGGGCAACCAGTACACCCTGTACGGCGGCGTCGTGTCCAGAAGCATCAGCTACATTGCCTGGCAGAACC
>JBJDYM010000145.1:0-1876 GCA_051867315.1 Faecousia sp.
GTGGAAATCGCCCAGGAGGCCGGCATGGAGAACGAGTATATCTTCGGCCACACCGTGGAGCAGATCAACGCCTGCAAGGACAGCTACCATTCCCGCGGCATCTACGACAGCAATCCCTATCTGCACCGGGCCATCGACACCCTGGTGGACGGCACCGTTCCCACCGACGATGCCCAGCGGGAGCTGTACCATGCGCTGCTGGACGGCGCTGCCTGGCACAAGCCCGACCACTACTTTGTGCTGCTGGACTACGCTTCTTATATCGACGCCAAGCTGAAGGTCAACGCCGACTACGCCGACCGTATGGCCTTTGGCCGCAAGTGCCTGATGAACATTGCCAGCGGCGCCAAGTTCTCCTCCGACCGCACCATCCGCCAGTACGCCGAGGAAATCTGGCACATCCAGCCCACCCAGTATTGATCATGTTCCTTTTCAGAGCCGTTCCACATGGATGGAACGGCTCTGAATTTGCACGTTTCTGCTGTATATCAACAAATTACCAAGATTTCTTTTGACAAACACCACACAGCCCTTTATAATATAGGGTGACTGCGCGTAAAACCAGCAACCGAATACTTGACAAAAAGGACGGAAGGCAATATGTATAAAATCGTTCGTAAAAAGGAGCTGAACTCCACCGTTACCATGATGGACATCGAAGCCCCCTTCGTTGCCAAAAAGGCAAAGGCCGGCCAGTTCATCATTTTCCGCGTTGACGAGCAGGGGGAGCGGGTGCCCCTGACCATCGCCGGCTGCGACCGGGAGAAGGGCACCGTAACCATCATCTTCCAGAAGGTGGGCTTCTCCACCAATGCTCTGGGAGAACTGAATGAGGGCGACTATATTCAGGACTTTGTGGGTCCCCTGGGCCGTCCCACCGAAGTGGAAAACAAGAAGCGGGTCTGTGTGGTAGGCGGCGGCGTGGGCTGCGCCATTGCCCTGCCCGCGGCCAAGGCCTTCCTGGAGGCCGGCGCCATTGTGGATGTGATCATCGGCTTCCGCTCCAAGGACATTGTGATCCTGGAGGAGGAGTTCAAGCAGGCCTCCACCAACCTGTACCTGATGACCGACGACGGCTCCTACGGCGAGAAGGGCTTCGGCACCGTGAAGCTGCAGGAGCTGCTGGAGAGCGGCATCGAGTATGACGAGGTCCTGGCCATCGGCCCCGTGCCCATGATGAAATTCGTCTGCAAGACCACCGAGCCCTTCGGCGTGCACACCGTGGTGTCCCTGAACCCCATTATGGTGGACGGCACCGGCATGTGCGGCGGCTGCCGGGTCACCGTGGGCGGCGAGACCAAGTTCGCCTGCGTGGACGGCCCCGAGTTCGACGGCCACAAGGTGGACTTTGCCGAGCTGATGAGCCGCAACGGCATCTACCGGGAGCGGGAGGCCCAGGTCGCCAAGGACCATGTGTGCCGCATCGAAGCCATGGGCAAGGCCCTGATCAAGTAAGGAGGATACGGAAATGGCAAATATGACTTTGACCAAAACCCCCATGCCCGAGCAGGACCCCCAGGTCCGGGCCCGGAACTTTAAAGAGGTTGCCCTGGGCTATACCCCCGAAATGGCCATGACCGAGGCCGGCCGCTGCCTGAACTGCAAGAATCCCAAGTGCGTGGAAGGCTGCCCCGTGAACGTGCGCATTCCCGAATTCATTGCCAAGGTGGCCGAGGGCGATTTCAAGGCTGCCTATGAGATCATCACCTCCACCAACGCCCTGCCCGCCCTGTCCGGCCGTGTGTGCCCCCAGGAGACCCAGTGCGAAGCCCGCTGCGTCCGGGGCATCAAGGGCGAACCCGTGGCCATCGGCCGCCTGGAGCGGTTCGTGGCCGACTGGTACCGTGAAAACGTCAACGCCATGCCCGAAAAGGCC
>JBJDYM010000146.1:0-1869 GCA_051867315.1 Faecousia sp.
CGATTTGCTGGGCAGTACTGGTCGAGGGGCCCAGGAGTTGTGGGTTGATTGCCCAGAGTTCGTAACGAATTGGCTGCGGGCCCTGCCCGCCAAACAACAATTTGTCCGCAACGCGCGGTCAAGTCGGCGAGATGAAAATTAAAGGTTTTTTAAGTTGCAAATTCCTTATGGATGCTTTATAATGAATTCACAATAAAAAGATGATAAGCTGCTTCAATTTTTATCTTGGAATATCAGGAGGAATATGCCATGTCCAACAGAAAGAACTCTGCCCTGATTGCCCGGGTGCTGGCCCTTTGCATTGCGGCCGCCGCTTTCTCCGGCTGCGCCAAGGAGCCCGCGGCCAATGAGGGCACCACCGCCCCAACCCAGTCCACCCAGCCTGCCGCTTCCGCCCCTGCCGGTTCCCTGGCCCATGTGGAAGCCGAGGGCAGTCTCCAATCCTGGGAGATGAGCGCCCAGGTCTGGAGCAGCAGCAACGGTGCCACCGTTACCCTGACCGCCCAGCCCAGAGCCTACGAAAAGGGCCAGGGTGCCTCTTTTGTCGTCCGGCTGGAGGGCAAGGAGGTTGAAAACGTCTCCTGCAATTGGGACGGCACCTACTACACCGCCTCCGCAGATCTGGAAGCGGCGGACGGCTATGAATATGAATGCGTCCTCTTCCCGCCCCAGGGAGTTGGAGAACACTACACCCTCAGCGATGCCTACGATTCCCTGGTCTACATGAAGCGCAGCCTGGACGCCTACTGCAACCTCTACATCTCCGACTTCAAGGACGCTGACGGCAAGTTCACCGTCACCGCCGGTTGGGCCAGCGTGCAGCTGCCCCAGCTCACCACCGCCGGAACCACCGTCGATTTCCAGAAGGCCCAGCTGGTGTTCATGCTCAACGGTGAAACCGTGGAAACCCAGGACATCGACCTGCCCCAGGGCGAGGGTGAGGGCAGCCACGAATCCAGTCTTTCCAGCATCAGCTTTACCATGCCCCAGATGGATGACGACTATCAGCTGGACCTGAATCTGGTCGTCACCCTGTCCGACGGCCAGGAGCTCACCGCCAACGGCGGCAGCTGGTTCTACAACAACGGCGAACTGAAAATGGCCGCAGGCTGAGAAAGCCTTCCACCCTTCGTATCCAAACGGATACGAAGGGTTTTTTTGTCAATGTATTTTTTTCACAAATTTCAGCAGGTACTGCTCTTTTTTATGTGAATACTATAAAAAGCGAAAAAAATGCGAGTTTTGGGATTGATTTTATCCGGCTTTTGACATACAATATGGATTGTACGGTTTTGCGCGTGCTGCCAGGCTTTGCCCTGTGGGGAGGTGAATTTCGTGCTGAATATTGTGCTTGTTGAGCCCGAGATTCCCCAGAACTGCGGCAACATTGCAAGGACCTGCGCCGCCACCGGAAGCCGCCTGCATCTGATCCGTCCTTTGGGTTTCGACATCTCCGAAAAGGCGGTCAAGCGGGCCGGGCTGGATTACTGGCACCTGGTGGAAGTCCTCGATTACGAAAATATGGCGGACTTCTTTTCCAGAAACGATGTGAAGGAAATGTGGTGCCTGTCCACCAAGGCCCCCCGAAGTTACACCGAGGCAGAATTCCACGACGGTTGCTATCTCTTCTTCGGCAAAGAAACCAAGGGGCTGCCTGAAAGTTTCCTGGCAGAGCATTATGGCAGCTGCGTCCGAATCCCCATGCGCTCCGAGGCGCGGAGCCTGAACCTGAGCAACGCCGTGGCCATCACCGTCTACGAGGCCCTGCGCCAGCTCTCCTTCCCCAAGCTCACAGAATATGGCAAAATGAGGGATACCCTCTGAAATCAAATTACTTATGGAGGAATTGTCATGAATTACAACAAGAAG
>JBJDYM010000147.1:0-1869 GCA_051867315.1 Faecousia sp.
ATAGGAGAACTCGATGGTGGGCTGGTCGAACACGATGCCCTCCTCCACGCCGTAGTGCTTGGCGAAGGAGCCGGCGGAGATGTTGCGGATGATGACCTCCAGAGGAACAATGGAAACCTTTTTCACGATGGTCTCCCGCTCGCTGATTTCCTCCACAAAGTGGGTGGGAACGCCCTGCTTTTCCAGGTAGGCCATCAGACGGTTGGACATCTGGTTGTTGATGACGCCCTTGCCCTTGATGGTGCCCTTTTTCAGGCCGTTGAAGGCGGTGGCATCGTCCTTGTACTCCACAATCAGCTTCTCGGGATCGTCGGTGGCAAAGACCTTTTTGGCCTTGCCTTCATACAGCTGCTGCAGCTTCTCCATGATATGATAATCCTCCTGTTTATTTCCGCCACCGCTGGGGCGATGGCTTTGTTTTTCTATGTTTTCCCGGGGAAAAGTCCGGGCGGATTCGCAAAATCCACACATTTCCCCAACTTGGAATTTTACAACACCGGCCGATGTTTGTCAACGATTTGTGTCGAATTCTATTCTCTGTACAAAAAGGCCGGGTCAATGCCGCAAAAACCCGATGTATTCGTCAAACAGGTTGAACAGCATATCCCCCGCGCACACCGGCATTGCCCCCTCCGTCCCGGGGATGGGTGCATAGGTATACAGATCCCTGGCCCGGGTGAGCACCAGAGCGGGAATCACGTCGTAATCCGGCCCGAAAAGCACCTCCAGAAACTCCACATATTTGGCGGCCTGGAGTACTTCCTCCGCCTCGATTTTATCCTTCATTTTGAATTCCAGGGTGAAGACCTTATTTTCGGTAATCACCAGCACGTCGGCATAGATGCGAATGTATCTTGCCCGTTTGATGCGAAGTTCAAACGCGATTTCCCAGTCCGGCGCGAACACCTCCCGCAGGTCGTCAAAGAGATTGACCATCACCTCCCGGCAGTCCCGGAAGGAATGATAGAGGCCGCGCTGATCGTTCAGGTTCCGGCCGTTGCTCCGGCAGCCGGCTTCCATGGCCTCCAGCCACTGCTGCTCCGTTAACGACAGGAAATCCGAAACGGCGCCATAGTAGCCGCAGAAATTCCCCAGCCCCCGGTGGGGCCGGGCCTGGCGGATCAGGCCGTGCCAGCGGTAGTCCGCGTCCTGGAAGCACAGTTCTTTCATAAAAGGGGCGCAGTGCAGATACCGGTTGATCCGGTGCCTGTCCGCCGGGACGCATTTCTCCAGTTCCCGGGCCTTTACCCCGTCCCGGCGGCAGATTTCGGCGTAGATTGCCCGCTCCAGCAGATCCGTTTTGTGCAGTTCTCCGGCCATAACCCCGCCCCCTTTGGGGTTATCATATCATATTTTTCTGAAATTGGAATAGAAATAATTCTGCAGCCCCCTGCTCCGGAAGAAAGCGGTAAATCATTGTTCGGCGGGCAGGGCCCGCGGCCAATTCGTTACGAGCTTTGGACAATGCTGGGGGGCATTTCAGCTTTCACAAATTTATCCAAAAAATCTACAAAAACAGACAAGAAAGCACTGGCTTTTTTGGTGCAAATCTGTTATAGTTATAATGTCTGAAAAT
The DNA here is from genome assembly GCA_051867315.1 of Faecousia sp. GTDB lineage: Bacteria > Bacillota > Clostridia > Oscillospirales > Oscillospiraceae > Faecousia. The sequence goes on from JBJDYM010000147.1 coordinate 1,577, forward strand.
ATCGAAAAATCAGGGCTGTGTTTCGACTTTTTTTGCAGCCCATCTTTCCGCCCGGTTTGGCGGAATCCTCAAAAACCCTATGATGCATGAGGTAATGCCATGGACAGCAAAAAGCGGCAATCCGTCAGTGTGATGATTGGCGGTGTGCATTCTCCCTTCCCTCAGGAAATGATTCGGGGCATCATCTCCAAGGCCCAGGAGGAGGATATCAACTCCTTCTTCTTCCTGCGGATTCACACCAAGCCCTTTTTCCGAAGTGTTTTGGGTGATTTCAGCAATAATATCTACGACTA
>JBJDYM010000148.1:0-6201 GCA_051867315.1 Faecousia sp.
CCAGCAGGTCGCCGATCAGCTCATAGCGCATATTATACCGGTCTGTGGTTGTAAGAGAACCGCTTCCGTCGACTACAAGCATGATATTAAACCGTCTTCCCCCACTCGCGGGGGCCTGCGCCCCTGCCTGCAGGCCCGTCAGCGAAGCAATCAGGCATGCGCAGATGACAAGGCAGACGATGCGTTTGACTTTTTGCTTCATAGAAATATATCTCCTCCATTATCTGTTTTTATCGGACTATCATCACCTAATAATACCATTAAATAATATCATTGGCAATCATAGAATGCAAGTTCTTTTTCCGCGTCTGCCGGGCTTCAGGCCCGGCCGCCCCGACAAACCGTGCGAAAGCGATTTCGGGCAATCGGCTTTCATGAAAGGCAATCCGAATTGGATTTTAGACTACCAGACTTTAGGGAACCTCTGAATAAATACCCATGCTGCGCACCTTAGCACCACGAGGAATGAAAGTCATCAAAATGTTTGAATTTTGCCATTGTTTTTGAGACTTTCACAGTAAATCGTCTGCGGCTGGGCGGCGGGTCTTGCCGATTTCATCAGAGCTTCCCTAGCATTCGTCTGTCAAATTTCTTTCCCTTTGGGACATCAGCAATAAACCGGCGAACCCGACGCAGTCTCCCAGCGAAATGCCAGGTCTTCCCTGCCGGGGCATGGGTTTATTTCAAAAACCTTCTGCAGATTTTTTCCGAGAAGGGCATAAACACCTGGGCCACGGGACCCACCACGGCCATGCAGATAAGGGTGCCCACACCCACTACGCCGCCCAGCAGGAAGCCCACCAGAGCGAAGAATACATCCACCCCGATCCGCACGGGACCGAAGGGCCAACCCTTCTTATCGCTGAGCACCACGGCCACCAGATCGTTAGGGCCGGTGCCTGCCTGGGATTTGATGACAATGGTCATACCGAAGGCCAGGACCCCGCAGCCCAGCACCACGGCAATCACCCGCGCCGCCATGGGGGAGGCTTCATTCACCACGCCGCCCAATGCAAAACTGAACAGGTCAATGATCGGGCCGCCCAGGAGCATGCACAGAAAGGTCCCGATACGGACATAACTCCTGTCAACCACAAAAAGCACCAGGATGATCAGCAGAGAAACCGCAATGTGGACCGTGCCATGGGTCAGTACCTGGAAACCGGCACCGGCGGCCAGCCGGTGCAGTCCCTGGATCAGCACGTTAAAGGGGTCGGAACCGAGGTTTGCCAGCAGGAACAACGTCACCCCAAAATGGGCAATGGTCAGGCCAACCAGCAGCAGGATGACCCGGGTCAGCCAGGTTTGCAGCAAGCACTTCCCCTCCGGAGCGTTTTCCTTCCCTGCCCTGGCGGACAGCTCCCGGAGCACCTCCCGCTGGACAGGCAGCCGCTCCGTTCTGGGGTACAGCCGGGCAAATTCCGCCCCCTGCTTCCCCGCTTCCGCCGGCTCCACCATTGGAATCAGCGCCTGGGCGTGCTTCTGGACGGCGTAGGTCATCCAATAGGTGGCGCTTCCCCGATGCCGGGCCGGATACTCCAAAATCCACCGTAGCGCCTGGGCGGCTTCCCCGGCAGTGGGGCTGGATTCCCGGAACTCCTGGGCCCATTGCCCCAGCTTTTCATAGAAAATCTGGTTGCAGGCATCCTTGCGAGGGTCGTCTCCCATATGGAAGGCTCCGGCAAACATCGAAGCTTTGGAAGCGGCCTCCGCCAGTTTTTCCTCGTATTCCTGATAAATCAGCTCCAGCTGCTGCAAATCCGCCATGGATCATCCCTCCTGTGGGTTCATTTCCGATTGCCGACGATGTCCTAAGGAACCTCTGAATAAATCTAAATACCAATTTCTCAGTCCATCGGGGATCATTTCATATGGTTACAGTGTATCACATTTTCCACCCGAACGCAACCTGCTAAAAAATCCCCCGCGCTTCAGCGGGGGGGATGGTGAGATGGATGGGGTTATTCTTCAATAGGAACCAAATGAATCATCCGGACGGGCGTCCGCTTGCCCTGGGCATTGCCATAGAAGTTCAGGGTAAAGGCAGCGCCGCTGGCATTGGTTTCCACTTCCAGTTCGGTTTCGCCGCCCTGGTCGTCCAGGAGCATCAGCGCATAGCCCTCCACCAGCTCGGCGGGAACGGTAAACTCCGTCAGGCCGGTGCAGGAAACCAATCTGGCATCGAACTCAAAGCCCACGCAGATGACCTTCTCGCCGTTTTCCAGCGTGCCGCAGCGGAGCACCATGTCCCCTTCCGGCGTCCAGCCGGTAATGGGACGCACAGCGGCCTCCTCCACCAGCTCCAAACGGCCTCCGTCATTCAATTCGCCGCACACGGGGCAGACGGAATATTCCTCCGCCTGATCAGCGCCGCTGGGGACCAGCTTGAAATCCCAGTCCACACAGGCCGTGGTCTTGATGTAGGTACAGCCGTCGCGCTTGCAGGGGGCGCTGTTCTGTCCGTCGCCTGTGGGCTCCCACAGATCATACCAGTGGGAGAGTTTTTCCACCTTGTCGGTCACCGTTTTGGCGCCACATACCTTGCAGGTGTAGATGGTGTAGCCCTCGCTGAAACAGGTTGGCTTGGTCACAACGCCCTCGTCATAGCTGTGGCCCAGAGGTGCGCCAAAGGTTGACCCACAGTTTCCGCAAACAGCCGCCTCCGTACAGGTCGCTTTTTTGACAGCCACATGGTTGGATACACCCCGACAGCTGCCATCCGCATTGTAGGTTAGCTGCTTATGGCCATTGTTGCATTGGTACACTCTGGCACACTGGGTTTCGCTGTTTTTTCTGAACTCTGTGGTCGCAGTATAGCCGGTAAAGGATAGGCCGTTCTCGGCGCAGACCTTACATTCCAAAGCTCCTGAATCCGCCGAGGCAGTCACCCCAAAGACTCCCGCGGACAGCAGGGTCAAAAGGAGGGCGGCTGCCAGACGAGTCAGCTTTTTTCCTTTCATGTTTGTTTCCTCCTTCACATTTGGCCGGGAGACACCCCGGCAGGATGGATTCCTTCACTCCCATCCGGATTGGCCAGACGGGTCAAATCATCCTTCGCCATATATTACCACCTGGAGAGGGTTTTTTCAATCAGATTAAGTAATACGATTCTTTCATTAAAACCTCACAATCTTTCCGGTCTGACTTGTGTAAAACTGCGTTGCCTAACTTGCTTGGCGTCAGCCAAGCTGCATCCTCCGCCTTGTTTTTCGCAAATCATCCTTGGAAATCTTTGTGAACTTTTAATGAAAGTTTACCCTCCCCCGGGCCATTGGAAACAACAATCCCCCCTGCGAAAAGGCAGGGGGGAAATGGAATCAGGATGCCGGATTACACCAGCTCGATGACTGCCATCTCAGCAGCATCGCCGCGGCGTTCGCCGATACGGGTCACTCTGGTGTAGCCGCCGTTGCGGTCAGCGTACTTGGGAGCGATCTCCTTAAACAGCTTGTGGGCCACATCCTCTTTGGTGATGAAAGACAGAGCCTTGCGGTAAGCAGCCAGGTCGCCCTTCTTACCCAGGGTGATCATCTTTTCCACAACGGGCTGCACTTCCTTGGCGCGATAGAAAGTGGTTTCCATCTTGCCATTGGCCAGCAGGTCGGTAACCTGCTGACGCAGCAGGGCCTTTCTCTGAGCGCTGGTCTTACCCAGCTTACGAGTGCCGAACATGAACGTTTCCTCCTTCTTAAAAGGTTAGTTGTTGCTGCCAGAATCTTCGCTGGCCAGGGAAAGTCCCATCATTTCCAGCTTCTTCTGAACCTCGTCCAGGGATTTCTTACCCATATTGCGCACCCGCATCATATCCTCGCCGGTCTTGTTGATCAGGTCGGCAACGGTGTTGATGTTGGCCCGCTTCAGGCAGTTGAAGCTGCGGACGGACAGATCCAGCTCATCGATGGTCATGGACAGTTTCGCATCGGGCCGGTCGGCGACCTTCTCCACCACGGTGGAGCTGGTGGCCACGGCATCGGACAGGTTGGTGAACACTGTCAGATGATCGCTGAGGATCTTCGCGCCCAGGGACACGGCGTCCTTGGCGGAGATGGTGGAATCAGTCCAAACCTCCAGGGTCAGCTTATCATAGTCGGTCTTATCGCCGACACGAGTGGGCTCCACCGTGTAATTCACCTTGGTAACGGGGGAATAGATGGAGTCGATGGGGATCACGCCGATGACGGTCTGAGGCGTCTTGTTCCGGTCAGCGGAAACATAGCCTCTGCCCTGGGACAGGGTGATCTCCATATTGAACGTGGCATCCTCACCCAGCGTGCAGATATGCAGCTCTGGGTTCAGGATCTCAACCTCGGCATCCGCCTTGATGTCACCGGCCTTGACCTCACAGGGGCCGACGGCGTCGATGTGAACCGTCTTGACGCCGGTGCAGTGCAGCTTCGGCGTGATCCGCTTCACGTTCAGCACGATCTCGGTCACATCCTCGGTCACCCCGGGGATGGTGGAGAACTCATGCTGCACGCCCTGGATCTTCACGGAAGTGGCTGCATAGCCGGGCAGGCTGGACAGCAGAATCCTGCGCAGAGAGTTGCCCAGGGTCATGCCATAGCCGCGCTCCAGAGGCTCCACGACATATTTGCCGTAAGAGATATTCTCTGTGGAATCAAAACAGCTGATGCGAGGCTTTTCAATTTCTACCATGAATCAAAACCCTCCTTAATAGAGTGGGGAGCTTACCTCCCCACGAAGCAAGTATGCGGACGGACAGGGGGGAGATTATTACTTGGAGTACAGCTCGACGATGAGATGCACAGCGATATCGAAGTCGATATCGGCCTTGGTGGGCATAGCAATAACCTTGCCCTGGAGGGTATTCTTATCACGATCCAGCCACTTGGGAGCAGCAACAAATGCATCGTCTTCCTTCAGCTTCTTAAAGAAGTTGTTGGAAACGCTCTTCTCGCAAACGGCAACCACATCGCCCACCTTGACCAGGTAGCTGGGGATGTTGACCCGGTTGCCATTGACGGTGAAGTGACCGTGGTTCACCAGCTGACGAGCCTGACGGCGGGAGTTGGCAAAGCCCAGACGGTACACCACGTTATCCAGGCGGCGCTCCACGAAGGTCAGCAGCTCCTCACCGGTGTTGCCTTCCATGCGGGATGCCTTATCGTAGTAGTTGCGGAACTGCTTCTCCTGGATACCGTAAACAAACTTGACCTTCTGCTTCTCGGTCAGCTGAGTAGCATACTCAGACTTTTTCGCTCTTCTCTGGCCGCCGGGATTCTTGTTGGAAGTCTTCGAATAACCCATTGCGGCAGGAGAAACGCCCAGCGTTCTGCAACGCTTCAGCACGGGCTGCATATTCTTAGCCATAACGCAAAATTCCTCCTATAGCGTAATCAGACACGACGTCTCTTGGGGGGACGGCAGCCATTGTGGGCAATGGGGGTGACGTCCTTAATCATAACGACTTCCAGGCCGGCAGTCTGCAGGGCGCGGATAGCAGCCTCGCGTCCCTGGCCGGGACCCTTCACATAAACCTCAACGGTCTTCAGGCCGTATTCCATAGCAGCCTTTGCAGCGGTCTCAGCAGCAGTCTGAGCGGCATAGGGAGTGGACTTACGGGAGCCACGGAAGCCCAGTCCGCCGGAGGAAGCCCAGCTCAGCGCATTGCCCTCCAGGTCGGTGATGGTCACCATGGTGTTGTTGAAAGAGGAGCGGATATGTGCCGCACCCTTCTCAACCACTTTGCGCTCGCGACGGCGCTTTACAACTTTCTTAGCAGCTTTAGCAGCCATTGTACATATCCCTCCTTACTTCTTCTTGTTGGCGATGGTCTTCTTGGGACCCTTGCGGGTACGGGCGTTGGTCTTGGTGCGCTGGCCGCGGACAGGCAGGCCACGGCGGTGGCGCAGGCCACGGTAGCAGCCGATTTCACTGAGCCGCTTGATGTTCATCGCGGTCTCACGGCGCAGGTCGCCCTCGATGAGATAGTGATGCTCAATGGCCTCACGCAGCTGAGCTTCCTGCTCGTCGGTCAGGTCCTTCACCCGGGTATCAGGGTCGATACCGGTGGACTTCAGGACTTCCGAAGCGCGGGAAGGTCCGATGCCGTAGATATAGGTCAGAGCCACTTCGATCCGCTTGTCGCGGGGAAGATCAATACCAGAAATACGTGCCATAACTTCTCAGCACCTCCTATTAGCCTTGTCTCTGCTTGTGCTTGGGGTTTTCGCAAATTAC
>JBJDYM010000149.1:0-1866 GCA_051867315.1 Faecousia sp.
TTACGCGATCGCCGCCATGGCGGGCGGCGTTTTCTACCGGGAATTTACCAAGTGGAACGGGTTTGCCGGTGTGACGACACTCGGCAAGGTACATACGCATTTGTTCCTGCTCGGCATGCTGGTTTTCCTTGTGGTGGCGCTGTTTGCGGCGCACAATGATTTGAAAAAATGGAAAACCTTCCGCGTATTTCTCTGGCTCTACAACATCGGCGTTCCGCTTACGGCGGTTATGATGGTGGTGCGGGGCGTTGCCCAGGTGCTGGATCTGACCCTATCCTCCGCTGCCGATGCCGCCATTTCGGGCGTCGCCGGGATCGGGCATATTTTGACCGGCGCCGGGATCATCCTGCTCCTGCTGTCCCTGAAAAAGACGGCAAAGCGCTGAAGGAGCGCTGATGAAAAAGCGCCGTTTTTTCCATGTGAAAAAGCGCACCCTGCTTGCCATTGCCGGGTGTGTATGGTTCCTTGCGGGCTTTAATGTGGCAAGGCTCGGTGTGCTTTCCTACAGAAAAATGCCGTCCGTTTCATGGTTTCATATTCTCCTGTCCGCAGTTGTTTTCTGCGCGTTCGGTCTGATGTTCTATAAAATGAGCATGAAACATACCAAGCGGATCAAGGGTTACCCGGAGGAGTTCAAGCCGGTGTGGCATTTTTTCGACATAAAATCCTACTGCATTATGGCGGTGATGATGGGCGGCGGGCTCTGGCTTCGTTCCTCGGGCCTTGTACCGAATGTATTTATCGCCGTATTTTATACGGGCCTTGGCTGTGCCCTGGCACTGGCGGGAGTGCTGTTTTGGGTCATGTTCTTTGTGTATCGAACAGGTGAAGCGAAACCGGAATGACCTGCGGCACACGGGAACCTGGAACCGGCATCCGGGAATGTCCAAAATTTTAGGGCCTCCGCAGAGTTTGCGCTCTGCGGAGGCCCTGTTTCAATGTGCTTGCTTTACTCCACCTTCATGGTCCAGCCGTAGGGATCGGGCTGCTTGCCCCACTGGATGCCGGTCAGGGTGTCGTACAGGCGCTGGGTCAGCGCGCCGATCTTGCCGCCGTTGACGACCACATGGCGGTCCTCCCAGCCCATCTCGCCGATGGGGGAGATGACGGCGGCGGTGCCGGAGCCCCAGGCCTCCTCCAGCTTGCCGGCGTCGGCGGCGTCAAACAGCTCCTGGGCGGAGATCAGGCGCTCCTCCACGGGGATGCCCCAGCTGCGCAGCAGCTCCAGGCAGGAGCGGCGGGTGATGCCGGGCAGCACGGAGCCGGTCAGCTTGGGAGTGACCACCTTGCCGTCGATCTTGAACAGGACGTTCATGGAGCCGACTTCCTCGATGTACTTGCGCTCCACGCCGTCCAGCCAGAGCACCTGGGCGTAGCCGTTCTGCTCGGCCCGCTCACCGGCGCGGATGGAGGCGGCGTAGTTGCCGCCGCACTTGGTGTAGCCGGTGCCGCCCTTGACGGCGCGGACGTCTTCGCTCTCCACATAGATCCGGACGGGGTTGATGCCCTCGGCATAGTAGGCGCCCACCGGGCTGCAGATGACGCAGAACAGATAGGTGTGGGAGGCGTGGACGCCCAGAGCGGCGTCGGTGGCGATGACGAAGGGACGGATATACAGGGAGGTGTCCGGCTCGGTGGGCACCCAGTCGGCGTCCACCTTCACCAGGGCCTTGACGCCCTCCACAAACAGGTCCTCGGGCACCGTGGGGATGCACAGACGCTCGCAGGAGTCCGCCATACGGCGGGCGTTATCGTAGGGACGGAACAGCTGCACGCCGCCGTCGGGGGTGCGGTAGGCCTTCATGCCCTCAAACACTTCCTGGGCGTAGTGGAACACCATGCAGGACGGCTCCAGCTGCAGGGGGG
>JBJDYM010000150.1:0-1860 GCA_051867315.1 Faecousia sp.
GCGTGATGGACTGCTTCTCCTGCAAGTGCTGCGAATACATCTGCTCGTCCAAGATCCCCCTGGTGTCCAAGATCAACGCCGCCAAGGGTCTGGTGGCGCCGCTGCTGAAGAAGAAATAAGGGAGCTGAGAAACATATGTTAATGACGAAACTGAAATCCGAAGAAACCATCGCTTCCCTGGCTTCCGGCAAGGTGTTCATCCTCAACTGTCACGGCTGTAAGGAAGTGGGCTTCCCCGAGGAAGAGGCGAAGGCGCTCCAAAAGAAGCTGGCAGGCGAAGGCAGGGTGGCCGGCACTCTGACTACCGACTACATCTGCAACCCCACGGAGCTTTCTCTGCGGCTGCGGGGCTGCATGGCGCAGATCGCCGAGGCCGACGCCGTGCTGGTGTTCTCCTGCGGCGTGGGCGTGCAGACCATCAGCGAAGTGCTGGAGGACAAGCCGGTTTACGCCTGCTGCGACACCATCGAGCTGCCCGGCTTCCAGGGCGTGACTCCCCTGGAATATGACTGCGGCCAGTGCGGCGAATGCTTCCTGAATCTCACCGGCGGCATCTGCCCCATCACCGCCTGCTCCAAGAGTCTGGTCAACGGCCCCTGCGGCGGCACCAAGAACGGCAAGTGCGAGGTCTGCCCCGATATGGAATGCGGCTGGGAGCGGATCATCCAGAGATTGAAGGCCCAGGGCCGCCTGGACGTGCTGCACTGCCCCACCCAAATGCATGACTTCAACACCGATGAGGCTACCAAAGCCGCCAAAGAATCTGAATAAATTAGGAGCGATAAGAAAATGAGAATTACTGAACTGTTTGACAACGGTGAGTTTGTGGTTTCCGCCGAGGTCGGCCCTCCCAAAGGAATTCATATCGACGGCATGGTAGAGGAGGCCAAGAAATATCTGACCGACGTCCATTTTGTCAACGTCACCGATAACCAGTCCTCCGTCATGCGCTTAGGGTCCCTCGCCACCTGCAAGGTGCTGAAGGACGCCGGGCTGACCCCCATCTTCCAGCTGACCTGCCGGGACCGGAACCGCATTGCCCTCCAGTCCGACCTGCTCAGCGCCGCCATGCTGGGCATCGACAACATCCTGTGCCTGACCGGCGACCACACCAAGCTGGGCGACCATCCCCAGGCCAAGCCCGTGTTCGACCTGGACTCCGTCTCCCTGCTCCACACCGCCAGTGTGCTGGAGAGCGGCAAGGACCTGGGCGGCAACGACCTGGTGGGCGAGCCTCCCAAATTTGCCAAGGGCGCGGTGGTGTCCCCCTGCTCTGACTCCGTGGACGCCCAGCTGGTGAAGATGGAGCGCAAGGTCAAGGCCGGAGCCGAATACTTCCAGACCCAGGCCGTGTTCGAGCCTGAGAAGTTCATCAAGTTCATGGAGCAGGCCAAGCAGTTTGGCAAGCCCGTGCAGGTGGGCATCATCATTCCCAAGTCCGCCGGTATGTGCAAATTCATGAACAACAACGTGGCCGGCGTCCACATCCCCGACGAGCTGATCGCCGAGCTCCAGGCCGACAAGGAAAAGACCAAGGCCGGCATCACCGGCGTGGAAATCGCCGCCCGGATCATCCGGGAGTGCAGACCCTACTGCCAGGGCGTGCACATCATGTCCCTGGGCTGGGAGTCCAAGATCCCCGCTCTGCTGACCCAGGCCGGCCTGAAATAAAGCTTCCCCCAACCTCCGCCCCCGGGCGGAGGTTGCCTTTTGGTCATATCATTGTTCGGCGAAACGGAAAATTAGGGAACCTCTGATGAAATCGGCAAGAGCTGACGGCGAGGAATTTTGGCTCAGCCGAAAGCACCAAACCCCCGGGAATACTTTGTGTATTTCTGGGGTTTGGTACTGCGCGGATGG
>JBJDYM010000151.1:0-6156 GCA_051867315.1 Faecousia sp.
TATTGAAAGCCGGGTCATTCACACGATACTGTCCAAAGGGGACATTGCTGATTGCAAGGTCATAGAAATCTTTCTCACTGGTCTGCTCAAAGCCAGAGATTGTGATGTGTGCATTGGGATACAGCTGCTTCGCGATCCGACCGGAGAGACTGTCCAATTCGACACCATAGAGGCGGCTGTGCTGCATTCCCTCGGGCAGCATCCCGAAGAAGTTGCCCACGCCCATTGCAGGCTCCAGAATGTTGCCGGTTTGAAAGCCCATGTTTTCAATGGCCTGATACATAGCACGGATGATGGTAGGGCTGGTGTAATGGGCATTCAGTGTGGAAGCCCTTGCAGCTCTGTATTCCTCATCGGTGAGTTCCTCTTTCAGCTGTGCGTATTCAAATGCCCATTCCGGCTTGGTGTCGTCAAAAGCATCGGCAAGACCACCCCAGCCAACATACTGCCCCAGAACTTCCTGCTGGTCAGGGTCGGCCTGAGCGCCGCTCTTTTCCAGTTCATGGAGCAAACAGATTGCCGCATAGTTCCTTGCGAATTTCTGCTTCGCGCCACCAACGCCGAGGTTATCATCTGCAATGTGGTAGTTGACAGCCGGGATGGCAGGTTTGGGAGGCTGCTCAGGGGATACTTCTGTGGGAGCTGTTTTCAATTTCTGGATGACAACATCATAGGGTAGGTGGTTTTCCTCAGCCGGGATGGTTTCTACGGTCTCGATGGTGTACTCAGGGTGATTGTCCAGCCAGTCCTCCAAATAGGAACGGACATAATCAGTTGACTCCATGCGGAAGATAGGAAAGCCAGTGCCAGCGCGGAAAGAATCGTCCTGCAGGGTAACTTTCCCAGTACGGTAGTCAACAGAATCAATAATGAACTGCCGGTTGTCAATTTCCAGCTTCTGCCCAATGGGAAGATACTCGCTGCCCTTGTACTCATGGAACCGGTAGTGGGAACCATCCTCATTTGCACCCATCAGGACAAGGCTGTTACCGTGGCTCCAGATTTTCTTTCCCTTTGCCACCCAGCTTTCTGCCGGAAACCCAGTCACGGGAATGGTGTTCCCGCCTTCAACGGACTTGGTGAGGATGTGGGAGCCTAACGCATCGCTGACTTTCTGAACATCGTCGCCGTAGAACTCAAAGTAACCGTTCTGTTCAAAGCCGACCAAGATGGTGGAGTCGTACTGCTCCCGAATGGCGCGGTACTCTGCTTCCTGCGCAGCGCTCAAAACAGCAAGCTGGGGACTGCTTTCAGGAGCAGGCTCTCCCGTGATCACAGGTTCCTCCTCCAGCGGAACTTTGGATTCCGGTGCTTCTGGTGTCTGGGAAGCCTCGGTTTCTTCTGCAACCAATGGTGCGGCGTCGGACACGGATTGCTCGCTGTCGCTGTGCTCCTGCGCATCTTCGGAAAAATCAGGAACCTCTTCGAGCAGTTCTTCTTCAGAGCTGTGCCGCGCTCGCCGTTCCTCTGCTTCCTCTACGGTAAGATAGCTGTCCTTGCGAACCAGATTGCGGATCCTATCATCAATCTGATTCCACCGCATTTCGACTTTGGCACACCCCGGCTTGCTCAGGGACATGCCTTTGCCATCAAACATGACATCGCTGAAGAAGCTGCCCGGCAGTGCATTGTTGTGACCGCTGATTCCATATTCGTTCTTCAGAAAGGCGATTTCTTCCTTTTTGGGGTGCTGCTGGGAGAAGTAGTCAAAGACACGCTGCTTCCCGCCTGCCATGGGCGGACCGGAAACAAACAAGGTATTGATTTCATCCTCTGTGATGAATCCGGGAACATCGGGCACCTCAGTCCATTGTGTGGAGTATTCTCTTCGGGGCAGCGTCATATCCATCAAACCGGCAGCAATCTGATCTATGCTGTTGATGCGGAATCGGCTGACCGGTTCGCCGGACTTGTAGGCAGTATAGAAAGCGGTGTATTCTGCTGTGATGGCGGCAAGGGAATCCGAGGAGGATAACAGTGCAGACACCTGTTCCACCTGATCAGGGAAAGAGTGGCCTGTATTGCGGACGGTGGGCAGATATTCTCCGATTGCATCGCGGCTGGCGTAGATCAGCTTTTGGGAAAGCAGTTCCCGCTCATGTGCAGTGGCTTCAGAAAGTTCAATGTTAGAAGCAAATTGCCCGCCTTCCAGCAGCCGCCCGATTCTCTGTGCGGCATCCTCCCAGGAAATCACCTGGGCACGGCGGGAGTCACGGGCGCTTCTGCCATAGGTCAGGTGTATCCCATCCTGGTGATACCAGGCTGCATAGTCTACAGAGCCGAATTTCAGGCCATGACCACCCACAAAGATCTTCGGAAGAATCGCAGCGATTTCTGGGGTTGACTTCTGCTTCATGAACTCAGCGGCGATCAGCATTCGGTGATCGTTGGAGTTGCCACCGCTACGGAGGAAACCGTCAATAATATCCTGAGAAATGGAAATAGCAGAGGGTGCTTTCACATCACTCTCTGCTACTTCAATCGACTGTATCTGCTCATATTCACTTGCGAAGAAAGAAACCTGCTCACCCTCAATGGGCGGTTCCTCAATGATTAGCTGTAGATCAGCTCCGCGAAGATTGTCTCCTCGGCCTGTGCTTTCAGGCTGTTCATGTGCTGTACCCACGCCATCGGGTTGGTCGCCTTGTCCGGGGCCGGGTTCTGTGCCAGCAGCTCCTCCATCATCTGGTTCAGTCTGCGCTCTGCCGTCTCCTGAATCTCCCACAGATGAGGGAACAGCCTCTGGGTCATCGCTAGGATGCTGTACTGGGTCGGTTTGTGTTCCTTCAGGAATGTCCGGCGCATCCTTCCGTACTTGTTCAGAGGTCTCTGTTCGGTGCTCTCCAGTTCGAGGTTCGGGATCAGATAATCCCCGTTGCGGATATAGGTCAGTTGCGGCTTCATTGTTTTGGCTCCTTTCTTGATTCCGATTGTAGCTTCTGACGGTGATTTCGATTTGACGAAGTATCTCAGAAGAAATTGTGTTGACTGCGGTGCCCAGCGCTGCGGCAGTTTGCGGGGTGTTGAAATCAAACACATCCGAGAAATCCTCAAAGCTGAAATAATCATCCGGATTACCAAGGCAGCGGCTGATCAGCTGGTAGAGGGTGCTGTTTGATACGGCTTTTCGGAAGTTGAACCCCAGCGCATCTACATCATACACTGCCAGCGCACTATCATCAAGGATACCGGCAATCTCTTCGTTGTGGGCTTCCCAATACTCGGATGCCTTCTGCATGGCGATGAGTTCCAGATGATTTTCCAGCGAACCGATGTCGTCGGGAATGCCATAGCGCTGCTTCAAATCCTGTGCAACGGCTTGCTCATGCTCCCGACTCATCTTCCAGATGTTCGGTGTTCTGGAAGTCTGCCGTGTTCCGGTATCTGCAATATCAAACAGATAGCGAAGGCGTGTGCCATCGCCGCTGTTGTCAACGACTGCGATGCCCACAGAGCCACGCTTGATGTACCGCCGCATTTGCTGATTCCAAATCTCATAGCTGGCAACAGCGGTGGCTTCTGGCCGCTGGAAATAAATACTGATCTGCTCATCATAGCTGTACTTGTAAAAGCGCCCTGAGAATTGTAGGAAATGTGTCCAGTTTTCGTAGTTCTGAGTGCTGTTCGTTGCAATGAACTCGGACATTTGGACAAGTGATTTCAGTTTATCTACCATGTGTTCCTCCATTTCTATAGATTACGGTACAGGTCAAGCTGGTGAAACTCCGCAGCAGTCATCCGTTCCAGTTTGGCCAGTACCGATTGGGTAAGCTGATAAAGCTGATTGTCTTCCGGGTCATCCAAATCTAAATCCGCAGACATTCTCCTGAGAGCTTTAACCAGTCCCGACTTGCTGCCGGGACTATAAAGCATCATCAGGACTTCTTCATCCCGGCTGAAAGTCATAATGCTCAGCGCTCCTTACTCTTGGATTTCTTCGGGGAGGGGGTATCCTTGCAGGCTTCGGTTTTCTCTTTGAGCTGACCCAGAATAGAAGGGGTTTCCTCAAGCTGAGGGGCTTTCCCATTGTTTATGATGCCATCCACCATGCTGTAGTCATCCTCCATCGACATTTCCGCCGCCTTGAGGTAGTTCTGAGGTTCCAGCACCATGTCCAGCTTCTGGAATCCAACGGAGTCACAATAGTAACAGCTTACCACACCCGCCTGACGGATGGCTACGATGTCACTGACAGACAGACTGTGACCTTTGAAGTCCTCAGGACGATCAATGTTGAATCTGGAATAGATGCTTTCCAGAAACACATGGATGTTTTGATATGCCGGCAGTGCATCGGTGTAGACGATGTTGTAGTGCTCCGCATTGGGCTTCAAACCATACTTTTCCAGCAGACGCAGAGAGGAAAACGGCTCAAAAGGCGTGACCTTGCTGGAATCCAGCTGCATAATCGCATAGGAATCCGCCTGACTGCCAAAGAAACGCTCTGCCTGTTCCTGGTATACATGCGACAGATTTGCTCTCATCTCTTAGCACCTCCATTGGGAAAGGTCATGGTGAAGGTGGGACTGCCGTCCGCTTCAACACTCATGAGAACATCGGCAGTAAAGACCCTGCCGGTCCGCTGGCTCTGGCAGTCTTTCAGACGCAGCCGTTTTTCCCGGATCAGGCGAGCGGCCATGTGCTCGGTCATGGGTTTGCCGATCTTTTTGAAATAGGCGCTGTTCTTCCAGAGGACGAACCGGCATTCCCGATTGCGGCACATCCAGCCTTTTTCCCTCGCGACGACTTCACTTCCGCAGTGGGGACAGATTCCAATATTCTGATTGCGTCTCATAAGTGCTTCTGCTCCTTCTACAATTTCATAGGTGTTTACCAGATCGGTAATCATGTGGGCGATTTCTTCCATGAACTGCTCCGGCGTATACTGTCCATGCTCGATCTGGGACAGCTTTTCTTCCCAGTCAGCGGTCATGGAGGGGGACTGAATCTGCTCCGGGGCCACGGTGATCAGCGCTTGTCCCTTTTGCGTTGGGATCAGATGCTTCATCTTGCCTTTACCCTTGCGCTCCAGATATCCCTTCTGGACGAGCTTTTCGATGGTCGCCGCCCTGGTTGCCGGGGTTCCAATGCCCTTGCGCTCCGCATCTTCGGGGAATTCATCGGCGCAAGCGGTCTCCATGGCTTGCAGCAGTAAATCCTCAGTGAAATGCTTTGGAGGCGTGGTCTTGCCTGCCTTGATTTCAGCGTTTGTGACGGGAATGACTGCGTCAGTTTCGGTGTCGAGAACCGTTATCTCCGGGGTGGTTTTCTCCGGGAAGAATTGATTCACGATGCCTTTCCAGCCCTCACTGAGGACAGCCTTGCCTTTGGAGGTGAACACTCCACCTGCACACTCAGCGGTTACGGTGGTCTCAACAAAGCGGTACGGCTCACCAACAGCCGCCAGCAGTCGCACAGAAATCAATCGCAGAATCTCCTGTTCTCCCTTGGGCAGGGCTTCGAGATTCATACTGGCAACCGTGATTGTGGGGATGATGGCGTGGTGATCGGATACCTTCTGGTTATTGATGACCTGCTCGGTATGCAGAACCACTTCGCCACTTACATGGAACAGCGCTGTCACAGCAGGAACCAGCTGCTCCAAAACCGGCGCAGCATCTTCGGTCAGATAGCGGCTGTCCGTCCGGGGATAGGTGACCAGCTTCTTTTCATACAGGGACTGCGTGTAGTCGAGGGTTTGCTGGGCTGTGAATCCAAGAATACGGTTCGCATCCCGCTGAAGTGTCGTCAGGTCATAGAGTGCAGGGGCTTTCTCGGTACGCTCTTTCTGTTCGATGGACTGAATCAATACATACTCTTCTTTCTTGCAGGCTTCCAGAAGACTGGCTGCGCTGTCCCGGTCAGGAAATCGCTTACTTCCCAGTTCCATGCCATTGACACAGAGCTGGACTGTGTAGAAAGGCTCCGGCACAAACGCGGCAATCGCGGCCTCACGCTGGACGGTCATGCCTAATGTCGGTGTCATAACTCTGCCGATAGCGAGCGGCTGACCATACAGGCATGAGAAAAGCCGGGTAGCGTTGATGCCGATTATCCAATCGGCACGCTCCCGGCACAGGGCGGCATGATAGAGGGAATCATATTGGGCGGATGGCTTTAGGTTCTGAAATCCCTCGCGAATGGCGGAATCCTCCA
>JBJDYM010000152.1:0-6120 GCA_051867315.1 Faecousia sp.
TGATGCCCAGCTCCAGCTCGGGAATGAAGGTCCGGTAGAAATTCTGGATCGCCTCCAGGCTGTAGCCCTTGGCGGCTGCAAACTGCTCAAAGGGCTTCAGGGGCGAGGGCGTTGCCTTCCAGGGGGCCAGCTCTGCCGCCAGCTTGGAGCATGCGTCCCGGAAGGCCTGCTCCCGGGCAGCCCGTGTGGCCGGATCGTTCATGTCAGGCACAACGGAGAGGAATTTGGTCCTCACCGCCGCGTCGATTGCGTCGCTGTCGCTGCGGTAGGCGCAGAACATGAAATAATACTTGGCGCACTCCTCCATGGGGGTGGGGATATAGGCCAGATCCTTGGAGAAGCCGTCCTTGCCCGTGTACTGCCAGGCGCAGGTGGCGGTGTTGAAGGTGAACATGCCGGTGGCCACATACTGGGCGAAGACCTTCACCAGCTCCTTGGATTTGACGGTTTTTTGGACCAGCGCCTTCAGCTTGTTCATGACGATCAGCGTGGCGTTCAGGTCGCTCATCGTCTCGGGAAGCTTGCGCAGCATGCAGGCGGCCATGGTCTCGTCCCAGCCCTCCGGGGCCACATCGGCGGGGCCCACAGTCAGCACGGAGCTGGGGAAATGGAGCTTGCGCCGTTCAAATGCCACCTTTTCCTTTTCGTTCTGGATATTTTCCAGATGTGCCGGCAGGTTGGAAGCGTCCGTCCAGTTCGGATCCTTGGTAAAGAGCGCCATGGCGATTTTATCCGCGGCGGCGTTGATGGCCTCCATCCGCTTGTTGTACAGATCGGAGCCAACGGGGCACAGCTCAATCTCCTTGAGCAGGTTTTCGTCCGGCCGGTACTGCTGGGGCAGAATGCGGACCTCATAAACCAGGTTTTGGGTGTCGGCGGCGCCGTGCATGGCGGTGGTAAGCTTCAGGTCCTTTGCCTGCTGGAACATGGCGGTGGCGGAATTTGCCAGGACGGCTTCCCGCTTGTTGGTGTAGTTATGGCCGGGAACGGGGACCTCGGGCCATGTGCTGACGGGCAGCAGATTGGGGAAGTTTTTCCACAGCTTTCCGCCCACCGTTTCGGACATATGGGTGCCCACGCCAGCCACGGTGGCGATGCCCTGCTCATAATCCGGCTCGGCCCTGCATACCCATGCCAGCTTGAACGCGGGAATGGAGGTGTACTGCTTGTAGCAGGTGATCCGGTCGGAACCCTCGGAGGTACACACCTGCACGTCATTGCCGGCGGCGGCATGGTTTTTGGCCACATTGCTCAGCTCTTCCTGCAGATGAGGACAGGTTTTGGGCACCAGCAGATAGGTGTGGCCGTTGAAATTGTTCTCGGACAGACCGCCGGGGGTAAATTCGGCCATGGCCTGGGCGTTGCCGCCGGCGGGGGACAGCATTTCCTTATAAATCAGCTCTGCGGCTTTTTCCAGGTAGGGACGGGTGGCCGCGTCGTTGGCGGCGTCATAATGGGCACCCGGATCTCCGGAGTAATACTTGATCAGGAAATCCTCCATGGTGCTGTTGACGATGGCATCCAGCTTCTCGTTCCAGAACCGGCGCATGGCAGCGGCAGCATTGGTGCCTGCGGCAGGATCGGGACTCTTGACCAGAGCGGTCCATTCCTCCCGGTGGTCCACCATTTCCTTGAGCATGTCGTTGGTCAGGTTCTGCAGGGTGACGCCGTTGATCAGCCCGTTGAGATACTTGATGACAATCTGGGACCCGTCCATATCCCCCATGCTCTGGGGAATGAAGGAGTAGTTCAGACCGTTGATGCCGCCGGTGACGATGGAATTGAACTGATCGCCCATCAGGCTCTTCATGGCATCCATCACCATGGTATAAACATCGAAGATCTCCCGGTTATAGAAGGCACAGGCCTCGTTGATGTCGTTCAGCTGTTCCTTGGAGCAGGGCTTGAACAGCTTTCTCTGGAGCTTTTCGATGCCGATGGGCACATCGTGCAGCAGATTGATCACATAGTAGGGGCCGCCCTTCATGCCGTCAAACTTGCAGAAAATGTCGCTGAGCTCCCGGTTGACGGAGGAGGCGATGGCGCTTCTGCCGGAGACGCCCCGGTTGATGACCCGTTTCAGGAACTCGTCCACATCCTGCTCCGTCACATTTTCGCATTTTCTGAAAATGCTGTAGATCCGGTCAAACATCACCTTTGCCACATAGAGCTTGATCTCGTTGATGGGCATGGCGAATTCGCTGTGGCCCAGGGCGCAGTAGATGTAATCCGCGTCCCGCATGGCATGGGTAATGGACTGGGCGGACACCATCCCCTTGGCGCTCGCGGGATGGTCATTCATGAACGAATCCACTGTCTGAACCTTGACGACGCCGTCGGTGGTGTGATTGGAAGAGACCATATCCAGCATGCACTCGGACAGCACCCGGATCACAACGCTGCGGGGATTTTCAAAAGCCACGCCGGCGCGGACACCGTCCATCAGGTAGCAGATGTTGAAGATTTTGCTCTTGGAGACCACGGTGGAGCCGTCGCCGTAGACAAGGCTGTAGGCCTCGCCCCGCTCGGGCAGGGTCATGTAGTGGTTGATTTCCTTCAGGGCGGCATAGCCGTTCCGGTTGCCTCTGGCAATGTAGGTGGGGTCGGTGCTGGTACCGGTGGGGGGCAGCAGGATAAAGCCGGCGTAGCTCACCCGGGGGCTTTCCACGCCGCCGATGCCGCCGGGCATACCCTCAATGGTACTGCGGATAAGATAGGACAGGTCGATGATGGTGCCGGAGCCGGTGCCGCCTGCGATGCCGCTGAGGATAAACACCTTCAAGGGGGCCGCGTTGCCGTTTGTCAGGCTGCCCACCAGGGCGCTGATTCGTTTCCGCAGTTCAGCCACGGTGGGGGCGGGGTAGAGGGTCAGTCTGCCCACCTGCCGGGTTCCGCTGGCGCCGTCGCCGCACAGGTAGGTGGATTCGGTGCGGATCTGGTCCACCAGCTTGGGATTGATCCAGTCCTGAACATGGGCCTCCTTGTCATAAACCTGTCTGGCTGCCGCGCCGGACAGAAGATAGAACTGCTCATTGGACAGGGCGTCGATCTGAACGATATCCTTGGTGCCGTCGGCCTTGATAACCTCCTTGGTTTGCTTTTGGGTCTCCTTATCGGTATCGATGGCCAGGAAACGGATCCTTGTCTTCAATTCGTCCGCTTTCAGCTGCTCTTCGAATGCTTTCTTCACGCCGAACAGGGCGTCAGCGCCGGTGCCGCCGAAGCTGACGATCAGGTAGCGGGTGTCGCCGGACATGCCGCGGACGGTGGGGAGGAAAAATCCGTCCTCCTTCATTTTCTTGATTCGGTTGGTGTAGATTTGCTTTTGCGCCAAATCGATTGCCATAAATTAGCCTCCTTTGATGTTTTTATGGGCCGTGGGGAGCGGTTCGCTCCCCCATTTATGTACTGGAATGGAACCTCTGGGGATCAGAACAGATCGGAGAAGGTGTCGTTTCCGTTCTCCTTCTGGAAATCCGGGAGGGGATTGCCGCTGCTTCCGCCGAAGGGATTACCACCGGAAGAGAAGCCGTTTTCGCCGAAGGGGTTGGGGGTGTCGGCGGGGTTACCGTCCGTTCCGGCGTTTTCAGAGAAGGGGTTATCCGTGCCGCCGAAGGGGTTGTTCGGCTTCTGGCCTTCGCCGAAGGGAGTGAAGGGATTGTTCCCAAAGGAAGCGCCGCTGCCAAAGGGGTTGTCCTGATCCGTGAACTGATCGAACGGATTGCTCTTTCCGCCCCGCTGAGTGCCGCCGAAGGGGTCCTCCGTATTTTCAAAAGACGGGACGGAATCCTTGTAGAACGCGATGGAAACGGTCTTGGTGCCCACGTTTACAACGGTGGAGCTGTTGAACAGGACCGTCTTGCCCTTCTGCTTCACGGCGATTGCGCCCTCGGTTTTGCCCTTGACGCGCTTTGTGGCAGCGCAGACCCCGACCTTCTTCATTTCCTTAACCAGGCCGTCCACATCCGACTGGATCGCTTCCAAACTGGCATGGGGATCATCGCTGAAGGAGCGCTCCCGGAGGGCACGTTTTACCAGGTCGTACAGGTTGTTCTTGCTCTTGGCCCGCCAGCCGGGGACGGCCAGCATCAGCGTAATCAGCTCCTGGTCCTCACCGCAGGTGAATTTGGCGGTCAGATCACCCTGGGGGCGGTGGATGTTAGACAGGTATATTTTCAGCAGGATCAGGGTGATGATCAGCACGATCAGCACAACGGCGCCCACAATATACCAGATGGTGATGTCCGTGACGGTGACAATCACATCCAAAGGAACCGTATTGCCTTCGCTGTCGGTGACCGCGAAGGAAAGCACGCCGGAGGCGATGGCGTCGTTTTTCAAAAGCAGCCTGCTGCCGTCAAATTCGTAGGCAGCTTCGTTGCTCTCCGCGCTTTCCAGGGAGATGGTCAGATCTTTCCCGTCTTCCGCATCGTTGACATAATCTGACAGATTCGCGGTGTAGTCCACGCGGTTGAAGGGGTCCACCTTCATGGATACCTCCAGGGGCCCCTGAACTTCGGGCGCGTGGGAAACGGACACGATCACCTCCAGCGCAGCCGTGACGCCTCTGCTGTCCGCTGCCTCGAAGCGAAGCGTTCCGGACTGAATCCCGTCGTTTTTCAGGAGCAGGGTGCTCCCGTTCAGCTCGTAAGCGGATTCATTGCCCTCCGCCTTCGTGAGGGTGATGGTCAGATTTTTTCCGTCCTCCATGTCGGAGACGTAGTCCAACAGGTCCACGGTGTAATCCACCGGGTCGTAGGGATTGACCACCATACTGACCTTAAGCGGGCTCTGCGCCTCAGGCGCATGGTTGACCACCGAAAAATCCCGATAGTCCCCCACCACTTTGATATATTCGCCGCAGCTGAAAACGGGGCGGATCTTGAAGGAACCATAGGTATCCAGGGGGAAGGTCTTGCACAGGGCGCCGCTGGTCTGCTGAACATCGTAGCTCGTGGTTTCCAGGGTGTCCAGATTGACCAGATCCAGTGAACAGGCATATCCGGCATAAGCCGCGGGATCGGTGATGGCCGTCCCGTCCTTGGTCAAATGGGCGGTGAATTCCACCTCTCCGTTTACCCACAGCGCGTCAAAGTCGGGGGAAGCCGTGACGGATGCCCCCAGGGAAATGCTGAGGATGGGGTCGTAATAAAACGCCACGGTTTTGCCGATCTGCTCATTGGCCGGCAGCGCGATTGTCAGCGTCCATTTACCGCTCTGGGGCTGGTCAATGCGGTATTGCCGGTAGGTCCGGCTGGCCACGGACAGCGCCTGGCTGTCGGTAATGGTGTTTCCCTCCGGGTCCACAAAGGTGGCGACCATGTTGGGAAGATCGCTGCCCGCCTGGGAATAAAGCCGGATCGTCATGGATTCAACACCCATGCCGGGGATTGTGAAGGTATCCGTCCAGGGATTGTTCAAATCGATCTGGATCAGCTCCGGGTCGTCCTCCCGAATGCCCAGAAATTTCAGCAGCAGGTCCACGGCCTTGTGGCAGTCCTGGGCATTGGTCAGCTCCACGTAGGACTTGGAGTATACCTCCGAGGAGGAATTGACGCCGTTGGCCGCGCAGACGATCTGACCCACGGAAACGTTGCTGCGGAGGGCTCCGCCGCTGGTGCTGTCCCCGCTGTGCAGATACGCGCCAAACAGGCGGATGCCGTTTTCGCTCATTTCCCTGGTGGCGGTTTCCCGGTTTGACTCGGACTTGGCAAAAACCTCATCGGCTTTTCCCTGGTTGTAGAACGCGGTCAAGCCGTCGGAGAACAGAAAAATCAGGGATTCCAGCCCGTTTTCCGCCTGCTTTTCCTGGAGCATCCGTTCGGCGACCAGCAGAGCGGTGCCGATGTCGGTGCAGCCGTGGAGGCTGTTATCGATCCCGGCCTCTTGAATCTTGCCGAGCAGATAGTCCTTGGGTTCCCTCCCGTCGGGGGCGGGCTCGTCCAGGGACAGCAAAATGGGCTGCATCAAAAAGCCGGATTCCATGGCGGCATCGGAGGTGTCGGAGGTGGTGTTGCCGGCGAAGACCAGGCCGCCGATGTTGTGGCCGTTTTCTTCCAGAACACCCAGCAGGTCGCCGATCAGCTCATAGCGCATATTATACCGGTCTGTGGTTGTAAG
>JBJDYM010000153.1:0-1847 GCA_051867315.1 Faecousia sp.
TGCTGCTGGCCCTTTTTGCCGCCGATGCGCTGCTTGCCGCCCTGGTAATTCTGGGCGCGCTCGGAGATCAGGCTGTCCACCCGGTCGTCGAAACGGGCGGAGTTGACCTGCACGGCGGAGGTATCCACAATCCGGCGCTCCCGCTTGCGTTCCGGCTCCTTGGGCTTGGCGCTCTGGGCACTCTGGGTGTTTTGGGTGTTCTGCTGGGCTTCCGCCTGGGGGGCGGGGGCGTTCTGGGGCTTTTGGGGCTTGGGCCCCTTGGGGGCCTCCGCTGCCGGGGCTGCCTGGGGGGCAGGGGCAGCGGGCTTGGCGGGCTGCTTGGGCTTGGCGGCGAACACCTGCTCCAGGGAATCGATCTGGTGGGCCTGGGTGACACAGTCGAAGACCACATTCAGCTCTTCGTCGGTAAGAATTTGGGTATTGGACTTGGGTTTCTCAAAAAACCGGGCGATAATCTCCGCAATCTCCTTGGGGGTCAGCCCCAAATCGGAAGCGACCTCCTTCAAGCGATACTTCACAATACTCATATACGATACGCACCTCCATAATACAACACAGTCTGAATCCCAAAGGGGGTTCAAACATCCTTACATAACATCAATCAATCAAAATGCCCACTGCAGGGGAGGCGATTAGCCTCCTGCGCGGTATGCTGTTTCGATACGGCATCTGCCCCGGCGAATCCGTACTGCGACCGACCTTGCACCATTCAACGCAGCATTCAGGCATCGAACCTGGCGGGAGGATGATATCCTCCCCTACAGTGGGCTTCGTTTTATTTTTTCCCTTTTCGGACATTTCTCAGATGGGCCTTGGCTTCCTGCTGGCGTTTTTTCAGCTTTTGGGTCTTTTCAGTCAGGACTTCGATGGCAGCGGCATATTTTTCGCTTTCCGGCAGGCTCTGGAGCATGGCCAGGGCCAGGGGGGCATCGGAAATGGCGGCGATGGCCAGGCTCTCCCGGCCCACGGCCTGACCCAGCGCCTCCTTGGTGAAGGGCAGGCGGACGCACTGCTGCTGGGTTCCGGCGGCGTAGGCCTTGGCTCTGCGCCAGGTGTGATCGGAGGCGTCCGACGCCACCGCGATTACATAGGCCTTGCCGGTGCGGGACACATCGCCCACCGGCTCCTCCCCCAGCTCTGCCAGTCCGGCTTTCCGGGCCAGGGACAGGTAGTTCAGCGCCTTATTGTCCATTTTGCGCCATCTCCTTTTCCAGCCGGTCGATGACCTCCTGGGGGATGGTGACCTCCAGGCTCCGGTCCAGTGCCTTGGAGCGCAGGGCCTTTTTCAGGCACTCGGTATTGGGGCAGATGTAGGCGCCCCGGCCCGGGGCCTTGCCGCCGAAGTCCAGGCTGACGGTTCCGTCGGTGCCCCGCACCACCCGGATCAGCTCCCGCTTGGCCTTCCGCTCCCGGCAGCCCATACACTGCCGCTGAGGGATCTTCTTCTGCATATCCTTTCCCTCCGTTTCCCGGGATTATTCTTCCGCCGGAGCGGCCTGGGAGGCGGGCTTGATGTCGATCTTATAGCCGGTGAGCCGGGCGGCCAGGCGGGCGTTCTGGCCCTCCTTGCCGATGGCCAGGCTCAGCTGGTCGTCGGGCACCACCACGCTGCAGGCCTTCTGGCCGGGCACCAGGGTGACGCTGATCACATCGGCGGGGCTGAGGGCGGCCTTGACGTACTCGCAGGGGTCCTCGCTCCATACCACGATCTCAATTTTCTCTCCGTGCAGGGCTTCCACCACCGCGCCCACGCGGCCGCCCCGGGGACCGACGCAGGCGCCCACGGGATCGATGCCCTCCATGGTGGCCCGGACGGCCATCTTGGACCGGGAACCGGCTTCCCGGGC
>JBJDYM010000154.1:0-1847 GCA_051867315.1 Faecousia sp.
GGCCTGCCCATCGCCGGCAAGGAGTTCGACGACTTCCACATGACCCTCTCCTGGGCACCGGGCAACGCCTTCCTCAACAACAACTGGACCTATCTGGACAACTGCTGGCTCTGCGGTGGCGACATCACGCCGGAGACCGCCGTTTCCTATGCCACGAGCAAGGCGAAGGTCATGGTCCTCGACCGCGTCACCAAGGCGGTGACCGGCCTGAGCCTCAATGACGGCTCCGCGATGGAGGACATGTCCACCCAGAGCATCACGCGCCGCGGCGGCTCGGAATCGCTCAATCCCGCCGAGGTACGCACCGGCAAGAACAACGACACCATGTTCAAGGGCGACGTCTACGGCGCAGCCGTCGGCTTTGGCGCGCACCTGACCAACGGCGTGTTCTGCGGCCTGGACGATCTGGAGGGCAAGACCTCCATTGAGGGCCTCTGGGTGGCCGGCGACGGCATGAACGCCTGCGGCCCGACCGGCTCCGCCTACCCCTGCGGCGTGGGCTTTACCTCCAACTTCGTCTCCCTGCAGGGCAACCGCGCGGGCGAGGCGGCGGCGAAATATGCGGCCGGTGCCGAGCTGACCCCGGTGTCCCCCGAGCGCGTGGCCCAGGAGACCGAGGCCATCCAGGCGCCGCTGAACGTCACCTCCGGCTTTGATCCCAACTGGGCGCGCGACCAGCTGGTGAACATCATGTCCCCGTACTGGGTCTACATCACCAAGAGCGAGGCTACGCTCAAGGCCGCGCTCACGCAGGTCGAAGTCCTGCGCGACAAGGTGATGCCCAAGCTGCAGGCCGCCAACTACCACGACGTGCGCCTGTGCCTTGAAATGCGCCACAAGATCCTCAACGCGGAGCTGTCCCTGCGCGCGAGCCTCGAGCGCAAGGAGACGCGCGGCCTGCACTACCGCACGGACTACCCGTACCGCGACGATGAGAACTTCCTGTGCATCATCACGCTGAAGAAGAACGCTGAGGGCGGCGTCGATGTGGCCCGCGTGCCCGTCAAGGATTCCTGGAAGGGCGATCTGACCGCCGACTACAAGACGCGCTATACCTACTACTTCCCCAACGAACTGGAGACGCTCGGCCTGCCTGCCGAAGAGGCCTCCGGCGGATGGGGCAAGTGAGAACCGGAGAGGAGCTGTTAACATGAGTATCGCCAGATATGATCTCAACAAGTGCATCGGCTGCCGCAGCTGCGTCAAGGTCTGCCCGATGGACGTCTTCCGCTTCGACGAGGTGAACAGGAAGTCCGTCATCGCGTATCCCGAAAACTGCCAGAGCTGCGGACAGTGCTTCGTCAACTGCTACGGCCGTTCGCTGACCATCGTCAACGATATGTACGGCTACGCGCAGACGGCCTACCGCGCCGCGACGACCGTGCCGCTCAACCGCTTCGAGCAGCCGGTCGTTGAAAAGGGCTGACGCCCTCGGAAGCTGCGTCGTGCGTTTGGGCAGCGGTTTTTGACATCGGCTGCCCATCGCCAGGCAACACGCGCACCGAACTGAAATACAGGGATTTCCAAAGCACGAACAGCCGGATACAGGCTGGCGGGTTCCCGGAGGGTTTCGGCAGAACACTGCCATGCACAGGGCAAGGATAAATCATTAGAGAAATAAACAGCATGTTCCCGGGAGGTATAACCGCACCCCTGCATGATCACATGCGATCTGATGAGCTATATACTTTCACCTTATGAAATGCACCGTATTAAGGTCAAGATGAAGGTGCAGTGCCCCCCGCCGTATCCCGCATTGGTGCATCGTCCCCTTGTATCAAAATCACCATAGGAAGCCACAAAAGTGCGTAACCGTTGATACAAATGGTTACGCACTTTTATTTTTT
>JBJDYM010000155.1:0-6100 GCA_051867315.1 Faecousia sp.
TCAATGGCCCGGGCCTGGGTGAGCACCTGAAGGTGCGGAATACGGACATCCGGCCACTGGGACACCATGAAGAGCATCTCCAGCCCCGGCACGGTCATGGCCCGGGTCAGCTCTGGAAAGCGGATGTCATAGCAGATGAGGATTCCCACATCGTGGCCGTCCATCCGGAAGCGGCAGATGTGGTCCCCCTTTGCGAAATAATCATCCTCTCCCATGGGGGAAAACAGGTGGGTCTTGTCGTACTGGGCGATCAAGGCCCCGGTCCGGTCGAACACGCAGGCGGTGTTGTAAACCCGGTCCTCCCGGAGGCAGGCCACGGATCCTGCCACCAGGTTGACGCCCAATTCCTTTGCCAGGGCGCCCATGTGGCTTTTCACCCGGGTGCAGTCCGGGTCCGCCAGCTCCTTCAAATTCTCCTTGGGGAAGAAGCCCACGTCCCACAGCTCCGGCAGCAGGATGACGTCGGGGCTGTCTTTCGCGGCAGTGCGGATCAGCTGCTCCGCTCTGGCGTGGTTTTCCTCCGGCGCGCCCAGCTGCACATCCATCTGAATGCAGCTTACCTTCATGCGATAAAATCCTTTCCCGCCTGCATGGCTGCCAGGTTGGCGTCCAGCAGGTCGGCATGCTTGGCGGAGACGATCTTCTTTAAGCCCGCCAGAACCGCCTCGTCCCCCACGCAGCCGGTGGCCTTGACGATGGCCCCCAGCAGGATCATGTTGGCCAGCGTAGGAATGCCCATGTCGCCTGCCATTTTGGTGGCAGGGATGTAGTAGACCTCCACGTCGGTCCGCTCCAGCTTCCGGGAAACCAGGGAGGAATCCACGAACACCTTGCCCCCGGGGGTCACGGTCTTTTCGTACTTGTCAAGGGACGGGGTGTTCATCACCATCAGCACGTTGGGATTCTGGACGATGGGAGAGCCCACGGGATTGTCGCTGATGATCACGTTGCAGTTGGCGGTGCCGCCCCGCATCTCGGGGCCGTAGGAGGGCAGCCAGCTCAGCTCCCGCTGCTCCATCAGCGCCGCGTAGGCCAGCACCTTTCCGGAGAACAGCAGGCCCTGGCCGCCGAAGCCGGCAATCACGATTTGATATTCCATGCTCACACCTCCTGATCCTTGTCCCGGTAGCAGCCCAGGGGATACTGGGGCAGCATCTTTTCATCGATCCATTCCAGGGCCTTCTGAGGCGTCATGCCCCAGTTGGTGGGACAGGCGGAGACCACCTCCACCAGCGAGAAGCCCTTGCCCTCGATCTGGTTCTGGAAGGCCTTCTTGATGGCCTTTTTGGCGTTTCGCACGTTTTTCACATTGTTCACGGTGACCCGCTCCAGATATGCCGGCGCGTCCAGGGTGGCCAGCAGCTCACAAACCCGGATGGGGTAGCCCTGGGTCTTGGGGTCCCGGCCGTAGGGAGAGGTCTGGGTGACCTGGCCGATCAGGGAGGTGGGGGCCATCTGGCCGCCGGTCATGCCGTAGATGGCATTGTTCACAAAAATGATGGTGACATTCTCCCCCCGGGCGGCGGTGCTCACCGTCTCGCACATGCCGATGGAGGCCAAATCGCCGTCGCCCTGGTAGGTGAACACCACCCGGTCGGGCATGGAGCGCTTGACGCCGGTGGCGATGGCAGGGGCCCGGCCGTGGGCGGCCTCGATCATGTCGCAGGCAAAATAGTCATAGGCCAGCACCGCGCAGCCCACGGGGGCCACGCCGATGGTCTGTCCTTCGATGCCCAGCTCGTCGATTGTTTCGGCAATCAGGCGGTGGATGATGCCGTGGGTGCAGCCGGGACAGTAATGGAACACCTTGTCGGTGAGGGCTTTGGGTTTTTCAAATACGACCATATGGCTCAACCTCCCTGTTCATTGGCCTTGAGGATTCCCGCCAGCACTTCATCCGGGGACGGGATCATGCCGCCCACCCGGCAGCACAGGTCCACGGGCCGCCGGCAGCGGATGGCCAGCTCCACATCTTCTTTCATCTGGCCCATGTTCAGCTCCACGCACAGGAAGGATTTCACCTTCTCCGCCGCGGCGGCCAGGGGCTTCTTGGGGAAGGGCCACAGGGTAATGGGCCGGATCATGCCGACTTTAATGCCCCGTTTTCTGGCCTCCACAATGGCGTTGCGGGAGACCCGGGCGGTGATGCCGCAGGAGACGACGCAGACTTCCGCGTCCTCCATCAGGAACTCCTCCCACATGGTCTCGTCCCGCTCCGCGGCGGCGTAGCGTTCAAAGCGCTCAAAATTGGTGCGCTCCAACGTCAGGGGGTCTAAGTACAGGGAGTTGACCACATTGTGGAACCGCTTGCCCTCCGTGCCCACGGCGGCCCAGGCAGGCGCCTGGGGTGCAACGGCCTTGGGTTCGGGCAGCACCACCGGCTCCATCATCTGGCCCATGGTGCCGTCGGCCAACAGCATGGCGGGCATCCGGTATTTCATGGCCAGCTCGAAGGCCTTGCCGGTGAGATCCGCCATCTCCTGGACGGAGGCGGGGGCCAGCACCAGCACATGGAAATCGCCGTGGCCGGGGCCCCGGGTGGCGAGAAAATAGTCGGACTGGGAGGGCTGGATGCCGCCGAGACCCGGGCCGCCCCGCTGGACGTTGACGATCAGCGCGGGCAGATCCGCACCGGCGAGATAGGAAATCCCCTCGGCCTTCAGCGCGATTCCGGGGCTGGAGGAGGAGGTCATGGCCAGCTTCCCGGTGGAGGCCACGCCGTAGACCATGTTGATGGCGGCGATTTCGCTTTCCGCCTGCAAGAAGGTGCCGCCGATTTTGGGCATCTTCTTGGCCATGTAGGCGGCCACCTCGGTCTGAGGGGTGATGGGATAGCCGAAATAATGGCGGCAGCCGGCTAAAATGGCAGCCTCGGCAATGGCTTCATTGCCTTTCATCAGTGTTTTTTCCTGCATAGGGCACTTCCTTTCTCAGCGTTCCACGGTGATGACGCAGTCCGGGCACATGATGGCGCAGGAAGCGCAGCCCACGCATTCTTCCGGCTTGGTCAGCTCCACCGGGGTATGGCCCTTCTGGTTCAGCCGCCCCTGGGACAGTGCCAAAAGTCCCTTGGGGCAGGCATTCACGCACAGGCCGCAGCCCTTGCAGAGCTCTTCGTTAAAGGTCAGTTTTGCCATGAATGTACCTCCGAATCAATCATATAATAGAGTTTTTGAATGGACAGCGGGAACAAATTCGGTATTTTCCCCTCCAGCGCCGGGCACAGGTGCTCCGCCGCGCAGGTCATTTTGACGCGCAGCCCGGTGACCCGGGACAATTCCTGAGCATAGGAAACACTGGCAAGCACATCCTCCGCACTGGTTTGCAGGCCCAGATTGGTATTGTTGACGATGCCGGTGAAGGGAAGATTGCAGGCCTCCTGGATCTGCTCCATCACCTCCAAGGTATCCGCCGCGGTGCGGGTTAAGGGCCGGGAGCGGTTGACCACGAAGAGCATTTCGTAGTTCCCCTCCTGCCTGATGGCGGCGGTGTAGCGGCCCAGGGCCAAAGCGCCCCGGTCGTCGCCGCCGATGTCCAGCACACCGTAAACCGTGGGGTCATTCACCAGGCCGTAAGCCTGCTTGGGCATGGAAGGCAGATCCACATTGGAGTTGGCAAATTCCGAGACAATCAGCCCGATCCCCTCCGCCGCCAGG
This sequence comes from Faecousia sp., assembly GCA_051867315.1. Classification (GTDB taxonomy): domain Bacteria; phylum Bacillota; class Clostridia; order Oscillospirales; family Oscillospiraceae; genus Faecousia. The sequence continues at coordinate 3,657 of JBJDYM010000155.1, forward strand.
GAAGCTTCGCTGTCCTTGGTGCGAAAATAGGGATTGACGATGTCCAGATCCGCGATGGTGACGGGCAGGTTCTGCCGCCGCAGCCACCGGGCATAGTTCAGGGCGATATTGGTTTTTCCGCTGCCGTAATGCCCGGCAAACAGGGTAATTCGTTTGTAATCCAAAGGCATCGCCTCCTGGTTTTTTTACAGCTTGTTTCTCATGATCTTACCGCTGATGGTCTTGGGGAGCTCGTCCCGGAATTCCACGATGCGGGGATATTTATAAGGCGCGGTGTGCTTTTTCACATAGTTCTGGATTTCCTTTTTCAGCTCCTCGGTGCCCTCGGTGCCCTTCACCAGCACGATGCTGGCCTTGACCACCTGGCCGCGGACCTCGTCCGGGGCGGCGCTGACGCCGCATTCGAGGACATAGGGCAGCTCCATGATGACATTTTCGATCTCAAAGGGTCCGATCCGGTAGCCGGAGGATTTGATCACATCGTCGGCCCGGCCCACATACCAGAAGTAGCCGTCCTCATCCCGCCAGGCCACGTCGCCGGTGTGATAGTAGCCGTCATGCCAGACGGCGGCAGTCCTCTCTTCGTCGTTGTAGTAGCCCAGGAAGATGCCGCAGGGCATTTCCCCGTTCCGGTCGGCCTTGATGACGATCTCGCCGGAGACGCCGTCCTCCACCGGCTTGCCGTCCAGGCCCAGGATGTCGATGCCGTAGCCGGGGATGGGCTTGCCCATGGAGCCGGGCTTGATCCGATCGCCGGTCAGGTTGGCGATGCCCAGGGTCATTTCGGTCTGGCCGAAGCCCTCGGCGATGTGCAGCCCGGTGGCCTTCTCAAACTGGTAGTAGACCTCGGGGTTCAGAGCCTCGCCGGCGGTGGTGGCGTGGTGGATGGAAGAAAGATCGAACCGGGACAAATCCTCCTTGATCAGCATCCGGTACATGGTGGGCGGCGCGCAGAAGGTGGTGATGTTGTATTTGGCGAACATGGGCAGGATCTTCTCCGCGTCGAAGCGGTCGAAGTCATAGGTAAACACCGCTCCCTCGCACAGCCACTGGCCGTAGAGCTTGCCCCACAGGGCCTTTCCCCAGCCGGTTTCGGAGATGGTGAAGTGCAGGCCGTCCTTTTCCACCCAGTGCCAGTATTTGGCGGTGACAAAGTGGCCCAGGGCGTACTTGTAGGAGTGGACGGCGATCTTGGGATAGCCGGTGGTGCCGGAGGTGAAGAACATGAGCATGGGGTCGTCGCCGCAGGGCGCGTCGGCGGTGCGGACATAGCGGCGGCTGAACAGGCCGTACTCGCTGTCAAAGTCGTGCCAGCCCTCCCGCTTTCCTCCGACCATGATCTTGGTGAGCTTCATGCCCACGGCGGCCTCCGCCAGATCCACCTGATGGGCGGTGTCCCCGTCGGCGGTGCAGACGATGGCGGAAACCCCGCCCGCCTGGAAGCGGTACTCAAAATCGTGCTGCAGCAGCTGATTGGTCGCGGGGATGGCGATGGCGCCCAGCTTGTGCAATGCCAGGATGGAATACCAGAACTGGTAGTGGCGCTTGAGCACCAGCATCACCCGGTCCCCCCGCCTGATGCCCAGGGAGGTGAAGTAGTTGGCCGCCTGGCTGGAGGCATCCTTCATGTCCTTGAAGGTGAAGCGGCGTTCGGTCATATCGTTTGCCACATGCACCATGGCCAGCTTGTCCGGATTTTTCCGGGCGATGGCATCCACGGTGTCGAAGGCGAAATTGTAGCGCTCCGTGTTCTGGAAATGCAGCGCCTTCATGCTGCCGTCGTCGCCCTCCTCGGGGACGATGAACTCCCGGCACAGCAGGCTCTTGTCGGTCTTCTCCTGGATCAGGGGCTTGGCGGTGGTCCACTGCTCCCGCTCAGTGGAGGCCATGATCATGGCCAGGAACACGCAGTCCTGGCCGCCCACGGCAATCTGACCGTGGGGGGTGGAGCTTTTGAAGAAGATGCTGTCGCCCTGGTTCAGAACCTCCTCGTGCTCGCCCACCCGGATCTTCAGGGAGCCGCTGACCACCAGGTTGAACTCCTGGCCGGAGTGGGTGACGGTGTGGATGGGCTTGCGCTCCAGCTCCGGGTCATATTGGTAAGTGCACCAGTAAGGGGTCGCCAGCTTGTTCTGGAACATGGCGGCCATGTTCTGGATGGTGATGCCGTCCTCCGAGGCAGTGACGGGGCCCTTGCCGCTGCGTGTGATGGTGTAGCTGGTCAGCCGGGCGCTGTAGCCCTCCAGCAGCTCCGTCAGCTCCACGCCGAAGGCCATGGAGCACTTGTGCATGAAGGTAAAGGGCAGGTCCACGGCTCCGGACTCATATTGCAGATAGGTTTCCTCCGGGATTTCCAGCAGCTCCGCCATGGTGGAGGTGGAATAGCCGATGATCTCACGCATCTCCCGGATACGCTGGGCAACATCCATCAGCTGATTGGTTGC
>JBJDYM010000156.1:0-6089 GCA_051867315.1 Faecousia sp.
ACTTTCATTCCTCGTGGTGCTGTACGCAGCATGGGTATTTATTCAGAGGTTCCCTTACAAAACGCCGAGGAAAGCCAGCCTCTGGCGACGCCCACCCTTCCGCCGGAGAGCAGGAACGCTTTCATGGCTCTTTGCAGGGAGGTATTTTCCGGCAGGTCCTCCAGCGCGGTGTGCTTCTGCTGGTTCTCGGTCAGCCGGAATACCCACTCCAGCACGTCATTGGGCTGGGGATTCACCAGATCAACGGTAAACGAGCGCTGGAACTGCAGAATGTGGGAGCCCTCCGGAAGCAGGGAAACCAGCGCCGGGGACAGGAGCCAGGACTCGCACTCCATGGGCGCGCCGGCCCAGTCCGGGAAGTAACGGCGCAGGAACTGCCGGGCCTGGGCCACGGATTCGTCCAGCAGCGCCATGTCCATCCGGGTGTCGGAGGGAATGTGCAGGCTGATGCGCTTTTCGTCCCGTTCCTCCTTCAGCTCGTACTCCAGCTGCCCGATGCGGAAGAGCCGGGCATTTATCTGACGGGTGGTCCAGAAGCCCCGGTCAAAGCCATCATATCCGCAGGAGCGGCGGTGTTCGCCGACGAAGCGGGAGAAGCATTTCATGGTATCCAGCCAAACCTGCTCCGGCAGGCTTTTCCAGGGTCCCGCTTCCCGGTTTTGCAGCGCGGTCAGCAGCTGTTCGGTCAGCTCCTCCACCCCGTCGCCGCCGTCGCTGCAAGCCTTTCCGCAGTAGGCGGGCAGGGCTTTGAAGGCCTCGTCCATGACCCGCAGGGCAAAGGACTTGGGCATCTGGATGGCTGCAAGCAGTTTTTCCAGTTCCTCCTGCAGCAGCAGCCGGTGCTCTTCCCGCTCCACGGCTTCCGTCCGGGGCGTTGTTTTCAGCCGTTCATCCTCCAGCCGGTCTGCCTCCCGATCCTCCGGAGACAGACGCCAAAGCCTTTTGGGAGCGCCGGTCAGGCCCAGAGCATCCAGCCTTGCCTGGGTGTCCTCCAGCGCACCGGCAAACTGCTCCCAGGATATCCCCGGCTGCCTGGCTTTGATAACGGCGGCGGGAAGCCGGGGGAACAGCAGCTGGGCGGCCCGGTTCCGGTTCGTGATCCGCTCTGTCCACAGCATGCATTCCATGCCCAGAAGGTTCTCTTCGGCGCCTTCTGCGTAGGCGGGAACCGGGGGAGCGCTCCAAATGCCGTAGGCATCGATGGAGGAATAGGGATAGTCAAAATAGTAGTGCTGGGTGTCGGAGCGGATGACCTTGCCCCCGTTTCGCAGGAAGTCCGCCGTCTCCCGGTCGTTGCCCGCCCAGTGCTGGACGATGAAATGCGCCGGCAGCGGGCCGCCGGAAAGGCACTCGTTGAATACGATCACCTTTTTCCCCTTTTTGGACAGGTATTCCCCGATTTCCAGCACCAGAGCGCGCTGCAATTCCTCTTCGCCCCGGAGCCCCTCCTGCCGGATGCGCCGTTGGCAATCGGGACAGCGCCGCCAATGGAGCTTGAGCGCCTCATCCCCGCCGATGTGGACATAGGGCGCGGGAAACAGGGCGGTTACCTCGTCCAGAATATCTTCCAGAAAACGGATGGCTTCCTCCTTGCCTGCGCAGATCAGATTTGGGAAAATGCCGCCGGTGTTCAGAACCCGGTAGTCATAGGGCGCGGCGATCTCCTGTTCCGCTCCGTTTTGGAAGACCCTGCGCCCGCAGCCGAATTGGGGATAGGCGGCCAGCATGGCGCTGGCATGGCCCGGGACCTCGACCTCCGGGATGATCTGGATGCCCCGCTCCGCGGCATAGGCCACCACCCGGCGAATCTCAGCCTGGGTGTAATAGCCGCAGTTGTTCTCCGTTTCGGAGACAGCGCCGAAATAGGAATCCCCGCGCACGGAACCGATCTGCGTCAGCCTGGGGTATTTCCTGATTTCGATCCGCCAGCCCTGATCGTCCGTCAGGTGCCAGTGCATGGTGTTCAGTCCGCACAGTGCGGCGGCATCCAGCAGCTTCAAAACGTCCTCCATGGGCATGAAGTGGCGGCTGACATCCAGCATGAAACCGAGATAGGGTCGAGATGCTTGTGCCATTGTATTTCTTCCTTTCCTTTGGCCCTCTCAAAAGGCCGTTTACGATACCCCCATTATATATGGGCTTTGCCGGTATTGCAAGGGAAGCCCGGAAATATTCCGTTCCTGAAAAGCGCTTATCGGCTTTCGCCCGCAAAATGGCAAATTGTTGTTAAGGCTATCGGTTTTAAGGTATGATTGCCACTGGCAATCATGGCCATTCTAGATTCGCTGCGCGGAGCACCACCCTTTACACAAGGGGGGCTCGGCTGGTGCGTGTCGTTCCTCGATACCATTTAACCCGCCAAACACCAATTCAGCTGAGTCAAGCCGATGGGATCATTCTGAAAAGAGGAGAATCACCATGAAAATCGAAAGAGCAACAGCAGAGGATGCCGCCGCGCTTTTGGAAATTTACGCTCCCTATGTGGAGCACACGGCCATTTCCTTTGAATATGCGGTGCCCTCCGTGGAGGAATTTCAGGGGAGAATCCGCACCATTTCCGCCCGGTATCCCTATCTCAAGGCGGTGGACGGAGAAGGAAACATCCTGGGCTACGCCTACGCCGCCGCCTTCAAATCCCGGGCGGCCTACGACTGGGCGGTGGAGACCACCATCTACATCCGCCGGGAGCACCGGGGCAACGGCATCGGCCGGGCGCTGTACGAAGCTCTGGAGCGGTCGCTGAAGGGAATGGGCATCTGCAATCTGAATGCCTGCATCGCCTACACCCCCCGGCCCGACGGGCACCTAACGAACGACAGCATGCATTTCCACCAAAAGCTGGGCTTTCACCTGGTGGGCACCTTCCATGGCTGCGGCTACAAGTTCGGCACCTGGTATGACATGATCTGGATGGAAAAAATCATCGGTCCCCATGAGGAAAACCAGCCCTCGGTTCGGTTCGGGGAATGGACGGTTTGAGCTTTTTGTGTTTACATTCCCTTTCCCATGTATTATAATGACAGAAATTCCGGATTTTTCCGGCGGGCCGTGGACAATCGTGAATACGGGGCCAATTGGAGCTCCGAACGGCTGGAAGCCGAAAGAAATTTAAGCGCTTTCCCATGGAAAGGAGAACGAGATGCCATGCGCTTTGATATGACCCGGGGAAAGCCGGCCCCGCTTCTGGTCCGCTTTGCCCTGCCTCTCATTCTGTCGTCCATGCTGCAGCAGCTTTATACCCTGTTCGACAGCGTGATCGTGGGGCGGCTGCTGGGTGAAAATGCCTTCGCTGCCGTGGGAGCGGCGGCGTTTCTCCACGGCATCCCCCTGAGCATCCTCCTGGGCTGCACCCAGGGCTTTGGCGTCGCCGTGGGTCAGCGCTTCGGTGCAAAGGATGAAGCGGGACTGCCCCGCTTTTTTTCCGCCGCCGGGCTGCTGAGCCTGGGCATCGGCCTGGTGCTGAGCGCCTTGGGACTGCTTTTTTTAAAACCGCTGCTGAATCTGATGAAAACGCCGGATCAGCTGCTGTCCGACAGCGCCGGATACCTGACGGTGCTGTGGGCCTGCCTGCCGGTCAATGCGGTGATGAACATGGCAGCCTCCGGGCTGCGGGCCATTGGGGACAGCCGGACGCCCTTCTTTGGCCTGCTGCTGTCATCCCTGATGAATATCTTGCTGGATGTGCTGCTGGTGGCGGTGCTTCCCCTGGGAGTGGCCGGTACGGCGCTGGCCACGGTGCTGTCCCAGCTGGCGGCGGCGGTGCTGTTCCTCCGGACGCTGGGCCGGGCCGGGGTGATTTCCCTGGGACAGTTGAGGCTTCCCGGCAGGACGGAAACCCGGGAGCTGCTGCGGCTGGGGGTTCCGCCCATGCTGAGCTTCGGCGTGAACGCGGCCAGCGGCGGGCTGTACCAGCGGGTGATCAACGGCTTCGGCGTGGCGGTAATCACCGGCATGAGCGCCTCCTACCGGTATTTTGACCTGCTCAACGTGGTGGGCTATGGCATGGAGGGGGCGGTAGCCACCTTCAGTGCCCAGAACGCCGGGGCAGGGGACTACCGCCGCATCCGCCGGGGCACCAATGCCGCGCTGCTGCTGGGCGGCGGGGCCACGTTGGCCATCAACCTGGCGGCCATCCTCTTCGCCGAGCCCATGATCGGGCTGTTTCTCCGGGACGGCCTGACGGAGGCGGTGCAGGTGGGGGCGGCGTCCCTGCGGGTTCGGTCAGCCTTTGTGGCGGCCATGTATCTGCTTTGCGCCTGGCGGGCCGCCATCAGCGGCATGGGGAACGCGGTGATTCCCATGATTTCCGGCTTTTTGGAGCTGGGCCTGAAAACCGCCGCCATCCTGATCCTCCCCCGGCTGCTGGGGCTGCAGGGCCTGTACCTGATGGACGCCGCCGCCTGGATTCCTGTGGCAATCTTTTTGGGATTGTGTTACCGCCGTGCGATCAAAAAAGAGGGGAAAATATGAAATATCTGAAGCAATTTTCCATTATTCTGGCCATTTCCTGTCTGGGGGAGCTGCTGGCCTACTGGATTCCCGCTCCCATTCCCGGGAGCATTTATGGCATTGTGCTGCTGTTTTTGGGACTGGTGACAAAGCTTGTGCCCATTGACGCGGTGAAGGACGTGGGGCATTTTCTGGTGGAGATCATGCCCGTGATGTTCATCCCCGCCGCTGCGGGAATTCTGGAATCCTGGGACCTGATTGCAGAAGCCTGGGTACAGTACGGCCTGCTGACCGTGGTGACCACCGTGGCGGTGATGGCAGTGGCCGGGCGGGTGACCCAGCTGTTTACCGGGAAGGGGGCGGGGAAGGATGCTTGATTTTCTGACCCAGTCCGTTTTCTTCGGGGCGGTGCTCAGCCTGGCCGCCTACGAAATCGGCCTGTACTGCAAAAAGCGCTGGAAAAAGGCGCTGTTCAATCCCCTGCTCCTTGCGGTGATTCTGGTGGTGGCGGCCCTGGTCCTGCTGCGCATCCCCTATGACGTCTACTATTCCGGGGCCAAGTACATCAGCTTTTTGCTGACCCCCGCCACGGTCTGTCTGGCCATTCCGCTGTATGAGCAGCTTGAGCTGCTGAAGAAAAATGCCCTGGCCATTCTGGCGGGGATTGTTTCCGGGGTCCTGACCTCGGTGACGCTGGTGCTGCTGTTTGCCCTGGTGTTCCATTTTACCCACGGAGAGTACGTCACCTTCCTGCCCAAATCCGTCACCACCGCCATCGGCATGGGGGTGTCGGAGCAGCTGGGGGGCAATGTGTCCATCACCGTGGTGGTGATCATCGTCACCGGGGTGCTGGGCAATATCCTGGCGGAGCCCGTCTGCCGTCTGTTTGCCATCACCAACCCCATCGCCAAAGGTGTCGGCATCGGCTCCGCCGCCCACGCCATCGGCACCGCCAAGGCCATGGAGCTGGGGGAAGTGGAGGGCGCCATGAGCGGATTGTCCATCGCCGTCTCCGGCATCCTGACGGTGGCGGCCGCGGCGGTGTTTGGGATGCTGTACTGATTGAATGGAAGGCCAAAATCCCTCGCCGTCAGCTCTTGCCGATTTCATCAGAGGTTCCCCAGAAATCGGAATATTGTGCCACTTATGCGACGACACCCCACCCGACCTCGCTTTTCCCGGCCACAGAGGGGAGGGCAAGAACCCCACAAACACCAATTTACCTGTTTGCTGTTTAAGAAAGATTCGTTTGAAAAGGGAGAAAACCATGCTTCTGCAAATCTATCACACCAACGACATTCATGCGGACTTCGGCTTTCTCAGCCGGGTGCATGGCTACCTCTGCGCCCATCGGGGGGAGCAGGACTTCTACTTGGACAGCGGGGACTTTACGGACCTGAAAAGTGTGATCGTCCAGTCCGACCGGGGAAAAGGAGCCCTGGAGCTGATGAAGCTCTGCCGCCCGGAGGCCATGGCTCTGGGCAACAATGAAATTGACCTGGGCAGCGAGGACCTGGAAAAACTGACGGAATTTCCGTTTCTCTGTGCCAATGCCGTGCATAATGACGGGACGGTCATTTCCGGTCTGAAAAGCCATATCCTGATAGAGCGGTGCGGCAAGCGGTTTTTAATCATCGGCC
>JBJDYM010000157.1:0-1833 GCA_051867315.1 Faecousia sp.
CGATGATCTTGCCGCCGATGGCCGCCTGGACGGGAATTTCAAACTGGGCCCGGGGAATGTTCTCCTTCAGCTTTTCGCAGATCTTCCGGGCCCGGGGATAGGCGTTGTCCGCGAAGAGGATGAAGCTGAGGGCGTCCACAATGTCACCGTTGAGCAAAATGTCCAGCTTCACCAGCCGGCTGGGCCGGTAGCCGATGAACTCATAGTCCAGGCTGCCGTAGCCCCGGGTGCGGGATTTCAGGGCGTCGAAGAAATCGTAGATGATCTCGTTCAGGGGCATTTCGTAGTGCAGCTCCACCCGGCTGGCATCGAGATACACCATGTCCTTGAATTCTCCCCGGCGCTGCTGGCACAAATCCATGATGTTGCCCACATAGTCCTGGGGGGCAATCAGGCTGGCCTTGACATAGGGCTCCTCCGCCAGCTGAATCTCGTCCGGGCTGGGATAGTCCAGGGGATTGTCCACCATCAGCACCGTGCCGTCGTTTTTCGTCACCCGGTAGATGACGTTGGGGGCGGTGGTGATCAGGTCCAGATTGTATTCCCGCTCCAGCCGCTCCTGGATGATTTCCATGTGCAGCAGGCCCAGAAAGCCGCAGCGGAAGCCAAAGCCCAGGGCGACGGAGGTCTCCAGCTCAAAGCTCATGGAGGCGTCGTTTAATTTGAGCTTTTCCAATGCCTCCCGCAGATCCTGGTATTTCGCCCCGTCGGCGGGGTAGATGCCGGAATAGACCATGGGCTGCACCTGCCGGTAGCCGGGCAGGGGCTCGGCGGCGGGGTTCTCCACGCCGGTGACGGTGTCGCCCACCCGGGTGTCGGACACGGTTTTGATGGAGGCGGTGATGTAGCCCACCTCGCCGGCGCCCAGGGCCTCCCGGGGGGTCAGGCCCAGGGGGTTCATGGTGCCCACCTCCACCACCTTGTAAACCGCGCCGGTGGCCATCATTTTAATATCCATACCGGGCCGCACGGTGCCCTGCTTCACCCGGGTGTAGACAATGACGCCCCGGTAGCTGTCGTACTGGCTGTCGAAAATCAGCGCCTGCAGGGGCGCGTTCCGATCGCCCTGGGGAGCGGGCACCTGGTGGACGATCATTTCCAGCACGGCTTTGATGTTGATGCCGTTTTTGGCGGAGATCTCCGGGCTGTCCTCGGCGGGGATGCCGATGATGTCCTCGATTTCGGCCTTGACCTCGGCGGGCCGGGCGGAGGGCAGGTCGATCTTGTTCACCACGGGCAGCACCTCCAGCCCGGCGTCCACCGCCAGGTAGGTGTTGGCCAGGGTCTGGGCCTCCACGCCCTGGCTGGCGTCCACCACCAGCACCGCCCCCTCGCAGGCGGCGAGGCTGCGGCTCACCTCGTAGTTGAAGTCCACGTGGCCCGGGGTGTCGATCAGGTTCAGGGCATAGCTTTCCCCATCCTCGGCGGTATAATTCAGCTGCACCGCCGTGGCCTTGATGGTGATGCCCCGCTCCCGCTCCAATTCCATGGAGTCCAGCAGCTGCTCCGCCCGCTGCCGCTGGTCAATGGCGTCACACTGCTCCATCAGCCGGTCCGCCAAAGTGGACTTGCCGTGGTCAATGTGGGCAATGATGGAAAAATTGCGGATATGGGAAAGGTCAGTCATAGATGCTTCTCCTCGAAAAAATAGCAATGCCGCTGTAGTAGCGCGTCACATTTAAAAATTGTTGTTTGCAGAGGTCGTTGAACAGGAAATGCCTCAATAGGTGCGGAACGGATTCATCCGTTCCGCAACGTTGGATTCATATCACAGTTCGTTGAATGGTGTTTTTCCATTCAACACACCGATGCAAAACCGTTACCGGGCGGAAT
>JBJDYM010000158.1:0-6047 GCA_051867315.1 Faecousia sp.
TTGACCTTGGGGGTGTAGCCCCGGCGATAGAGCTGGTGCATTTCTTCCAGCAGCCCCCGAACCTGGCCGCGCAGTTCTTCCGTGAAAGCAACCCGTTCCCGCCGGCGGATTTCTCCGTAGTATAGTGCTCCCTCCGGGATATCGCAGCAGAGCATCTCTTCCAGACACATGGCTTGACCGCAGAGCTGGAGGGCATCCCCGGTGTCCTCCCGGGGGCTCCCCCGCTTATACTCCACCGGATAGGGCTGCCACAGCCCCTCCTTGCCGGACAGAGGGATTCCTGCATCTACCCGATGATATTCCAGCACATCGCACTGACCGGACACTCCCAGCCGGGAGGAATAGACGCTCACTCCCCGGGTAATCACCCGATCCCCCCGACTCTCCCGAAATTCCGTATCATGGGCATTCTGGTGCATGATTGCCCCATCGATGGTGCGATAATTCTCCGCCCACTGGTTTTCAATGTGAATGAGGGCCCACTGGCGGCGACAGAATTTAAAATGCTGCAGGCCGGACAGTTGGAGGAAATCCTCCTCTGAATAGATCACCCCATGCGAATACAGGTCACACCGGAGGGGAGCTTCTCTTCGTCAACACTGACCTGATAGTCGGAGTAAGCTCTGGGGGTTACCACATCGGGCTTGCGCTGTGCCTTCACCAAATCAAACAGCTTGTATGCGGGGGCGTTGCCCAGCTCAGATTCATGCCGGAATACAATCAACTCCCGGACAGACATCTTTCCCCGGGCGGCGGAGTGATCCAACTCAAACATATTGAGAATTGCCTGCCACAGTAATTCCAGGTCTTCCTCAGAGAAGCCTGTGGTTTTCCGCGCCAGATTGGCGGAGATGAAGCCCTCTGCCCGGTACAGGCCATAGGGGACAATGTATTTCCTGCCCATCTCTGTGCCCTTCTTCTCTGCGTCAGCCTCCGTAGTAATGGCGACACGGGTGATGGTCACCTCCTGGGGCATGATGGGGTCAACACTCCGGGCAAATCCCAGCTGAACAGGCCCACGCACCTGGCCGCAGTTCAACGCCCCTTTCACGAAGGTGGTCATCACTGCACCAAAGGTACGGATGTCAAAGAAATTAGAACACATGAAGTCCCGGATTTTTTCATCCAGATTCCCATCCTTCTTTTTTGCTTCTTTGAGCTTTGCAGGATCAACGCCCACATAGGAACAGGCTTCTGCATCGCTGCGGTTCAGGGGCACATTGTCCTTGACATAAATCCGATAGCCAGGCTCTCCCTCTTTTGCGGTTTCCACATAGTTGCGGATTTTCCGCTTCAGGCATACATCGGTTACCAGGCCGTAGCCGGTTTCCGGGTCAATCCGGGGCATATTGCCCGCATCCGGGTCGCCGTTGGGGTTGCCGTTTTCCACATCAAACAGAATCACGAACTCATAGCGGTTTTTGATGGCATCCATATTATTTATCCTCCTTTTTGGTGTAGCGGAATTGCTTCTGATGGTAGTAGCCGAGGTTGAACGAGCCCTGTTCCGGCAAAGACAAACGAACGGGATAGCTTTCCCCCAGAACATCTTTCAGCTTTCCAATCTGCTTGTCCTTAGAAATCCGCAGCCCAGTTTCCAGCTTACGAAGATGTTTTTGACAGAGATTATCCAGAATAGGAAAAATCACTGCTGGAGTAGCTGCGGCAGAATTGAAATACTTATCTTTGATGGTCGCGTTGATTCCGGGATTCGCTGTCTCCTGCACATCTTCATAGACAGCGAACAGACGACCCAGGGTATAGGGAATGTTGGTGCTGTTTTCGTTTAGAGCCACGGTTAATACCTCCTTCGGGTATTGTTCACAAGAATTTTTTAGGTAATAGGCTTTCAGAATTGCTGCCCGTCCGGGGGTGACTTCCCGTTCTGCCCGGATGCGGAGCATAGTTGCTTCCAGCAGAGAGGCGGGGTATGCAGTGCCTGTGAAGATGGCGCGAGCTACGGCGCCTGCCAGCACCGGGCTGGGCGTTTTATCTGTGGTATTTAAGTTGACAGTCTCTCGGAGCATTGCCCACAGAGGTGTGATGGCATAGCGGTTCCCAACGATTCTCATTCGGATGTGATGCTCATCGACATTGTGCATCAGTGTACCAAAGGAGTTGCGATAGAAGAAACGGACGGAAAGCCGGGCGGCGTTGGGGGCCAGACCGAGGATGTAGAAGGGGCGATTAGGGTCCAGCTTCAGCGCTTCACAGGGGAGTCCCTGTGCCAGGTTGTTCAGGGCAGAACGCAGGTCATCGTCAGACAGGGTATCCGGTAGGTTGTCCCCAAACAGGGACATTCCTGCAAACAGACTGTACTGGGGTTCCGCCCCCTCTGCCCAGCAGACCACGGTGGTGTCGCCGATGCGGTGAACATTCTCCCGGTCAGCCAGCAGGTGATTCAGGGCGGCGGTATAGGCAAAAGCCGCATACTTCCCTACGGGGGCATTCAGACTTTGTTCTTTGCCATAGGAACAAAATGCGGGAGCGTTAAAAGAAACAATGGCCGCACCGCTGGACTGGGCCCCAGCGACACCTTTGATGCTGGGGTGTACTGGTTCTGTTACATCCAGATTTCCGGTCACCAGGCACTGCTGTATATCTCCCTGCACATTGCCGTAGTAAGCGTCCCATGCCCCACGAATCTGAGGATCTTCCCAGATGAATTGACCATTCACCCGGAAAGAAAGGTTCGCTCCCTTCATGATTTCCTGCCAGCAGTCTGCCAGAGTGGCGCATTCCTGGGCCTGTTCCGGCTGCCAGGTATCGAAAAAAGCCAGAAGCGCTTTGGCAGCAGGGGTGGAGACGTCGTCCAGGAGCTTGTGATGCAGCTGGGCACAGGCCAGGAAGCAGGCTTGACTGCGCTCCGGCTTGCCCTTTTCGTCCACGCCCAGAATGTAGCTGGAATTGTCCCAGAGGAAATTGGGCAAAATGCCCACCGTGCGGGTGACCGGGGATGGCAGCTCCACAGGCGTTGGGCGAAGCTGGGTTTTCTTTCCGTTTTTCTCTTCCTGCAGAAGCGGTACCACATAGGTAAGTGCGCCTGATTCATCCAGGCACAGGACGTAGCTGATCTTCGCTGGGCTCCAGCCGGGACGGGAAAGCTTTCCCTGCTCTACCAGGTCCTCAAATAGTCGGGTCAACGCCTGCAAAATCATATCCGCACCTCCTCGCTGTCCATCTGGGGCACCTCCAGCACGCCGTCATGGAGCACGGCACGGAAGAAATGGGGGATGATGTTCTCCGGGGCGGAATAGTCCAAATCCAGCAGCATCCAGCCCAAATCCTTCTTTCCCAGCAGTTCCTCCGGGCAGGCTGGATACTGTGTGCAGGGCTTGAAGTGAGCCGGAAACTCCCGTACTCCGAAACAGGGCTGGTGGTAAAATTGCCCTTTCTCCAGGCGGCGGCGCATCATATCCTGGAACTTCCCGGGATTATCCGTGGGAGACGCGTTTTCGGTCATCTCAAAATGGGCATCAATGACATACCGCACATCCCGCAGCACCATGGCGGCCCGCTGCTGGATGCTGTCCGGGGTTGCCAGATACAGGTAGCCGCCCTTTTCCATGGCAGTCTGCGCTTTTCGGGCACTGATGGTGTCTTTCACCTCATTGCGCCGGATGTTCGTGAAGCGAATCGGTGCACAGACGTGAATCCGGTCAATGACCCATTTCATACCAGGGTGCCAGAGGATTGCGTCCAACAATCCCCGGGCAGCCGAAGGTGTCATCATATCGTAGCTGACACGCTCCACTTTCATCTCCGGCCGTGAAAAGCAGGCAAAATCACCCCAGACTTCAACGGAAATTGACATGAGCATTCTCCTTTCGTAGTTGATGATATTATTGCAGTACAATAAGAGGGTAATAAATTGGACATTTTAGATAAACTCCGCCCTCCCCGGGTCAGATTTCAGGGACAATCCCATTTCCAGGTCATACAAGCTCAGATTCGTCAACACAGCACTGTTTCCTGTCAGTGGTTGAATATCCCCAGCGGCCAGCAAATCGCGGAAGTGTTGGTCGTAGATATTGACGCTGTACTGACCGGCCTTTCGATAATCCTCTCTTTGTGCAGTTCCGTTCAAAAGCAGCTGACACACAGCCTTGCCCTCACCCATGGGAACATAAACCGTGCAGGTGGCTTGATCGATGAAATGGAAATTTTGTGCAACCGTTTCAAAGGGGAGCAGACAGCCGTGAAGTCCATCCCGTAGTGCTTTCACCGAATTGGTTTTATCCATCCGGTCTCCGATCAAGGAGCGCAGAGAGGTAAAATACTGTTGCATGGTTTCTGGATCGCCGGGGTCATGGTTTCCTTGTAACGCTTCCCGTGCTGCCTGGATGTTGACTTTTTGTAAAACGGGGACAGGATTTTCACTTTGGAAGAAGGTGACAATGCTGCTGTCAGCAGAGCGTTTTCCCTCTCGGTTGCATCGTCCTGCTGCCTGGGCGATGGAATCCAGCCCTGCGATTTCCCGGTACACCGCAGGGAAATCCACATCCACACCGGCTTCAATCAGGGAGGTGGACACAACACGGCAAGGTAAGCCGTCACGGAGACGCTGCCGAATGGTATCCAGGACCGCTTTTCGGTGGGCAGGATACATCAAGGTTGACAGGTGAAAGCTCCCTTCTGTTGGAAGAAGTTCATAAATCTTCTGGGCAGCTTTGCGGGTATTCACGATGCAGAGTACCTGTTCCTGCTGGCTCAGTTCCTCTGCCAGAGCCCCATCAGACAGTGTTCCGCCGTCACGATAGGTCACCCGGCGGAATTTCTGGAAAGCATCCGCCACCTGAGAGCATAGCTCTTTGATTTGCAGTTCAGGGCAAAACTGTTGAAACAAATCCGAAAGTACCGGCTGTGTCGCCGTGCACAGCACCACCGTGGAACGAAAATGGGCTGCCAGATTGGCAATTGCCCCCACGCAGGGCTTCAGGTGGCAGGTTGGGAGCATCTGTGCTTCGTCAAAGATGATTACGCTGTTTGCCATATTGTGCAGCTTGCGGCACTGGGAGGAACGGTTGGAATACAGTGATTCAAAAAATTGCACCGCCGTTGTGACAATCACTGGTGCATCCCAGTTTTCCGAGGCGAGACGCTGAAAAAGGTTATTTTTGTTCGTCTCATCCTCATCGTCAAACTGAACCCCGCTGTGATGCTCCACCACGTTGTTTTCTCCCAATATGTTGCGGAATACGGCGACATTCTGCTCGATAATGGATGTATAGGGAATCACGTTAATAACCCTGTCCAACCCGTTTCCTACAGCGTGTTTCAGTGCAAAGGCCAGGGAGGAAACGGTTTTTCCGCCGCCGGTGGGAACAGTCAGGGAGTAGACCCCCCGAGGCTGTGCGGCAGACTTCAGGCACTGGCTGAGAATGGCACAGCGGCTTTGATTCAGTTCTGTCTTTCCTGGAAACCATGGTTGGATATAACTATTCAGCTTATCCAGCAGTACGGGTAATGAATCATATTCTCCGCGGTGGCAAGGACCATCTGCTATGAATGCTTCCGTGTCCAGATAATCCGCATCCACCAGGCAGGAATACAGCATCCGCGTCCAAAGAGACAGAGTGAATCGGTCCTGAAAAAATGGCAGTTTGCCTGGGCTGGGCAGCGTGTTTTCCCAGTGGTGTACTGGAATCCCTCCGGTGAGCCCTTTTTTCAGCCGCCCTATGCAGGTCGGCGCACCGGGATAGTCAGCCTTTGGGTTTCCAAAATCCGGCAGACCGCTGTGATGCCCCACCACACAGCACGCAGCCAGGTCTTCCTGCATTTTTGCGCACTCCAGAGCCCCTGCCGTGGCGTGGTCAACCTTTGGGCCGCCCAGGAGCCGCTTTTGAAATTCTGGGGAGGTCTTTCCAATGTCGTGAGCATACCCCAGCAGCTTCCCACGTTTTTCCTCTCCAAAGGCAGCTGCAAAAGCGGCGCACCTCTCCGCGGTGCCCTCCAGGTGTTCCTCGACAGTTTGCTTTGTCCCATCTTCCCGAATATGTGCATAGTACATAATTTCTCTCTCCAAGAATACAGGTTTTAGATAATAG
>JBJDYM010000159.1:0-6038 GCA_051867315.1 Faecousia sp.
ATGTATCCCGCATTGAAAAGCGGGCGCTGAAAAAGCTTCGTGCTGCGCTGGAATGAAACGACCGGCTGTTCTGTTTTGGGGCAGCCGGTAAAAACGGGGTACGGTATTGCTTTTTCTGCGAAGCTGGGCTATAATCGGAGGTGAATGGGAGCGAATGCTGCCGCAGAGATTTACAAAGGAGGAACCAGCATGACCATGAAGGATAGAATCCGGCAGGGAAAGCTTTTCACAGACATGTGCGAAGGTATGCCGGAGGAACGGCTGAAGGCCAAACAGCTCATGAAAAAGTTTAATGACTCCGAACCGGACAATGTGGAGGGGCGGTACGCGCTGCTGGAACAGATTTTCGGGCAGAAGGTCTCCGCCTGGATTGAGCCGCCCTTCTATTTCTGCTACGGCACCCACATTGCAATGGGTGACGGCTGCTACCTGAACGTCAACTGCAATTTTATCGATGACGGACAGATCACCATCGGGAAGGCTGTGATGTTCGGCCCTGCGGTTACCATCGCCACCGTGGGTCATCCCATCCACCCGGGGCTGCGGGGATATATGTACTGCGATCCCGTTTCCATCGGGGACAACTGTTGGATCGGCGCGGGGAGCGTGATTTGTCCCGGTGTCACCATTGGTGAGAATACGGTCATCGGCGCCGGCAGCGTGGTGACCAAGGATATCCCTGCCAATTCCGTCGCCGCGGGCAATCCCTGTAAGGTGATTCGGCCCATCGATGAGCGGGATGCACAGTTCTACTATCGGGACCGGCCCATCAGCCAGGAGGATCTGGAGGAGGAAAAATCGCTGCGCAGCGGCTGATCTCTCCTAAGGAACCTCTGAATAATCGTATAAAATACACGATGCCCAAAACCTGCCAGATCAGCGGGCTTTGGGCATCTTTTTGCTATTTGAAAACCACCTGGACCAGCAGCATGTAGCACGCTGTCCCTCCGCCGATGGAGAGCAGAGTGTTTCGTTTCCAGATGTGCAGCAGCACCACCACAGCGCAGCCGATCAACTCCGGCAGGGCGTAGGGGCGCTGGACAAAACTGACGCTTTTCAGACAGTAGACCACCAGCATGCCCATGATGGCATAGGGGAGTACCTTGCCCAAGTAGGTGATGGCCTCCGGCGTTTTCCGGTTTTCTCCGAAGATCCAAAAGGGGAGAAAGCGCAGTCCGACGGTGACCAATGCCATGACGGCCACCAGGGCGGCGCTGTGCAGCCGGGGCGATTGCAGGGCGGAGGAGAGGAAATCAAGCATGGGCTGCCTCCTTTCCGGTTTTGCGCAGCATCATCAGGATGGCCGCAATGAGGATCATGGTGGGAATCAAAAATTTGTCCGCCCCGAAAACCACCAGACAGGCAACGGCGGAGCCGACTCCTACCAGGGCGGGCAGGTGGTTTTTCGTGCTCAGCCACTGCTCCACAAAAATGGTGACAAACAGGGCTGTCAGGGCAAAGTCAATGCCGGTGAAATCCAGGGGCAGTTTTCCCGCCAGAGCGCCCAGCGCGGAACCGGCGACCCAGTAGCACTGGTCAAACAGTGACACCAGGAAGCAGTAGGCCGTCCGCTCCACTCCTTTGGGCGGCTCCCGGGAGACCAGGGAATAGGTCTCGTCCGTCAGGGCGAAAATCAGATAGGGCTTCCGTTTCCCGGCACCTTTGTAGGCATCGACCATGGAGATGCCGTAAAACAGATGGCGGGCATTCACCATCAGAGTGGTCAGGGCGGCGGCGGCCAGACCGGCTCCGCTGGTGAGCAGGCCGACCCCGACGTACTGCATGGAGCCTGCGTAAATAAACAGGCTCATGGCCAGGGCCCATAGGACGCTGTAGCCATTTTGCTGCATAATGATTCCAAAGCCGAAGCCCAGGAACAGATATCCCGTCATCACGGGAACAGTATCCAAAAAAGCGGTTTTTGCGGTGTGTTTGTTCATCGTTCTCTCTCTTGCCTTTGGCGACCTTTATTGCGTGGGTGCTTTTTCCTGGTGAGCGCTGATATGGATGGAGGAAATGATGGGTTCCGTGGCCAGTCCGTCTAAAAAGCGCTGCCTTCTCTTTTTGCTGTGGAAGCCGCCGATGTCCGCCTGGAACAGGAGCTGATAGCTGCCGTCCTCTTTGCGCTGGGTGCGCATTTCCCGGATACCCGCGTTCTGCTGCCGGGCATGGACGTTCAGCACCTCCAGGGTGGTCACAATGTCATCGGTTTCCAGGCAGTAGAAAATCATGCTGCTGCCCTGGCCCATGAGCCGGTTTTGCAGCAATTCAAAGACGGTCAGGGTGATGAAGATGAATACCATGCCCACCAATGCGACGGAGAAATAGCCGCCGCCCGCTGCAACGCCAAGGCAGGCCACGGCCCACAGGCTGGCAGCGGTGGTCAGTCCGCGGACGGTGGGACCCTCCCGCAGGATGGTGCCCGCACCCAGGAAGCCAACGCCGGTAATCACCTGGGCGGCCAGCCGGGCGGGGTCGGGTGTTGCGCCGTAGGCGCTGTACTGGGTGTAAATCATCTGACCCGTCAGCATGACGGCGCAGGCGCCCAGAGCCACCAGGATATGGGTCCTCATGCCTGCGGGGCGATTGGAGTATTCCCGCTCGGTGCCGATCACAGTGCCCACCGCCATGGAGCAGAGCATTCTCAGAAAAACATCCCAGACTCCCAGGGGAGCAGGTGAAGCAGACGTCATTATTGTTCCTCCTTTCCTTACAAAGATCTGAAAAATGATATCATTCATCGTTCCTGACTTATTATATTCTGGCCTGTCGGGAAAGTCAACGGATAATTCCTGACCGGCCGCCGGGAAAGAGATACTTGCGCCGGGAGTGGGAATGTGATAAAATAAGAATCGCCCAATGATCTCCCCAGGGGAGAAAGGATGTGCAGAAAATGAAAAAGATGCGAAAAATAGCCGCCCTGTTTCTGGCGGCGTTGGTTCTGGCCGCGTTGCTGGCAGGGTGCAGCAGCAAGCAATGCGTCTGGTGCGGCAAGAGCTTCCGGGGAGCCGGCCATGATACCGGCGCGGGCTATGTGTGCGATGACTGCTACAATTCCCTGTCCGGCGTCAGCTCCACTGCCTCGGTGCGCAGCTCCAACACCGGCGTTTGGATTGCAGTGGTGGTCATGGTGTTCATTGCGGTGTTTTCCGCTACCTCCGGGGTGGTCTATCTGGTACTGCAAAAGAAACTGCCCCCCGAGAAACCCGTTTCCCGTTCCCGCCGCATCCCGCAGGAGCCGGCGGATTATGATGATTTTGAATCTCCCTGGCCTTCCGCGCCCCGTCCGGTGAGCAATACAGCTCCCCGGCCTTCCGGCGGCGTGTGGATTTGCCCCAGGGACAGAAGCCGCAATTCCGGCCCCTACTGCACGGTTTGCGGGGCCAACCGTCCCGCGGTGCCCAGACAGGGAAATTCCGCTTCCCAGCGTGGACCCGGCCAGGCCCGGCCTCAGAATTCGGCATCCTGGCCTCAGAGTGCGCCCGCTGCCCAGCAGGGGGCCCGTCCCAGGGCTGCCTTTGAGGCGGACTCTTTCGGCAGCATGAACCAGCGGCCTGTTCAGCGGCCCGCCGCGCCCGCATTCCGGGCTTCACAACCGGCGCAGCGGCCCGCTCCGAACCAAGCGGTTGAGCAAGAGAAAGAATATCGTCCGCGTTTTGCCCGTCAGGAGCCGGTGGAGGAACCGGAGGTGGATTCGGAATTGCTGGCCGCCATTTTCCGGGAAGCCGCCAAAGACCCCGAGGAATAATGCGCCCGAGACCCCATGACAGACAAATTGGTATTTAACGCCACAGAGGGGAGGGCAAGAACCCCACAAACAGCAATTTGCCGGTTTGATGAGAGGAACCGGCAAGCACACAAAAAAGCCTGAAATTCTTTCCGGAATTTCAGGCTTTTGAACGTTATTTTTCCATTGCGTTCTGAATTGTTGTAAAGAACTGACAGCCCTGCACGGAACGGCTGAAGCTGACCCGGGTGCGGACAATGGAACTGATCCTGTCGACATAATCCTCCGGAATCAGGCTCTGGTCCACGAAGGGAGTGAATTTCTGGGTGGAGGAGTCATATTTGCCCAGTTCGGTGACCCAGCTGTAGTCGGGCCAGGGGACGATGGCCTCTTCGGTGCCGAACACATCCCGGCCAATGCTCAGGCGGGAATCATATTCCAGGCCGAAGAGATTGGAAAGGGTGGGCAGAATGTCCAGACTGCAGACCGGGGCATCGATTTGCAGTCCCTTGCCCTCCAGGCAGCCGCTCCAGATAATCAGGGTATTCCGGTCCCGCTCGATTTCATCGTAGCTGTTTACACCATAGAGCTCGGCCAGACAGTTGTGGTCGTTGCCCCAGGCGGTGCCCAGACCGTAGGGGAAGTGGTCGGCGGTCATGACAATCACGGTGTCGTCAGCAATTCCTGCCTCCTCCAGCTGGGCAACCAGAGAGGTCAACCCTTTTTCCAGCTCCAGGTTGGCGGCGATGTAGGCCTTCAAGGGGGTGGAATAGGGCAGATCCTGCACCAGATCCTGATTCTTTTTGGACTGGGCGTTGCCAAGGAAATTATAGCGGCAGTGGGCGCTGACGGTCATGTAGTAGATGCTGAAGGGCTGCTGATCGATGTACTGGGGCAGGGTAAAGTCAAGCATCTCCTGGTCGCTGGCGGGCCATACCTCCTCCACGCCTTCCTCCAGGCCGTTGCCGATGCCGATGTATTTTTCATAACCCAGATCTTCATGGGTTTTGTCCCGGTCGTAGAAATAATAGCCGTTGTTATGATAGGCGCGGGAGAAGTAGCCCAGATTCATCAGCTGGCGGCCGATGGTATTGAAGGGCTGCTGCTTGGAATAGGTGTACATATCGCAGTTCATGGCCAGGCCGGAGAAAATGGCCATCTCACCGCCGCTGGTATTGCCCGTCCAAAGGGGAACATAGGCATTGGTGAAATGGATGCCCTGGGTGCAGAGGCGGTACAGCGTGGGGGTGAGCTCCGGGTCGATGAGGGCATAGTTGAAGGATTCCGCAGTGATCAGGATCAGGTTCTTCCCCTCAAACATGCCGGTATACTCATTTTCCAGAGCGGGGGTCAGGGAGTCCAGGTAAGTGAAAAGCTTCTTGCGGGTGGGATCATTTTCCGTTTCCGCCAGTTCTCCGAAGTCCAGCCCTGAAATGACATGGGGGTTGTAAACCTTCGGTTCCGTCTCCTCGGGAATGGGCTCAGTGACTGCCTCAGTGGCTGCCTCGGTGACCGCGGACGTGGCAGGTTCCGTAAAGGATTCGGGGTCCGCTGCCGGCTTCGTACTGGATTTGGCGGCAAGCTTTGAAGTGGGCTTTATGGGTGACTCCAGGACAACTGCGGAGGTCGCTTCTGTGGCCGGCGTGGTGGGTTCCTCCGCGGCCGGTGCGGTGGTCTCCTCCATCGCGGGAGCGGTCTGCACTGTAGGATTGGCAGTTTCCTCTTCCGGCGCTGTGGTGGGGACTGTGACAGTTTCCAGATACACGGGCTCAAAATCAAATTCATCCACGATCAGTCCGTTGGCCCGGTTGGACAGGCCGGTCAGCTCCATAAACATGGAAACGGTGATTCCGTTGCGCTTCATGGAGTTGTTGAAATCATACTGGGGAATTACGGTGTTCAGTCCACCGGCGGAAACGTTCAGCGCGGCAAGGCCCACCCCCGCACCGGCCAGGGAAATGGCCAGCGAGGCAGCGACACAGCGCTTTTTCCGGAATCCTTCGTTCTTCCCGGACAGCAGAAGAAGCCAGAGGGGAATCAGCGCGATGGCAATTCGATCCAGGTTATTGAGGATCATATCGATCATGATGTCGCTGAAATCCGTGAGGACGCCCCCTGCGCTGACGAACACCAGCGCGGGCCGCATGAAGTTGAAATAAGCGTCACCGATCAGCAGCTCCACCATCATCACCGTGGTGCACAGGAAAATGGCGATCCCAACGAACCAGCGGGATGCCTTCCGGGGCAGCGCAGCGGCAATGAGGTTCAGCAGTCCGCCCAGGCAGAGCGCAAAGCCAACCAGATTCAAAAA
>JBJDYM010000160.1:0-1829 GCA_051867315.1 Faecousia sp.
ACCCTGAACGCCCACTACACCAGCCCCACGGTCATCCGCGCCATTTATGAAGCTGTCGGCAACATGGGGTTTACAGCGGGGAACATCTTGGAACCGGCCTGCGGCGTTGGTAACTTCTTCGGTATGCTGCCGGAGGAAATGTCCGGCTCCCGGCTGTACGGTGTGGAGCTGGATTCCATCAGCGGACGGATCGCAAAACAGCTCTACCCCAAAGCAGATATTACGGTAGCCGGTTTTGAAACCACAGACCGCCGCGATTTTTATGATCTGGCCGTAGGCAATGTTCCGTTTGGACAGTATCAGGTCAATGACCGGGCATATAACAAGTTGGGCTTCAACATCCACAACTATTTCTTTGCCAAAGCACTTGACCAGGTACGTCCGGGCGGTGTGGTTGCCTTTGTCACCAGCCGCTATACCATGGATGCCAAAAGTCCCGAAGTGCGGAAGTATCTGGCACAGCGGGCCGATTTCTTAGGAGCAATCCGCCTGCCCAACAATGCGTTCAGGGCCAATGCCGGTACGGATGTGGTCTCCGATATTATCTTTCTGCAAAAGCGTGACCGGCCCATCGACATTGAACCGGACTGGGTGCATTTGGGACAAAACGAGGATGGCTTTGCAATCAACAGCTACTTTGTGGACCACCCGGAGATGATCTTAGGCAGACAGACCTCCGAAAGCACCCAATATGGCAGGCAGGACTTCACGGTTGCACCGATTGAGGGGCTGGAGCTGGCCGATCAGCTCCATGACGCTGTGAAGTACATTCGCGGCACCTATCAGGAAGCTGAGCTGCCGGAGCTGGGCGAGGGTGAAGAAATCGACACCTCCATCCCGGCAGACCCCAACGTGAAAAACTACTCTTATGCTGTGGTGGATGGCGAGGTGTACTTCCGGGAAAACAGCCGCATGGTAAAACCGGACCTGAACGCCACCGCCGAGGCCCGCGTCAAAGGAATGGTTGCTCTCCGCGACTGTGTGCATCAGCTCATTGACCTTCAGATGGACGAGTACACGCCGGACTCCGCTATTCGGGAAAAGCAGGGGGAATTGAACCGGCTCTATGATGCGTTTTCCGCCAAATACGGGCTTATCAATGACCGAGGAAACCGGCTGGCCTTTTCGGACGATTCTTCTTACTATCTCCTGTGTGCGCTGGAAGTGCTGGACGAGGACGGAAAACTGGAGCGCAAGGCGGATATGTTCACCAAACGTACCATCAAGCCCCACAAAGCAGTCACCACGGTGGACACCGCCAGCGAAGCCCTTGCCGTTTCCATTGCGGAAAAAGCCAGGGTGGATATGGAGTATATGTCCCAGCTGACCGGTAAACCCACCGAGGAAATTGCGGCAGAACTGTCCGGCGTTATTTTCAAAGACCCGGCCTATGGCAGCGATCCGCTTTCCGGCTGGCAGACCGCAGACGAATATCTGTCCGGCAATGTCCGTCAGAAGCTCCGGGCGGCACAGCGGGCAGCAGAACGCGATCCGGCTTTTGCCGTCAATGTGGAAGCCCTGAAAGCCGCCCAGCCCAAGGACCTGGACGCATCGGAAATTGAGGTTCGTCTGGGTGCTACCTGGATTGACAAGGAATATATCCGTCAATTCATGTATGAAACCTTTGACACGCCCCGGTATCTGCGCGGCACCATAGATGTGAACTATTCCGCTTACACCGCCGAGTGGCAGATCACCGGCAAAACACAGATACCCTACAACAACATCGCGGCCTATACCACCTATGGCACAGACCGCGCCAACGCTTACCGCATCCTGGAGGATTCTTTGAATCTCCGGGATGTTCGCATTTATGACACTGTGGAGGA
>JBJDYM010000161.1:0-1819 GCA_051867315.1 Faecousia sp.
AGCAGTACGGCAAGTACAAGGCAAAGGTTGACTACAACATCCTCAAGGACATGGCGGACAAGCCCAACGGCAAGCTGATCCTGGTCACCGCCATCAACCCCACCCCCGCCGGTGAGGGCAAGACCACCACCACCGTCGGCCTGGCCGACGGAATGCGCAAGATCGGCAAGAAGGTTCTGGTCGCCCTGCGTGAGCCCTCCCTGGGCCCCGTGTTCGGCGTCAAGGGCGGCGCGGCCGGCGGCGGCTACGCCCAGGTCGTCCCCATGGAGGACATCAACCTGCATTTCACCGGTGACTTCCACGCCATCGGCGCTGCCAACAACCTGCTGGCTGCGATGCTCGATAACCATATCTATCAGGGCAACGCTCTGAACATCGACCCCCGCCAGATCGTCTGGCGCCGCTGCGTGGACATGAACGACCGTCAGCTCCGCTTCGTGGTGGATGGCCTGGGCGGCAAGACCAACGGCATGCCCCGTGAAGACGGCTACGACATCACCGTTGCCTCCGAGGTCATGGCCGTTCTGTGCCTGGCTTCCGACGTCAACGACCTGAAGGCCCGCCTGGCCCGCCTGGTGGTTGCCTACACCCGGGACGGCAAGCCCGTCACCGCCGGTGACCTGAACGCCCAGGGCGCCATGGCTGCTCTGCTGAAGGACGCGCTGAAGCCCAACCTGGTTCAGACCCTGGAGCATACCCCCGCTTTCGTACATGGCGGCCCCTTCGCCAACATCGCCCACGGCTGCAACTCCGTCACCGCCACCAAGGTGGCCCTGAAGCTCAGTGACTACACCATCACCGAGGCCGGCTTCGGCGCTGACCTGGGCGCTGAGAAGTTCCTGGACATCAAGTGCCGCATGGCCGGCCTGAAGCCCAGCTGCGTGGTCCTGGTTGCCACCGTCCGCGCTCTGAAGTACAACGGCGGCGTGCCCAAGGCAGAAACCGGCAACGAGAACCTGGAAGCCCTGGAGAAGGGCCTGCCCAACCTGCTGCGCCATGTGGAGAACATCACCCAGGTTTACAAGCTGCCCTGCGTGGTTGCCATCAACCGCTTCCCCCAGGATACCGAGGCCGAGCTGGCTCTGGTGGAGCGCAAGTGCAAGGAGCTGGGCGTCAACGTTGCTCTGTCCGAGGTTTGGGGCAAGGGCGGCGAGGGCGGCATTGCCCTGGCCAACGAGGTTGTCCGCCTGTGCGAGCAGCCCAATGATTTCACCTTCTCCTACGATCTGGACCTGTCCATCAAGGAGAAGATCGAGGCCATTGTCAAGAAGATTTACCATGGCGACGGCGTGAACTTCACCGCCAATGCCGAGAAGCAGATCAAGACCCTGACCGAGCTGGGCTACGACAAGATGCCCATCTGCATGGCCAAGACCCAGTATTCCTTCACCGACGACCAGACCAAGCTGGGCGCGCCCCGTGGCTTCACCGTCACCGTCCGGAACGTGAAGGTCTCCGCCGGCGCCGGCTTCCTGGTTGCCCTGACCGGTGAGATCATGACCATGCCGGGTCTGCCCAAGGTTCCCGCCGCCGAGCGCATCGACGTGGACGAGAACGGCAAGATCTCCGGCCTGTTCTAAGCAGACCGCTCACAATTCCCCTGCACCTGAAGGACAGGCGGCCACCGCCGCCTGTCTTTTTTTAGGGATTATCTGAAATGAAGGAGAAACCTACCTATGGATATGACAATGGAATCCTGCCGCGCCTTTGTGGAGGTGCTGGCATCCTCCGCCCCCGCTCCCGGCGGCGGCGGCGCGGCTGCTTTGGTTGGCGCCATCGGCACCGCGCTGGGCAACATGGTTGGCTCTCTGACCGTGGG
>JBJDYM010000162.1:0-1817 GCA_051867315.1 Faecousia sp.
CCCTGCAGCAGCGGCAGCATGACCGTGGGCGTGTCCGTCCAGGCCGCCGGCGGCGCCTGGGGCACCCTGGACGATTTCCTGCTGAACCCCAGCCAGTGATCCGGAACCGGCTGCCGGGCGGCCATACCGAACCCGGCACTGCGGCCAATTTCGGATCAATTATTGCGTATGATCGGCAAAAGCTCCCTTCCATGGCATCACATTCGTCATGATCCATGGAAGGGAGCAATTTTTTTACTGGACAGGATGAACGGCGCGATCCTGCGGCAGGATGAATTTGCTTTGGCAGGGAGCAACCGTGTTCCCTGACTTCTGCCAGGACGCCCAGGTCCTTGGAGGTGCTTCCCAAATCCTCCGCAATGAATGCGCAAATATTGTGATTTGCTGAAAATTTGTCACAATTTCTCAATCGTTTTTTTGTCGACTTTCATACCTGGCTTGTACGATTTGCATAATTTTTAAAAATATCACTTCTCAGATGTTGTAATTTTACGCATCATTCGCTAAAATATGGTCAGTGAGCAGCGGCCCCCCGTTTTCGGAGGGGGAATGGAATATCCTCAGAATTCCGGTATCTCCTCCTTCAACCGCTCGTTCCAAAAGATCACCGGGCTCTCTCCCGGCCAGTTCCGTGAGACCATGATCGAACAGCTGAATTCATCCTGCAATTCAAGCTTCACAATCCTTCCGGACTTATTTGCGGAAAGCCGCGCTGCGGTCCTTGCTGGGCGTCAGTCCGGCGTATCCTTTGCCCGGTTTTCTGCAAATGATTCACAGACAGCGTGTACATACTAACATACATACTAAAATCATCATAACAGGAGGTTTTCAACATGAGACTGAAAAACAAGGTTGCAATCATCACCGGTGGAAGCCGAGGGATCGGCTTCGCAACTGCGGACAAATTTTTGAAAGAGGGCGCCATCGTCATTGTGACGGCAAGTTCTCAGGCATCTGCTGACAGAGCGGTTGTAAAGCTGCAGGAAAAATACCCTGAGTCCACTGTCGCGGGGATCAGTCCTGACCTTTCCAGCCTGGAATCCGTCCAAAACGCGTTCCGGGAGGTCGTTGATAAGTACGGCTGCATCGATATTCTGGTGAACAACGCCGGTGTATCTGACAGCACCCGGTTTACCGAGTATACCGAGGAAATCTTTGATAAGGTCATGAATCTGAATGTGAGAGGCGTGTTCAATGCGTCGCGGGCAGCCAGCGAGTATATGGTGGAGAGAGGGCAAGGCGTTATCCTCTCCACTTCCTCGATGGTCAGCATTTATGGCCAGCCCAGCGGATTTGCCTATCCCGCATCCAAATTCGCCGTCAATGGCCTGACGCTTTCCCTTGCCCGTGAGCTTGGCCCCAAGGGTATCCGGGTCAATGCGGTGGCTCCGGGAATCACGGAGACTGACATGATGAAGGCGGTTCCCAAGGAAGTGATCGATCCGCTGATCAAGCAGATTCCTCTGCGCCGTCTGGGTCAGCCGGAGGATATCGCCAATGCCTTTGTATTCCTGGCCTCTGAGGAAGCGTCTTATATCACGGGCGTGGTGCTGAGCGTGGACGGTATGGCAAGGACCTGACAGTATTTTCAGGGCGGCTGGCAAACAGCCGCCCTGTTGGCGCTTTCCACGAATACGAAATTGCACCTCTAAACACAACATCCGAATCTGCCGCGATCAGACATTCCCTGTGGGCGTGGATGCGTATCCATATTGCCCAGCCGGAGCATGGGAGCTGCACGCTGCGTTTGGAGCGGGATATGCTAAGGAACCTCTGAATAAATCGTCTGCGGCTGGGCGGCGGGTCTTTTGCCCCAT
>JBJDYM010000163.1:0-1804 GCA_051867315.1 Faecousia sp.
TGGTTCAGAATGTTGAGCAGGTTCGTTACGGACAGAAAGTTGGGGCTGGTAAACGCAAACACAATGCAGATGAGAATCAGCAGCACCCAGGCTAGATTCCGTCTGCAAAAATCGACCACTTTTGCCATCTTATGCACCCTCCACAATGCCGGAAGCCAGTTCAAGCACGCGCTCCTGGCTGAAGTCCTGTTTCTGCAGCTCGCCGCTCACCCTGCCCTCATGCAGCACGATGATGCGGTCGCTCATACCGAGCATTTCCTCCATTTCGGAAGAGATCATCAGGATGGATTTCCCGTCCTCTACGAGAGAATTCATCAGCTTGTAGATCTCCTGCTTTGCGCCGACATCAATGCCGCGCGTCGGCTCGTCAAAGATCAGAATATCCGTTTGCGCGGCAAGCACCTTGGCCACGACAACCTTCTGCTGATTGCCGCCGGAAAGGTTGCGCACAAGCTGCTTGACCGTCGGCGTCTTGATGTCCAGCGCCGAGGTATACGTCTGCACCAGCTGATCGAGCACCTTGAAATGCATGAAGCCATGCGTGCTGTTCTGGCGCAGGCTCATCACCGGGATATTCCATTCAATGCTGTATTGCAGGAAGGCTCCCTCCTGCTTTCGATCCTCCGGGATCAGGCCGATGCCATGATCGACGACATCAGCGACCGAGCTGGCGCGCATGGTCTTTCCACGGACGATGATTTCTCCGCTTTCCGGTCTCACATCGCCGCAGATCATCTTGGCCAGCTCCGTGCGGCCCGCGCCGACCAGACCAGCCAGACCGAGGATTTCACCCCTGCGCAGCTGCAGATTGATGTGGAAATCACCGTTGCCCGTCAGATCCCTGACCTCGAGCACCGGTTCGCCAATCTGCACATGCCGCTCAGGGAACTTCTCCGTCAGCTCGCGGCCAATCATGTAGCGAATCAGGTCCTTTTTGGTGATGTCCGCCACATTCCGGGTGACGATGTATTTGCCGTCGCGGAAGACGGTTACGCGGTCACACAGCTCAAAGAGCTCCTCCAGCCGGTGACTGATGTAGATGATAGAGACGCCTTTTTCCTTGAGCCTGCGCACGATGCGGAACATATTGCTGACCTCCGCCATCGGGATGGAGGCAGTAGGCTCATCCATGATGAGCAGCTTGCAGTTCTTCACCAGCGCCTTGGCGATCTCCACGATCTGCATCTGGGCAGTGGAGAGCATCTGCACCTGCGTCATCGGGTCAATCTGGACGCCGAGATCATGCAGAATCTCCTCGGTTCGGCGCTTCATCTCCTTGAAATCGGGAAGGCCGCGCCGCTTGCCCACCCTGTCTCCGAGGAAGACGTTTTCCATCACGCTCAGGGATGGAACCAGGTTGAACTCCTGATAGACGACGCCGATGCCGTTTTCCTTGGCCAGAGCCGGCGTCAGTTTGCTGTATTCCTTGCCGTCGATGACAATCGTGCCCTTCTCCGGCTGGATGGCGCCGGAAATCGTCTTGATGACGGTGGACTTGCCCGCGCCATTTTCACCGATCAGCGCGAGGATTTCTCCCTGTTCCACATCAAAGGATACGTCGTCAAGCGCCACAACGCCCGGATACAGCTTGGTCACATGCCTGACCTCAAGCAGTTTCGCCATCTGAACTCCTTTCCGTTTGCAGCTTCATTATGTAAGCACAAAAGGAGGCTGCCCTGTCCTCAGGACAGCCTCCGGGCCTTTGCCTGTCTTTTGCCCCAGGATGTCCGGCTCCTTTACGGAGCGCAGATTACTCGGGGAAATACTGGCTCATGGTATCCAGCGTGATGGCGATGCAGCGCTC
>JBJDYM010000164.1:0-1774 GCA_051867315.1 Faecousia sp.
GCTCAGTTCGCTGTCAAAATGGGAGAACAGCTCCACCAGGTAATCCCTTGCCTGGGTGGTGGTGAAGGTGGTGGAAGAGCGCCCCATGGGGGCAAAGAGATCATACCAGGGCAGGCCATTTTTGTGGCCCAGGGCCTTGGCCTTGGTTTTCAGATACCGGCGGAACTGGGGCAGGTACTCGTCGATGGCGGCGAACATGGCGTCCAGCGTGGCCCGCTGCATGTGGGATTGCTTCAGCGTCCGCTCCAGGGGGGATTCGTAGCGGCGCAGGCGGCATTCGTTGATGGTTTCCAGCTTGATGGAGTTCAGGGCGTAGGCCACGGGGTCCTTGATGGCATCGTAGCATTTCAGCTCTGCCTCGTAGGCCTCCCGGCGCACCTGGGGGTCGGGGCTGTAGGCCAGATTCCGCACGGCGGACAGGTTGGTGGCTTCTCCCCGGTAGGTCACGGGTACGGTGCTGGTCAGATACTGCTGCAGCTCGCTCCAGGCGTTGCCGCCGGAGAGCTTGAGCTTGGCCAGGACGCTTTCCCCCACTCCGGGCAGCAGGTGGCGGCTGGAATCGGCCAGGTTTTCCAGCAGGAACCGGTACTCGGAGAGGAAGGGGTCGGCATCGATCAGCTCCTGCAAATTGGGGAGCTTGGCGGCCCAGCCTTCAAAGGCGGCAATGGGGGCGGCGCTTTCGCTGTAAAGCCCCAGAATCCTGCCCAGCTGGGAGCCGGCCTGGGTATCCAGGGTGTTGGCTGCCTGCTTCAGCTCGGCAAAGCCCGCCAGCTTCATCACATAGCCGGCCAGCGCCTCCTGCAGCTGCAGGCCCCGGCGCAGGCCGCGGGCGGGCTCCAGAGTGTCCAGCGTTTTTGCAAAGGCCTTCAGCTCGTCCAGGGTGCTTTGCAGCGCCTCCAGCTCCTGGGCAAAGGCCGGGTCGTCGAACCCCCGGTAGATGGGGTCCAGGTTCCATACTTCGTTCATGACGGTTTCCTCCTTTGAGTCGTTTCCTAAATTGTACATCACGGAGGGCCCTTCGTCAACCGCGCGCAGCGCTTCCGACACTGTTCGACAGAAAATAATCATGCTCGACAAAATGAAACAAAAAATGTCGAAAGTTACCGAAAAATGCGACATTATCGAGGTTTATGACGAACGATTGTTATTGAATTTCCTTGCAAAAAGGTTGCCTCTGTGCTAAATTATATTTGTCGCACACGGTGAAACGAAGCCGTATCGGATGGGGAGAAATTCTAGTTGACAGGAGAGGAATGTATGGAACATGCAACGACCGTACTGATTGCAGACAGTGCAGAGGATTTCTGTAATGCCCTGGCTGCCGCGCTGCAGCGCTCGGACGGTTTCCAGGTTGTGGGAACCGCAGGAGACGGGGAACAGGCCATTCGATTGATCGGAGAACGAAAGCCCGATGTGTTGGTGTTGGATCTGATGCTCAGCAAGCAGGACGGCATCAGCGTCCTCAAAGCCATATCCGGCATGGAGCGCCGGCCGGTGACCCTGGCCACATCGGCGTTTTTAACAGAATATGTTTCGTCCGCAGCGGCCAGCCTGGGGGTTCGGTATCTGATGCTGAAGCCCTGTGATATGACCGCCCTGGTGGAGCGGCTGGAGGAGATCCGGGGAGGGGAGAGCCTCCGGTATCCGGCCCCGCGCCGCGCGGACAAGACCAGCATCGAGTCCATGGTCACCGGCATCATCCACGAAATCGGCGTCCCCGCCCACATCAAGGGCTACCAGTACCTGCGGGAGGCCATCATCATCGCGGTGAACG
>JBJDYM010000165.1:0-1772 GCA_051867315.1 Faecousia sp.
GGAAGCAGAAATGACTTTGCGCCCCATGACGGCAGCGGAGCAGATGTACAGCTATAGCCAGTCCCAGCAGCTTATGTCCCAGACTGGCTGTATTGGGCACCTTCGTGCTGATTTCGGCAGCAGCGGGGAACAGTTTTTCTCGAGCTGGGATGACCACCGGGCGGATTTGAAGTCCGAGGATTTCAAGCATGAGTTCGACGAAGTTATCAACGCCTTGCGGGAGGATGCGCAGTATGGGGGAGTTCTGAAAAATCGGAGCAGCCTTTCTTCTTACTGCTGGATGCACCGGGACAGCAGCTTCGGCAATGACCGGGAGTATGGCTTCCGGGCAGATACCCCGCATTATTCCTATCTTCTGCGGCTGAATCCCAACAGGGGCGAGTACAATCTGTACTGCTATTGCTACATCCGGCAATGGCTGGACCGGCACATGCGGCAGGCCGAAAAGGGCATCCGCTTCATTACTCCGGACTATAAGGAAGTGTTTCGAATTCCGGACGGCGACAGAATCCGCATGACGCTTCCCTCCGGTGAAAAATTGGAGCAGACCTGCCGCTATATTGATGAAACCCATCTGGAGGTGGGAAAGAATCTCTACCATATTTGTGAGTTTGCCGAGCGAATGCAGCATAATGGTGTTAAGACCATTCCTCTGCGTTCTTCCCTCCCAGAGAAGTGTTTCAGCACTTTGGAATCCACAGGAGAAATGATCGTCATTACCAAGGGCGAAAAAGGTTATACCCCCACGGGCATATTCCCGCAGGATGCTTCCCCCAGAGAGGGCGTGACCGCCGCCAATGCAGCCAATGGCGTGACCAAAGCACAGGAAGCCGCTATGGTAGCCGGTTCCATGTTCGGCTGGGATACCCCTGCCGCAGATCCCAAAAATTACGATGAGCAGGGTGTCCCCATCCGTCCGAAAGCCAAAGACCGTGACGAACGCTGATAGCCGGGAGGTGAACCGATGGCATCAAAATATGAACGGATCACGAATTTGTATTTGCAGACGGTGGGCGAGGTTGCAAAGCCGGAAGTCTGGCCCCAGTTTCTCACCACCGCCTGCCACAACTTCCGCCTGTCCTTTGATAAACAGGTTCTTCTGTATGCCCAGCGCCCAGATGCCACCGCAGTCCTGCCCATTGAAGGGCGGCAAGGCTGGAACCAGCGGCTCGGGCGGTGGGTCAATCGTGGCTCCAAGGGTATTGCTATTCTGGACAGTGACAGCAACGGTCAGGCGAGAATCAAATACTACTTCGACATTGCAGATACCCATGAAGGGCGGCATCCCCGTCCTGTGCCCATCTGGACAGTTCACCCGGAGCAGGAACAGGCGATTATTGAAACGCTGGAAAACAGTTTTGGTGCTCTGGGAAGCAAGGAAAATCTGGGGGATGCCCTGCTTTCGGCGGCATCCAATGTCATGGAGGACAACTTTCAGGATTATTTGGCACAGCTCACTTATTATAAGGAAGGCAGCTTTTTGGAGCCGCTGGATGGGGAATCTCTGGAAGTCATCTTTAAGCCCCTTCTCCAAAACAGCATCGGCTATATGCTGCTAGTACGCTGCGGCATCGATCCCGGCGCATACTTCCAACGGGAGGATTTCAGCTACATCAGCGGCTTCAATACCCTCCAAACCATCAACGCATTGGGAACAGCCACCAGCGATATTTCTCAGATGTGCATGTCCGAAATCGCCAGAACAATGCTGTCCTTACAGCGGCAGCAAAATCGCACATTTGAAGAACCTGCCCAAAAGGAGTATGCTGTAG
>JBJDYM010000166.1:0-1769 GCA_051867315.1 Faecousia sp.
CGCATCATGGCCGCCACCGGCAGGGTGCCCTCGCCGATCAGGTTGTAGGACTTGTCGTCGTCGGAGTCCCGCAGGTGGACATGGCGCACATAAGCGCCCAGGTTCTTGATGGTGGTGTCCCCGCTCTCGCCGAAATCCCGGTAGGTGTGGTGGATGTCCCAGAGGGCTCCCAGCTCGTCGCAGGCAAAGGTGTCCAGCAGGGCGCGCAGCCGGGCGGTGTCGGCGTAGATGCCGCTGGTTTTGATCAGGACGCACACTCCCAGCGCGGCGGCGGTTTTCTGGAGCCGGGTCAGATTTTCCCGGACCAGCGCTTCGTTTTCAAACTGGGCGGTGATGGACACATAGGGGCACTGGATGTCATGGGCGATTTCCATAACGGTCTGAAGCTCGGCAGTGCCATCCTCTGCGGAGACGTCCCAGGAGGTATCCAGGCAGGGGATCTTCAGGCCCTTTTCGTGCAGGGTACGGACGGTGGCGGCGGTGTTGTACTTGTGCAGCGGGCCGCCCCGGTCGGTGAGCTCCCTGGCCTTGTGGACGTTGTAGAGCTCGATGCCGCCGAAATGCATGGTCAGGGCGGTGGAGAGGTTCTCCTCCCAGGATTTCTCCTGCCAGCCCCGGGTAGAAAATGAAAGATTCATGGCTGATTCCTCCTCTTAGCCCGCCGCTTCTTCGTAGACGATCTTGTTCAGCGCGTTGATGTAGGCGTGGACGCTGGCGCCCACGATGTCCGTGGAAATGCCCCGGCCGGAGAAGAGCTTGCCGCCGGACCTCAGCTTCACCACGGATTCGCCCATGGCCTCCCGGCCCTCGGTGACGGCCTGGATCTGGAAATCATCCAGCTCGTAGTGATGGCCCGCGATCTGCTCAATGGCCAGGAAGGCCGCGTCGATGGGGCCGTCGCCCAGGCTGATGCCCTCGAGCATCGCGCCGTTCTTTTGCAGCTTGATGTGGGCGGTGGCGCTGATGGTGTTGCCGGAGTTGATCACATAGCTTTCCAGCCGGTAGGTGGGGGGCACCTGCATGGCGGCGGAGGCCACGATGGCGTCCAGCTCCTTGGCCCCCACGGTCTGCTTCCTGGCGGCGATCCGGGAGAAGGCCTCGTAGACCTTGGCCCCGTCCTCCTCAGAAAGATCATAGCCCAGCTTGGCGGCGGCCTTCATCACAGCGCCGAAATCGTCGTGGGCCGTCAGGTACAGGCCCTCGCCGGACTGGACGCCAGAGTCAAACGGAGAGGTGCTGCTGCGGCCGGTCTGGCACATCCAGGCGACCTGGCTGAGAATCCGCTTCATGCTGGTGGTGCGGATGCCGCACTCCACGCCGAAGCTGCTGCCCCGGGCGGAGATGACCTTGGCCATGGTCTCCAGCTTGATCACATCCTCCCCGTAGGCGGCGCATTTGACCTCGCCGGCCCCGCAGCGGATGGCGGCCACGGCGCAGGAATCGGCCATGGACAGTTCATTCTTGCAGCAGATGCCCAGGGTGACCTCCTTCAGCTCCGGCACGGCGGCGTAGGTATTTTGAAGAAATTCCGTAATCTGATCCGGCAGCATCATCCCGGCGGCGTCGCACAGGGTGATGACCGTGGCCCCGGCATTGATGGCGGTGCGGATGGCATCCTGCAAAAAGGCGGGATCGGCCCGGGTGGCGTCGTCGGCGATCAGCTCCACATCGGGGCAGAGCGCATGACATTTTTCCACCAGATTCTGGATGGCCGCCAGCATGGCCTCGGGCTTCTTTCCGGCCAAGTATTCCATCTGCACGGCGCTGAC
>JBJDYM010000167.1:0-5805 GCA_051867315.1 Faecousia sp.
GAGCTTTCTGAGCGGATCTACAGAAATTATCCCAATCTGGTGGAGCGGCTGAACAGCCAGAGCGACCAGTATAACAACGCCTGCCAGGAGCTGGCGGAACTGCAGGAGCAGGGTCGGGTGCTGATGCTCTGCCCCTCCGGCTCCATCAGCGTTTCCACCCTGGAAGGGGACATGGAGCGCCTGGGGGCGCTGTACCTTTTGGGCCGCGCCGATGCCAAGCTCATGCTGCCGCAAATCCGGGCGTATTTCGGACTGCCCCAGGAAAAAGCCGAATAAACGATAGAAAGCTACCCTTTTGATGGACTTGAGCCGTCAAAAGGGTAGTTTTTTACTTTAATCCATTGTCCTGCTCGTTTTGATGACGCGGAAGCGCTGCTCCCCGTGCTCTGGGGCGGTGACTGTTCCGGCGGGAAAGCGAATGGTCAGATATCCCGCTTCGTCCAGTTCAAACTGGTTGTTTTCACCAATTTCCGCAAAATTGTTCAGCGGTGCATTGTCCACGATGGGATAATATTCCACATCCGGATTTTTTTCCATCCGGTTTTCCATCTGCATGGTGATGGTGTCCGTCAGGAATTTCATATAGTCTTCTCCCGGCAGCTCCTCCAGAGTCAGCGCTTCCTCCGTTTCGGTGGGTGCGGTGGGATTGAATCTGACTCCAGGAGAGAAACAAAATGCAAAGGGCAAATGCAATCATCAGGATCAAAACGATGCGATGGAGCTTGTTTGCTTTTTTCATGATGTTTCCTCCATAAACAGACTGGCTGGTCAATATTGGAATGGACATTTTGCTTCCGATCTGCTATAGTAAGGATCGAAGGGGGGCTGACCCATGAAGCAGGAAGAAAAGAACCAAAAAAGCAGGGAGCGTATTCTGGAATACGCCTTTGCGGAGTTTGCGTCCCAGGGGTATCGGGGGGCGTCCGTGAACCATCTCTGCGCCGACGGCGGCATCTCGAAAGGGCTGCTGTATCATTATTACGCGGACAAGGACGCGCTGTACCTCGCCTGCGCGGAAAAATGCTTTGGGGAGCTGACCGCCGCATTGTCCGCAGAACTGGACGCGGCAACGGTGACTTTGGACCGGTATTTTAATGTCCGGCTGGATTATTTCCAGCATCACCCGCTGCACCAGCGGCTGTTTTGTGACACTGTGGTAAATCCGCCCCAGCACCTGCTTCGGCAGCTTTCCCAGTGCCGGGCCCCCTTTGACGAACTGAACGAAACGATGCTCACCGCCATTCTGAAAAAGGAAACCCTGGCGGAGGGGGTCACCATCGCCGATGCCATCTGCCAGCTTCGGATTTTCGAGGACTGCGTCAGCTCCTACCTGAAAACCTCCGGCCAGGAGCAGCAGGCGGACAGACACAACCAGCTGTGCCGCCAAACCTTCCAAACCATGCTCTATGGTCTGATTGCCAGGAAATAGCACCCACCCCATGAGGAATCACGCCTCATGGGGCATTTTTTCGGAAAATGAGTAAAATATATATTGACCACCTGGTCTGTTTGTGCTACACTTCTATGAAACAGACTATCCGGTCTATTATTCGGCATGAAAGAAGGAACAAAAATGTCTGAAAAGAAGTCCCAATCCATCCTCGCTGATATGTCGCCGTCCAGGGCCATTGTCAAGCTGGCGGTCCCCGCGACCCTGGCACTGCTGGCCAAGGCGGTGTATAATCTGGTGGATACCGCTTACATCGGAATGCTGCACTCCGACACTGCGCTGACGGCTGTGGGAGTCACGGTGCCCCTGCTGCTGATCATGGTTTCTCTTGAGAATATTTTTGCGGCGGGCGCCGCCGTTTTGGCAGGCCGGCAGCTGGGCGCGAAGGATGGGGAGGCCGCCGGCCGTACCGTCACCACGGTCATCGGCCTTTCCATTCTGATTGGCATCGTCCTGTGCGTGGGGGGAATTGTATTTCTGGAGCCGCTGATGCGGGCCTTCGGGGCTTCGGAGGCGTCGCTGCCCCAGGCCAAGGATTATGCCTTTTGGATGTTCGTGGCGGCGCTGGCCAATCTGCCCGCCCAGAGCATGAACTGCGCTGCCCGGGCGGAATCCTCGGTGAAGCTGTCCTCCGTGGCGGTAATTACCGGGGCGGCCTTGAATATCCTGCTGGACCCTGTGTTTATGTTCGACTGGGGACTGGGCATGGGCGTGGAGGGCGCCTCCCTGGCCACAACGGTATCCCAGTTTGTCACCTTCTTTATCCTCAGCTGGTTCTATCTCAGCGGACGCTCCATCATCAAAATCAAGTTCAAATCCTTCCGCCCCAGTTGGAATTTTATCAAATCCGTTGCTCTGATTGGCATTCCCACGGCGGTCATTCAGATTTGCCTGTCCGTGGCCGCGTCCCTGACCAACATTGCCGCTGCCTCCTTGCCCCAATCCGATGAGATCATCGCGGCCTACGGCGTTGTCCAGCGCCTGGTCCTCATCGGCTGCTATGTGGTGATGGGCTTCATGCAGGGCTATCAGCCGGTGGCCTCCTACGCCTTCGGCGCCAAAAATGAGGAGCGGTTTCACCAGTCGGTGCGCTTTGCATTGAAGGGGGCGCTGCTGCTGACCATCGTGGTGGAAGCGGTGTATATCCTGCTGGCGAAGCCTTTGATTCTGCTGTTCAACAGCAACCCCGTGATTGTGGACTACGGCAGATGGCTGCTGATTTCCCAGATGGCTCTCTATCCCGCCTTCGGCCTGTGCTATATGATGACCATCACCTACCAGACCATTGGTTCGGCCCGGTATGGCCTGTTTCTCTCCGTCATTCGCCAGGGCCTCTGCTTCATCCCGTTCATTCTGCTCCTGCCCAGACTCTGGGGCGTGCTGGGAATTTACGCTTCCCAGCCCGCTGCCGATGTGCTGACGGTGCTGATCTGCGTGCTGTCCATCCCGGCCATGAAGCGAACGGCATCGGAAAATATGAAAAAGTAAAATGGTTCAGCCGCTTCCAAAATCGGAAGCGGCTGATGTCTTTCGCTATGTATTATGCCAGCTTTGCCTTGGCGGCGGCGATCATGGCCACGCACTGCTTGGCGATTTGCTTGTCATCCTCGGTCAGATTCAGCAGGGGAGCGCGGACGCCGCCGATGTCGGGACCGCCGGAGAGGCGGAGGATCTCCTTGATCATGGCGTACATATTGCCCGTGCCGGAGCACATCTTGTAGATGATCTGGTTGGC
Organism: Faecousia sp.; assembly: GCA_051867315.1. Lineage (GTDB taxonomy): Bacteria > Bacillota > Clostridia > Oscillospirales > Oscillospiraceae > Faecousia. Next base: position 3,186 of record JBJDYM010000167.1, read on the forward strand.
ATCCTGCTGGAGCTGGCGGGCCAGGGCCAGGTTTTCGCCCTTGGTAGCCAGCTCGAAGATCTTGAGGTAGATTTCGGGCATGGCGCCGTAGGTGCCGCCGATGCCGCCGGTGGCTCCGGCGACGATGCCGCTGAGCAGCTGCTCATCGGGGCCGTTGAAGGTGATGGCGCCGCCGGCGATCCACTTTTCAATGTCCTCCACGGGCATGGAGGAGTTCTTCACGCCGATGCATCTGGGGTTTTCCAGCATGGTCTTCAGCAGACCGGGGTTCAGAGCCACGCCGGCCAGCTGGGGGATGTTGTAGATGATGAAATCGGTGTTGGGGGCGGCGGAGGAAATGTCGTTCCAATATTTGGCGATGGCCCGGTCAGGCAGGTGGAAGTAGATGGGGGGAATGGCGGCAATGGCATCCACCCCGACGCTTTCCGCATGGGCGGCCAGCTCCATGGAATCTTTGGTGTTGTTGCAGGCCACATGGGCGATGATGGTCAGCTTGCCCTTGGCAACAGCCATCACGTTCTCCAGCAGCAGCTTCCGCTCCGCAACGCTCTGGTAGATGCACTCACCGGAGGAGCCGCCCACATACAGACCCTTCACGCCCTTTTGAATGTGGTATTCCGTCAACTCCCGGACGGCCTTGGGGGAAATGTCGCCCTTTTCATCGTAGCAGGCATAGAATGCGGGAATAATGCCGGCATATTTGCTGCAATCTTTCATATCGTCGATTCTCCTTTTCAGTCGTATACTTTGATTTTGAACACAACGCGGGTAAAGGGTTCGCCGGGCTGCTTCACGGGAATCCTCAGCCGGTGGGCATCCCCGGGGAATACCACCAGGAAATTGCCGGGCTTCAGAATCACGCTCTGTTCCGCCTGGCCGGTGTAGCCGTAGAAATCGCCCTTGGTTTCGGTGAGGGTCAGGCCGTCGGGATGGGCAATGTCCACCCGCTCCATGCCCTGGGTGACCACCTGGATGTCCAGGTATTTCTTATGGGACTCAAAAAAGGTTTCCTCAAAGGGGGCGGTCTCCAGGTGGTATTTGGTCACGAACAGGTTTTCGCCGTCCAGCAGCTGTTTTTCGGTGGGAACCTTTTCCAGAAATTCCGGGGTCAGGCAATCCAGCGCTTTATCCAGCTCCGGGTGGATGCCGTAGTATTCCTGCTTGTTCGCGAGACTTGCGACAATCATGTTATCACTCCTTGGTGAAAAGTAAAGAGATTTTTTCCAATTTTTCGCCGCCTGCTTTCAGGCGGCGAAAAGAGAGGGAGATCAACCCTTCACAGCGCCCATGGTGATGCCCTTGGTAAAGTATTTCTGGAAAATCAGGAATACGATGATGATGGGCACGGAGGCCAGGGCACAGCCAGCCATGAGCAGACCAAAGTCGGTGGAGTTTTCGCCCTGCATGGTGGCGATGCCCAGAGAGATGGTCAGATTCTTGCTGGAGGTCAGCATAATCAGCTGCATGAAGTAGTCATTCCAGCTGTTGATGAAGGTGAAGATGGCGCAGGCGCCCACGCCGGGCTTGATCATGGGGAACATCACATCGGTGAAGGTCCGCCATTCGCTGGCGCCGTCAATGCGGCAGGCCTCGGTCATTTCCGTGGGAATGCCTTCCGCGAACTGCTTCAGCAGGAACACGCCGAAGGGCCAGCCCACAATGGGGAAGATCACGGCCCAGATGGTGTCGTACAGATTCAGGGCGGACATTTCCCGCAGCAGCGGAATCAGGATGACCTGCTTGGGCAGGGCCATGGCGCACACGATCAGGGTGAAGATCAGTCCTCTGCCGAAGAAGCGCTTCTTTGCCAGCGCATAGCCCGCCATGGCGGCGGTGAGACAGGTGAGCAGCATGGAGGCCACGGACATAAACACCGTGTTCACCAGCCAGCGGATGGCGGCGGGAACGGTGGGCCCTGCAATGCCGAACAGCTCGAACAGGGGAGCGGAGCGCTTGCTCATCAGGTTCTCATAGTTGGTCAGCACCCATTGGGAGGGAATCCACACAGGGGCGGAGGAGATGATTTCTTTCTTAATCTTAAAGGAGCCTGTGATGATCCAGTACAGAGGGAAGACGAACAGGAACGCAATGATGCAGATAATCACCCAACTGGCAACCGAGGCGATTCTGGCTCTGCGCTTATGGGATTCAATGGGATTCGTTGCAGCCATAATTCTACCTCCTTACTTTTCCTTGCCCAGGCGGAACTGGACAGCGGAAAGGATTGCGATGATGATTGCCAGGATCACGCCCATGGCGTTGCCGTAGCCGTAGCGGTACAGCTTAAAGGCGTTGTAGTAGATATAGTACATGATGGTCATGGTGCTGTTCTTGGGTCCGCCGGAGGTCAGCAGCTGGATCAGGGCGAAGCACTGGAAGGAGTTGATGGTGGTGATGACCAGGATGTACAAGGTGGTGGGCATCATCTGGGGCCACTTGATGCGCCAGAAGGCCTGGGTTTCGGTGGCGCCGTCCACCTGGGCGGCCTCCACCAGGGATTTGTCCACATTGTCCAATGCGGAGACGTACAGCACGATGGGCTGGCCCACGGAGGTGGTGAGCAGGATCAGGATGATGCAGCCCAGGGCGTATTTGGGGTCGCCCAGCCAGTTGATGTTCT
>JBJDYM010000168.1:0-1763 GCA_051867315.1 Faecousia sp.
GTACCGGTTCTCCCGCTCCATGCACCGCTCCATCAGGCCGTAGCGCTCCTTTTCGGGCAGGTGGGGGAAGAGCGCGTCGGCGATGGCGGTCATCACCTTGCCGAAGAGGGGCCGCAGCCGCTCGGCGTCCACGCAGTAATCGTCCAGCCCTTCCGCGCGCAGCTGCAGGTTATATCCCTCGGCCACCAGGGCCCGGGAGTCCCAGAGGGTGCCGTCGATGTCAAAAATCAGGCTTTCAAATTGCATGGTAATTCCTCGTCCAGATAGTGTCGGATGTGTCCCGTGATCATGCTCAGGGCCACCAGGTTCTTGCCGCCCTCGGGCACCACCAGATCCGCGTATTTTTTGCTGGGCTCCACATAGCGCTCGTGCATGGGCTTCACCGTCTGCTGGTACTGGGTGAGCACGCTCTCCAGACTGCGGCCCCGCTTGTTCACGTCCCGCTTGATCCGGCGGCACAGGCGGATGTCCGCGTCGGTGTCCACAAAGATTTTGATGTCCATGAGGTTTCGCAGCTCTTCGTTTTCAAAAATCAGAATGCCCTCCACAATGATCACCTTGTGGGGCACCAGGCGGATGGTCTCATCGGACCGGTTGTGGACGGTGAAATCGTACACCGGGCATTCGATGGGGTAGCCGTGGCGCAGCTGATCCAGGTGGTACACCATCAGGCTGGTGTCGAAGGCGGCGGGCTCGTCATAGTTGAGCTTGCAGCGCTCCTCGTAGAGCATGTCGTCGTGGCGCTTGTAGTAGTTGTCGTGGCTGAGCACGGTGACCTGGCCGCCGAACTCATTGATCAGGTTTTTCATCAGCGTGGTCTTGCCGCTGGCGGTGCCTCCGGCAATGCCGATGACCAGAATATCGTTTTCCATGTTACTGCCTCCTTGCTACTCCAGCCCCAGCATCCGGCGGGAGCGGCGCAATATTTCCGGGGTGCCCAGGCTGTTCTCCAGAATCAGCTCTCCCGGGCCGTTTTCCAGCAGGTCCGCCGCCTCCAGCCGGTGGCGGGTTTCTCTGGCGGTGCCGTCGCCCCCGTCCAGCACGGCGACCTTCGGCCCCAGCAGCCGCTCCATGGCATGGGAGGCGAAGGGATAGTGGGTGCAGCCCAGCACCAGTGCGTCAATCTTATCTGCATAGGGGTCCAGAAGCTCGTGCAGGGTCCGCTCCATCAGGGGCGTGTCCACCTTTCCCTCCTCGATCAGGGGCACCAGCTGGGGAGCGGGGATTCTGTAAACCCGGCAGCTTCCGGCGTAGCGGGAGAGCAGATGGCAGAATTTTTCCTCCCGCAGGGTCACCGGGGTGGCCATCACTCCGATGCCGCCCCCGGGGAACCGGTCCGCCGCCAGCTTCAGCGCCGGCTCGATGCCCACCACAATGAGCTCCGGGTATTTTTCCCGCAGGGCTTCGATGGCGGCGGAGGTGGCGGTGTTGCAGGCCACCACCAGGGCCTTGAGGCCCCGCTGCATCAGCTTCTCGGCGGCCTGAAGGGTCAATTCCTCCACCTCCTGCCGGGTGCGGGTGCCGTAGGGGGCATGGGCGGAGTCTCCATAATAGAGAAAACGCTCCCCCGGCAGCAGCCGCCGCAGATGCCGCAGCACACTCAGCCCGCCCAGGCCCGAGTCCAGCACGGCGATGTAATCCTGTCTGGTGTTCATGCTCTCACCTGATTTATGTATGTTTTTCTTCCCTGGAAGGCCAGGCTCCAGGGGTACTGTTACTTTACCAGATTCTGCGGTTTTTTTCAACAAGAAAAGAGAGCCGGG
>JBJDYM010000169.1:0-1754 GCA_051867315.1 Faecousia sp.
TTCAGCCGGTCGGCGGTGACGTTGCCCACCATGGGATTGCTGCCCACCTGGCCGTCCAGGTACACATAACCCAGGTAGATCCAGCCCTTGGCGGTGCGGCCCCAGCCGTTGTTGGTTTCGATGATGCCCACCCGGTCGCCGCTGCGGTAGGCGCCGATCCGGTCAAAGCCGGTGCCGGGAGCGGTGCGGATGTTCAGCTGGTCGGTGGAGACAATGCCCATCTTGGCATAGGCGGGGACGTAGTCCTCGCTGATCTCGCCCGCGTCCAGGTCCGCGTCTTCCACGATACCGGGCATATTCAGCTGGGACTGGAGCACCCAGCCGGACACATTGTAGTCCTTGGCAGTGACGTACACCCACTCGGTGGAAGAGTAGACCGCCCGGCGCTTAATGCTCAGCTCATCGCCTTTTTTCAGCCGGGCCAGTACCCGGGTACTCTGGCTGTAGGAGCTGTACAGATTGGCGGGCTCTGCCACGGTGGCAATGTTCTTGACCGTTGCAGGGGTGGGGGCGTCTGCCTCAACGCGCATGGCGGCCTCCAGCACCCGGATAAAATAACTGCCGGTCTTGACTGCCGCATCCGGGTCAACATCCTTGGAGGCTGTACCGGACAGCAGCAGCGCAATCAGCAGAAGAACTGCGGATAGTGTTTGCATCAAATATCCCTCCGATATTTTCCAGATATAGGAGAGTATACAAAAATTTTTTATAAAAATCAAGGGAAGTAATACAATCTTAAGATCTGCCCACCCTGCTGCGAAGCACCCGACAGGGCGCAGACCAATTGTAAACTTTTTTCCTGCCCCTTGCAAAAAACAATGTCGTGTGCTACACTTTTCCGTAGCTTGCGACATTTATGCTTTTGGAGGTGATTACTTGTTCCATTATGGCCATATGGTTCGTGTCCTTCACTGCGCCGTTTCCCAATCGATGACGGAGGCGCTGGGGGAGATGGAGCTGACCTCTGCCCAGGGGCATATCATGGGCTATCTTGCCCGGAGGAAGCAGCCTGCCTGCGCCAAGGACATCGAGGCGGAATTCCACCTGAGCCATCCCACGGTGTCCGGCCTGCTGTCCCGGCTGGAAAGAAAGGATTTCATCGAATTCCGCCCGGACGAAAAGGACCGGCGCTGCAAGCGGATCTGCATTCTGCCCAAGGGCCAGGACTGCAATGATCGAATTTTAAAAACCATTCTGGAAAATGAGGAGCGCATTGTACGGGATTTCAGCCAGGAGGAGAAGGCGCAGTTCGCCGATTTTCTCACCCGGGCTGTCTGCAATATGGGCGGCGACCCCCATTTTCATTTTGATGAGGAGGAATCCAAGAGATGATCAAACGATTGGCCCGGTGCGTCCGGGAATACAAATGGCCCGCCGTTTTAAGCCCGGTGAGCATGATCGGCGAAGTGACCATGGAGGTGCTGATCCCTCTGGTTATGGCGAAGCTGTACGACTATGGCATCGTGCAGCAGAACATGACGGTGGTGGTGCAGCAGTCTCTGCTTTTGATGCTGTGCGCCGTGGCGTCCCTCTGCTTCGGCTCGGCGTCCGCGGTGTTCGCCGCCAAGGCGGGCACCGGCTTTGCCAAGAATCTGCGCCATGATATGTATTACCATGTGCAGGAATTCAGCTTTTCCAACATCGACAGATTTTCCACCGCATCCATCGTCACCCGGCTGACCTCGGATGTGGCCAATATCCAGATGGCCTTCCAGATGATGATCCGCATGGCCATCCGCTGCCCCATGATGCTG
>JBJDYM010000170.1:0-1748 GCA_051867315.1 Faecousia sp.
TAGGCATCCATGCCCGTCAGCTTGGCGAAGGAGAAGGCCGGGGCCTTGACATACCACCGGTCGGCCTCGGGGTAGAAGGCGGCGTCGATGCCCTGCATCCTGAGGGACTGCCCCAGCATGACCCGGGTGGCGATGGACACCAGGTTCAGCCCCGTGGATTTGGACAGGAAGGGCACGCTGCGGGAGGCTCTGGGGTTGACCTCGATGACATACACATTGTCCTGGGCGTCCACGATGAACTGGATGTTGAAAAGCCCCCGGATGCCGATGCCCAGGCCCAGCTTTGTGGTGTAGTCCACAATGGTCTGCTTGACCCGGCCGGACAGGGTGAAGGGCGGATAGACGCTGATGGAGTCGCCGGAGTGGACGCCGGTGCGCTCCACCAGCTCCATAATGCCGGGCAGGAACACCTGCTCCCCATCGCAGATGGCGTCCACCTCCACCTCCCGGCCCACCACGTACTTGTCGATGAGCACGGGCTTTTTTTCGTCGATTTCCACGGCGTTTTTCAGATACCGGCGGAGCATTTCCTCGTTGGCCACGATCTCCATGGCCCGTCCGCCCAGCACGAAGCTGGGCCGCACCAGGGCAGGATAGCCGATGGCCGCGGCCGCCGCCACGCCCTGCTCGATGGTGGTCACGGCCTCGCCCTTGGGATTGGGGATGTGCAGGGATTTGATCACCGCGTCGAAGGCGTCCCGGTTCTCCGCCTTTTCGATGGCCTCACAGTCCGTGCCGATGATCTTCACCCCCCGGTCGTGGAGACTCTGGGCCAGGTTCACCGCCGTCTGACCTCCCAGGGTGGCAATCACACCCTCGGGCTGCTCCAGATGGATGATGTTCATCACATCCTCGGTGGTCAGGGGCTCAAAATACAGCTTGTCGGCGGTGGAATAGTCGGTGGAAACGGTTTCGGGGTTATTGTTGATGACGATGGCCTCGTAGCCCAGCTGCCGGATGGTGTGGACGGCGTGGACGGTGGAATAGTCGAACTCCACGCCCTGGCCGATCCGGATAGGGCCGGAGCCCAGGACGATGATCTTCTTTTTCTCCGTGACCACGGACTCATTCTCCTGGGCGTAGGTGGAATAGAAATAGGGCACGTAGCTTTCAAACTCGCTGGCGCAGGTGTCGATCATCTTATACACCGGGAAGAGGCCCGCCATGGTGCGCAGCTGGTACACCGCGAATTCCTCGGTCTTCCACAGCTCCGCCACATAGGCGTCGGAAAAGCCCAGGCGCTTGGCCTCCTTCAGGTATTCCAAATTTCCCCGGTTTGCCTCCAGTTCCTTTTCAAAATCCACGATTTTCTTGATTTTATCCAGGAAGAACATATCAATCTGGGTGATATCGCAGATCAGGGAGGCATCCACCCCCAGCCACATCAGCTGGGAAATGGCGTAGAGGCGGTCGTCGGTGCCCTCCTGGATGTAGCTCAGCAGCTGCTCCACCGTCATGTGGTCGGAGTCGAATTTGGCCATGTGCAGGTGGTTCTTGCTGTCCTCCAGGGAGCGGATGGCTTTTAAGAGGCTCTCTTCAAAGCACCGGCCCACGCTCATCACCTCGCCGGTGGCCTTCATCTGGGTGGAGAGCTGGTTCTGGGCGGCGGGGAATTTGTCGAAGGGGAACCGGGGCATTTTGGTCACCACATAGTCCAGGCTCGGCTCAAAGCAGGCGGGGGTGTTGGCCAGCTGGATTTCCTCCAGATTCATGCCCACGGCGATTTTCGCCGACACCCGGGCGATGGG
>JBJDYM010000171.1:0-1746 GCA_051867315.1 Faecousia sp.
TAAACTGTACCCCGTAAAATGGACACAGCAAAAAGTTGACTAACGGTTTACGTCCCGAGTATAAGGACACAAAAAGTTAGTGGAACCCCAAACTGTGGACATGGAAATATGGGAAGAGTTGTAGTAGAATGTATCCAATCAAGGCGAAGGAAAGGTTGGATACTATGAGTAAGAAGCTGTTCAGCGAGGAAGAGATTGCGGCATTTCGCAGCAGTCCTTACGTGGAGAGCGTCAGTGACAGGAGCCTGGTATTCACTCCGGAATTCAAGGAGAAGTGCCACACAATGTACCAGCAGGGTATCCCAATGAAGAAAATTTTGGAGGATCACGGCATCGACACGGGCGCAATGGGCAAGGCCAGGATCACCGGCTTCTGTCAGAAACTGGTGAAAGAGGCGAACCGTCCGGAGGGCTTCGCAAATCTGCGAAAGCAGAAGCATCAGGCCCGGGAACAGACAGAACAGACAAAGCTGGAGCGCCGTGTGCGGCAGCTGGAGCACCAGTTGGCTTATGCACAGCAGGAAGTGGAGTTTTTAAAAAAACTGCAGCAGACCAATATGGAGGCTCAGAAACAATGGGAATCCAAGCACCGGCAGAAGTAAAATACCAGCTTATCTCCAACGCGATCCGGCAGGACAACAATCTTCTGTGCATCAGTACCCTGTGTGAAATGGCCGGGGTATCCCGATCCGGTTACTACAACTGGTGCCAGGGAGAAGCCGTCCGGCAGGAGCGGCAGCGGAAGGATGACGAGGATTTCGCACTGATTTTGGAAGCGTATCAATTCCGAGGGTACCAAAAGGGAGCCAGGAGCATCCATATGCGGCTGCTGCATACCGGGATCCGAATGAATGTCAAGAAGATACGCCGGTTAATGAAGCAAAACAACCTGTTTTGCCCCATTCGCCGGGAGAATCCATACCGGAAAATGGCAAGAGATATGCGGACAAACAATGTGGCAAAAAACATTGTTAATCGTCATTTCCTTGACTACGGGATGCGTAAAGTTCTACTGACGGACATTACCTATCTGCATTACCGGAGCGGCGTGTGCTACCTGTCCACGATTCTGGATGCCTGTACCCGGGAAATCCTGGCCTATCAGTTAAGCGACAATCTTCGCGTGGATTTTGTCCTTGCCACCGTGGAGGAGCTGATCCGGCAGCACGGCTGCACACTGGACAACACAACAATCATCCACAGCGACCAGGGCTGTCACTATACCAGCCGCGCTTTCATTGAAAAGCTTCGGGAAGCGGATTTTGTACAATCCATGTCCCGCAAGGGCGTCTGCTGGGATAATGCCCCTCAGGAGAGCTTCTTCGGCCACATGAAGGACGATATCCGTGACGAGATCAGCAAGTGTCAGGCTTACGGCGAAGTTCGGCGCGTCGTGGACGACTGGATCGACTACTACAACAATGACCGTTACCAGTGGGATCTGCTGAAGTTGTCCCCGAAGGAATACTATCGCTATCTGTCCACGGGAATCTATCCGCTTGAGCAATACCGAAGCTCCCGGGGCTCCGCCCCGGACCCCGAGGTTTAGCGCATTGGGTTTCCGGGAGACGGAAAAAGACGGTGCATACATGATACACCGTCTCCCGCAAACTCCAGCAGGCGCTCATGTCGCTCCTCAGCGTTGCACTATCCTCCTGCTGGATAAAGCGGTTACAGTATATCATGTTTTCTGTTCCTTGAACAGTTAACTATTAAAAATTGTCCTTGACTTTGGGTACACTTCAG
>JBJDYM010000172.1:0-20952 GCA_051867315.1 Faecousia sp.
CGCCGGTGACGGTGGCCACGTATTCCGGCCGCTTCATCCGGCCCTCCAGCTTTAAGGAGGTCACACCCATGGCCTCTAATTCTTTGACATAATGGACCAAACAGTTGTCCTTCAGACTCAGAGGATATTTGCTCTCCCAGCGGCCGTAGCCGTAGCCCTGGCGGCAGGGCTGGGCGCAGCGGCCTCGGTTGCCGGAGCGGCCCCCGATCATGGAGGAGAGGTAGCACTGGCCGGAATAGCACATGCACAGCGCCCCGTGGCCGAATACCTCGATTTCGATGGGAGAATTTGCGCAGATGTAGCGGATCTCCTCCCGGCTCAGCTCCCGGCTCAGCACCACCCGCTTCATGCCCAGGGCGGCGCACAGCTGCACGCCTGCAAGGGAATGGATGGTCATCTGGGTGGAACCATGGACGGGAACCTCGGGGGCAATCTGGCGGCAAAGCTGGGCAACGCCCAGATCCTGGACGATGAAGGCATCCACCCCGATCTCAGCGGTTTTGCGGATCAGGTCGGAAACGGCTTTGAATTCCCGGTCAGTGACCAGAGTGTTCAGGGTCAGGTGTACGTCCACACCCCGGACATGGCAGTATTTCAGCGCTTCCCCCAGGGTTTCCAGGGTGAAGTTTTTTGCGCCCTGGCGGGCGTTAAAGGTGCCGATGCCCAAATACACGGCATTTGCGCCGTTCTGCACGGCAGCGCGCAGCGCCTCCATGGACCCGGCGGGGGATAGTAATTCCAGCATATGATTTCTCTCCGTATGGTATACTTGGGCACATTATAGCACAGACGAAGCCGCTTTTCCACCCTTTCGTTGGGCTTTCATGAAAATTTAATGAATTTACCATATCTTGCCCTCCGATTTCTCAATGTGAAAATAAAGGGAACCTCTGAAAAAATCGTCTGCGGCTGGGCGGCGGGTCTTTTGCCCCATCCGCGCAGTACCAAAATTGGGAAATACACAAAGTATTCCCGGGGGTTTGGTACTTTCGGCTGAGCCAAAATCCCTCGCCGTCAGCTCTTGCCGATTTCATCAGAGCTTCCATAGAATGCACTTTTCGGCTTCACTCAGTAAGCAGACAAATTGTTGTTTGGCGGGTTAAATCGTAAATCAAATATACCACCCAACAAAAATCCTCCTGCCGGGGGAGGCAGGAGGAACATGGAATTACAAAAACGCGGCGGCCACGGCCAGCACCACGGCGGGGAGCATGTCGGCCACCCGGACCTTTTTGCCCCAGACCAGGTTGACGCCCACGCAGAAAATGAGGATGGAACCGATCATGGAGAGATTCCCCAGGGCGGCATCGGTCATCAAGGGTTTCATGAACCCGGCCAGGGCGGTGATGCTGCCCTGGAAAATTGCCACGGGGATGGCGGAGAAAATGCAGCCTTTGCCCATGGAACAGGTCATCACCATCACGATGATGAAATCCAGCACCGCCTTGGCGGCGAGAATGGAGTAGTCCCCCTTGATGCCGTCCTGAATGGAGCCCACGATGGCCATGGCCCCGATGCACACGGTGAGGGAGGCGGTGACAAAGGCATCCACAAAGCGGGCGTCTTTGGCATTGCCGGTTTTGATTTTCAGCCAGCGGCCGAAGCGCTCGATGCCATCTTCCAGATTTAAGAGCGCCCCGATCAGGGAGCCCAGGGCGATGCAGCCGATGATCAGCATGGCTCCGCCGCCGGTGACCTTGCTCCCTTCCACGGTGAGCATTCCCTCCAGCGCCCCGGAGATGCCCAGAAACAGCGTGCTCACGCCGCAGGATTTGCACAAAGCGTCCTGGACGCTGTCTTTGAGAAACCGCCCGAAGAGCAGTCCGCCCAGGCCGCCAAGGATGATGGCCAATGTATTGATGATGGTGCCAAGTCCAACCATAGTCCAATTCCTCCCGGAAAAATGTCGAAATCATTATATCACGGAGGAAAAAGAAGTCAATCCCCGCTTTGCGCGGGAATTTTTCATTGACTTTTCTGTAGGATTATGGGATACTGGCTATGGCGCTTTGAATAAAGCGCCGGGCGCTGCACAACGGCAGGCGGTTTGCCACACCACCCAAAAGGGGGTGATGGTCATGCCAATTACATTGACGTTCCATGTCCTTCGCTGGACGGTAACGATCAGAGTAAAAAGCAGAAACCGCCACTCTGGCAAGTGACGGTTTCTATTTAGAAGACTTCATTTGAACTTAGGGTAAACCGCTTGTCGCAGCGCCCTTTTCTACGCCCATTATAATCTGAAGAAAGGCTTTTGTCAATCCCGCTTTGGGCGGGAATTTTTCATTGACTTTTCTGTAGGATTATGGGATACTGGCTATGGCGCTTTGAATAAAGCGCCGGGCGCTGCACAACGGCAGGCGGTTTGCCACACCACCCAAAAGGGGGTGATGGTCATGCCAATTACATTGACGTTCCATGTCCTTCGCTGGATGGTAACGATCAGAGTAAAAAGCAGAAACCGCCACTCTGGCAAGTGACGGTTTCTTTTCTAAGATAAACCGAAACAAAACAGGGTAAACCGCTTGTCGCAGCGCCCTTTTCTATGTTCATTATAATCTGAAGAAAGGCTTTTGTCAATCCCCGCGCTGCGGGGGATTTTTAGTCTCCGGAGGCCATGCCGTAGTAGGGGTAGCAGAAGACCACGCTGCCGTCGGGGTCATAGCAGGTGAAGGCCCAGTCGTTGGAGACGGTGATGCAGCCGTTCTGAAGCCCCAGCTGGCCGTTGGCCCGGAACAGCAGGGTGCGGCCGTCCGGGGTCAGCAGCCGCTGTTCCCCGGTAAAGCCGTAGGAATCATAGGCCAGCAGGTAGCTTTGCCCCGTGATCGGATCATCCAGGCTGGCCAGGTCACCATAGTTCTGGGAGAGCAGGTTCAGCTCCTTGTCCACTGTCAGGCAGGTCCAGCTGTCATTGTCTTGGACGTAGACGACGTACACGTCACCGCAGGGATAGGCATAGCTTCCGTCGCTGATGCGCAGCTGCTTGCCCTCCGGCAGCTTATGGAGCACCAATTCCTCATCAATGGATTCGGCGAAGATGCCGTCTCCCAGATAATTCCAGCTTTCGCTCAGGCCGGAATAGCGCAGGCGGCCATTGGAATCGTAAAGACTCATGGAGCCGTTCTTTTGCACCGTAAACCAACCCTCCCAGGAAGAGGCGGCGGAATCGAAGTCCCACTCGAACAGAGAACCGTTGGTATCGATGATGTAGCTGCCCGCATCTCCGGTCACTTCATAAAAATGATCGTTCAACTGCACCAGACAACGGTTTTCACCCACCTCCGGCAGCTCCAGGGGGGTCATGTCGGGGTAGTACAGGGTGACGTTCCAGTCGCTGTCGTAGGAATTGATGATGTTGTTGCTGTCAACGTACAGGTAGTCATTCGACTGAACGAGGATGTTATGATCCTTGTCCAGAATGAGATATTCACTGTTCCACCAGTCGTCATCATAATGCTGGCAGAGCGTCAGCTCTCCCTGCAGCGTGAAGGGAGTGAAGACCTTACCGTCGAAGGTGTAGTCCTCCTGGGTGGCGATGGGGTTCAGCTGACGGTCAAGAATTTGGAAGATTCCCGCATGGTAGTCCGAGGCGGCGAACAGGTAATCTCCCAGGCGGTACAGGCTGTCGTAGCAGATTTCTGACGCATAGCTTCCGTCCCTGGCCACATAGCCGTAGCGTTCTTCTCCGTCGGAAACCACCCAAAGATAGTCGCTGCCCAGATCATCCAATGCAAAGTGGCTGATGCTGGTGTAGATGGGGTCGGTGATCAGCTGGCCCTGGTGGTTGTAAAAACCAAACAGGGTACCTGCCGGATAGTCCGCGGAATCATCCCCCCAGGTGGCATAGAGCTGCGCGCCCTCGTAGGGGAAGATGTCACCGTAATCCTCCCGGGGCTCCAGATGGTCCTTGGGGCAGTCAAAGGAAGTAAATTTGGCGGGAGTGCCGTTGTTGGGGGCATAGGAGGAATAGTCGGTGAACACATTGTCCCCGGCGGCGGGCGCCTCTCCGGGAGCGTAGACGGACACATACCCCTCCAGGGTCAGCAGCTCCTGCCCGGCCTCGGAGACCAGCCAGTCATACAGCATCCGCTGGGGAGAGCCGGCATCGGCCAGAGCGGAGATGCAGGCATAGTAACCATTGAGGAAGGGGTATTCCCCGCTGCGCAGGGTTTCGGCGCAGGGGGTCACGCCGTCGATTTGCAGGATTTTCAGCCCCTGGGCCATCTGCATGTCCGCGGCATAGTAGAACACGGTGTAGCCGATGGCGTTGGCGGAATTGTCATAGCTGCGGACGGATTCGATGAGCGCTCCCATTTCCGCGGGAATCATGGAGGCGGGGGCCTCCATCATGGGGGTGCCTGCCATCACCAGCTTTTCCATCATCACCTGGCTGCCGGCGGTGGGATTGCGCTGGAAGGCGGCAATGGGCAGATCCTCCCCGCCCACCTGGGACCAGTTTGTAATTTCCCCGGAATAGATGCCCCGGACCTGCTCCGTGGTCAGGGAGCTGACGGGGTTGTTTTCGTTCACCACGAACACCAGGGCCTCCGTGGCGATTTGCTCCATCTCATAGGGGAAGGCCGCTTCGGCCATCTCCTGGAATACCTCGTTTTTGGGCTCGGCGGCAATTACGATGTCGCTCTCCCCGCTGCAAAGGTTGCGGAAGGACTGGGTGGTGCGGTTGAAGCTGATCAGGGCCGCGGTATCCTCCCGGCTTTCTCCCAGCAGCACGCTGGCGATGCCGTTGCCCAGGGGCACCATGGAGGTGGAGCCGTCCAGCTTGGGGAAATTTTCCCGGGTGAACCGGAAAGCATCCTCCGCTTTCGCACCGGGCAGCAGGACACAGACCAGAAGCAGCGCAAGGCAAACACAGAGCAGACGTTTCATGGGAAGTCCTCCTTTAATGATGTAGTTCTATTTTACATACCCACACAGGGCGCTGTCAAGAGAAATGACGTTCTTGATCATCAATCCGGCAAATTGTTGTTTGGCGGGCAAAAAACCAGACGCGGAGGGGACGCGTCTGGTTTGCTTGGATTATTGGGCTCGATGCATGCTTTTGCAGATGGCTTTGGCCCAGAAGACCATGGCAACATCGATGACGGCCAGCCACAGTTCAATGAGCAAAACGGGAATGCCGTACTGCTGCATCAGCGCAGCGGAGGCATCCACCAGGGCGTGGACCCCGATGGCGGCAAAATACAGATGGAATTTTCCGCTCTGGGTGGCCGCCTGCCACACCAGAATGGACAGACTCATGTGGAGCACCAGGGCGATGACCCGCTCCACGGGGCTCAGCAGGAACAGTGCCGCCGGGGTGGTGGCCAGACCCTCCAATCCGCTGGCCAAAACCTCCGCCTGGGCCTGGGGGACGGTGCTCAGGATGGCTTCCGTCTGCCCGGCATTCACCATCAGCGCGTACATCAGATTCTGGGCCATGGTCACGCCCATCACCAGCAGCACTTCAATTCCCCCGTGACCCGCACCGTACATCAGGGCGGTTTGGGGCTGGGGGTATTTCTTTTTCAGCAGCTTCATGGCAGCCAGACGGCCGCTTTCCTCGAAAACGCCCGCCGCCAGTCCGCCGTAGAGGGCGTAAAGCCAGGGGGTTTCCCAGATTTTTTGACCAAAGGGACCGGTAAGTACCAGACTGTGCACCAGGCTTTCCAGTACCATCACGGCCAGGAAAAAGGTGAGACAGCCGGCAAAGAAGGGCGTCACAGGGCTGGGGAGCTTCTTCCAAAGCAGAAACAGCAGCCCCAGGGGCAGAACCAGACCCAGCAGGGCGTTAAAGGCCAGGACCGCAATGGTCAGATTGGAAACTTCCATGGCAGCCTCCTTGGGGTTATTTCAGCTTTACGGCAGTGCCGTAGGCGATGACCTCGGCGGCCCCCTGCATCACGGCCGAGGAACCGAACCGGATGTTTACGATGGCGTCGGCGCCCATGGCGGTTGCCTCATCCACCATCCGCTTGGTGGCAATCTGGCGGGCCTCCACCAGCATGTCGGTGTAGCTCGTGATCTCGCCGCCCACCAGGGTCTTCATTCCGGCCATGAAATCCTTGCCGAAATTTTTGGACTGGACCACCGTTCCCTTTACCAGTCCGATGGCCTCCATGTCCCGTCCGGGGACGTGATCAATATTCAGCAGCAGCATCTTCTTCTCCTCCTTCAATTTCTTTCAGTCTCTCTTTGAATGATATCCAGACAGGGGCGATCAGCCCCAGATCCAGCAACACGGAAACCAGCGCCAGTGCGCCCCAGAAGCCGTCCAGGCAGTACCTGATCCGAAGGTACAGCAGCAGCGCCGCGCTTCCCCCGCACAGCAGGGTGTACAGCCAGGCGCTTTTCAAAGCGTCCCGCTTCTTCTGACGATGGGAATCAGTATCTCCTGGCATCCTCTTCCTCGCCTCCGTCAATCTCCTTCAGCCGCTGGCGCAGGGCAATCAGCACACCGCCGACCACTGCCAGCACGATGAGCCCGACAAACACAACCACCAGCAGTCCGGCGGTATCCTCCGGTACATCCGCCACGGCGGTGGCTATCAGAGCCAGATACAGCAGGAAAAAGCCAACGACCACCGCTGCGCAGGCGATGGCGGCCCGCTTAGTATTTTTTCGCATCGTCGATTTCTCCTTTCTGGATTTCCCGGATACGCTGGGCCAGCGCCGCTACCACGCCAATGGCCACGGCGACAAAGAATCCCACGAACGTTGCCACCAGCCAAATGGGCGGCGCTTCCGCCGGGTCAACGGAAAAGGCCCAGAGAATCAGCCCACTGAGGGCGGCCATCACCGTGACCACAATGGCGGTCACTGCCACCGGGGCGATGTAGCGTTTTTTGATGTCCTGGGCGGTTACGTCCCGGAAGGAGGTACCGGCCTGCTCCAATTGCTCCATCCGGGCAAGCAGGGCTTCGGTGTCCAGCTGGGAGATGGGGATGTCCTGGTATGTAAGCTCCTGGCTCAGCTCTATGGCCTGCTGCAGGTTCCGCTGCTGCCGTTCCAGGGTGATCAGATGCCGCCGCATGCCGTCGCCCACCGTGTGGGTGCCGGAGAGCATGAGCCGGATTTCATTAATGGGCACATCCAGCTTCCGCAGCAGCCGGACCCGGCGGAGCACCAGCACGTCCTCTTCACTGTAATCCCGGTAGCCGTTTTCCGGGTTCCGCTTGGGACTGAGCAGCCCCTGCTCCTCGTAGAAGCGGATGTTCTTTTTCGCGATTCCAGCCAGGGCCTCGACCTCATTGATCTTCACGGCCTCACCGCCTTTCTGGTAACAATATAAACCTTCCAGCAGGGGGAAAGTCAAGCATTTTTTCAAATTTTTGAGAAAAATATGTTATGCTTATCCATTTTGCCCAGCTAAATGGTTGCTTGGCGGAATACGCCACAAGGGGAGGCGATCAGCCTCCCGCTTTTGTAACGAAATTGAGTGTTTGGTTGAATGGTAACATGTCCGATGTGGTGCGCATTCGCCGAACCTGGCCGGCGGTTATGGGGCCTGCACTGCGCGGGAGGATAAATCAGCCCCTACAGTGGCTGGGTAATGGTCGGCGGCTGGCACCATTGGGCCGAACACGCAGGCATCGGACCTGACGGGAGGCGAATAGCCTCTCCAGTGGCGTGTGCATTTTTTGCCCGCCAAACAACAATTTCACGTCCAATTTGTTCATTGAAAACAAGGGCCGCCTTTTGCAAGGCGGCCCGGAGGGTTAGCGGACGTATTCAATGACCACGCAGCGGTTGGGCTCCACGCCGGTGGAATGGGTGGTGATGTTCTCCATATCCTGCAGGGCGGCATGGATCACATGGCGCTCGTAGGCGTTCATGGGCTCCAGGGTGGTGCGGCGGCGCATTTTCAGCACCTGCTGGGCCTTCTTCACCGCGTAACGGCGCAGGCTCTCCTCCCGCTTTTCACGGTAGCTCTCGGCATCCACGTTGATGCGGATGTGGCCTTCCACGCCCCGGTTGATGGAGTAGTTGGCCAGGTGCTGAATGGCATCCAGGGTGTCGCCCCGGCGGCCGATCAGGTAGCCCAGATCGTCTCCCACCAGCTCCACCTGGTATGTATTGCCCTCTTCCTTCCAGCAGTGGGGCACGGCTTTGGAGCCCATGTGCTCCAGCAGGCCTGCCAGGAAGGTTTCCACCTTTTCCTCCACGCTGCCGGGCGCGGCAGCGGCGTATACCTTGGGCTCTTTGGGCTCTTTCGGCTGCTTCGGCTCCCTGGGGGCCTGGGGCTTCTTTTCCCGGGGCTCCCGGCGTTCCTTCTTCTCGGGCTTGGGGGGCTTGGGCGCCTCGGGGGTCTCGGCCTTGGGGGCCGCCGGGGCCTCCTGCTTCACCGGCTCTGCCTTGGGGGCTTCGGGCTTGGGAGCCTCCGCCTTAGGGGCCTCAGCCTTGGGGGCTTCGGGCTTTTTGGGAGGCTTGGGCTTGGACCGGGAGGCAGCGGACAGGGCCACCTTGGGCGCCTCGGGCTGGGGATCGGGCACCTCATAGCTTACCTCGATTTTGGCAGGCTGGGCACCGAAGCCCAGGAAGCCGGACTTGGGCAGCTGAAGCACCTGATAAGAGAAACTGTCGGCATCCAGGCCCAGCTGGGCGACGGCATTGGCTTTGGCCTCGTCAATGGTCTTGCCGGTGACAATGTGTTTCATTTCCATGGATCATTCCTCCGTTTGATTGGAAATAAATCGATTGGGGTCGAAATTGCGGCCCTTGCAGTAGGGCCGGTCGGGGATGCCGGACATGCAATCGGTTTTTTCTTCCTCTTCCACCACAAGCCCCTTCCTCGCGGCGTATTCCCGGGAGGCAGCGGCCCGCTGGGCCTCTTCCTGCTCCCGCTGCTTCTTCTGCATCTTCTTCTTGCTGGTGTTCTCCGTGATGCCGTCGGGGTTGGCGGCCCGGCGCTCGGCCCGGATGCGCTCCTTCTCGGCTTCCAGCTTGTCCTGCTCCAGGCGGCGCTTCAGACGCTCGGCGTCCTCGGCGTCGTAGATGGCGCGGTATTTCTTGGTGAGAATCACGTCCTCCGCCGTTCTCACCACGCCGCCCACAAACCAGTACAGTGACAGCGAGGCGGGCACGGTAAAGCCGATCCACAGCATCATCAGCGGCATGGTGTACATCATCACCTTGCTGGTCTGGGCGGACTGGGAATTCTTGGCGGTTTCCTGGTCCTGGATACCGTCTTTATTGGTGACCAGGGAGTCGTTCATTTTCTGGCTGATCCACATGGTGACCACCTGGTTGCCTGCGGACAGCAGGGCCATCAGGAACAGACCGATGTTGGGCCAGCACCAGAAGGTGGAGGCGAACACGTTGAAGGGGGGAATGGCGCCCAGGTTGATGCCCAGGAAGCTGAAATTGATACCGGCCAGGGTAGTTTCACTGATGGTGGGAATTGCTTCCTTCACCAGCTCCGCGTACTGGGGCAGCAGCTGGGCGGCAGTGATCTGATGGTAGTAGGAATTGGAGCTGAAGGCCTCGGGGGCGGCGTTCTGAATCACGGACACAATCTGCTCGGCCACCTCCAGGCTCTCATGGAGCATATACACAATGGGCTGGCGCACCACGGTGTACAGGGGCAGCAGAATCAGCATGGGCACCAGGCTCCACAGGCAGCCGCCGCCCATGGAGACGCCCTCCTCCTTATAGAGGTTCTGCAGGGCCTGATTCTGGCGCTGGGGGTCATCGGCATAGCGACGCTGGAGCTCCTGCATCTGGGGCTGGAGCCGGGACATCTTCATCATGCTCTTTTTGGATTTTGCGGTCATGGGCAGCAGAACCAACTGCACCACAATGGAAAACACGATCAGGGAAACACCGTAGTTGCCGGTGAGCAGATACAGCCAATCCATCAGATAGCCGAAGGGAACCTGAATGATATCAGCAATGGAGAATGCTAGAAACATGGACTTTCCTCCTTATTTTTTGGAAGTCAGGGGACGGGGTCATAGATGTCTCCGTGGTAGAACGGGTGGCATTTGCAGATGCGCTTCAGCGCCAGCCAGCCGCCCCGGAGGGCCCCATAACGGCAAATCGCTTCATAGGCATAGGCAGAGCAGGTGGGCCGGAACCGGCATCTCGGGGGAAATGCCGGGGAAATGGCTTTCTGGTAAAAGCGGATGAGGGCAAGAAGAAATTTTTTCATGGCATGTCCTTTCCTTCCCGCAGGATTCCTGCCTTTTCGGCCAGGGAGAGATAGCTGGCGGTGAGCTTTCCGAAGGGGGCCTTTACCGCCCGGACGCGGGCCACCACCACGATGTCCCAGCCGGGCTGGAACCGGAGCTCGTTGAGCCGGTAGATTTCCCGCAGCCGGCGCCGGGTCCGGTTGCGGACCACCGCGTGGCCCAGCTTTTTGCTCACAGTAATGCCCACCCGGTTGGTGCCGGTGCGGTTGCGGCGGGCGTAGAGCACCAAATAGGAATCCGCGAAACCGGTGCTGTGATACAGCCGGCGGAAAACATGATTGAGCTTCAAACTGGTGGAAAACCTCATAACCTGACTCCATCTCCTGGTCTGTGCCGTTCCGGTGAACCGGAACAAAAAAAGGGAGCGGGGCGAACACAATTCACCCCGCTTTTGCTCCCATTTCGCTCAGAGCAACATTCCCACGCCGGGGTGCAAAATGCTCATCAAGCGGACAGAACCTTGCGGCCCTTGGCACGGCGGCGGGCAAGAACCTTGCGGCCGTTGGAAGTAGCCATTCTCTGGCGGAAACCGTGAACCTTGGAACGGTGACGTCTGCTGGGCTGATAGGTACGCTTCATTGGGATTGCACCTCCTTCAAACTGATGTTCATATGCTCGACAGCCAAATTGGCCGCAGCAACACATAATAACTGACCATAACAGTCATGCTGAAATATTATAACCGAAAAACAGCAGCAGGTCAACAATTTTTTTCATTTTCTGCCGCCCAGCCACTGTAGTGGGAGGGCCGGGTTGGTTAGCGGAGTATTCGGCCCAATGGGACATGTTGAACGCTGGTACGGCTTCGCCCGACCCGGTACCCCATGGGAGGCTTGCACCGCGCGGCAGGCTGATAGCCTCCCCAGTGTCGGTGCAAATCCGATTTCAATGTGAGGCGGTTACTGCTTTCGCCAAACCATTTTGTTGACCACGCCGGTGTAGCTTTGGATGATCTTGACCACCTTGTCGGACACGTTTTCATCGGTGTAGTCCGGCACGGGGGTGCCCAGGTGGCCGTTTCGGTTCATTTCCACCGCGGTGTCCACCGCCTGGAGCAGGCCCTTTTCGTCGATGCCGGAGAGGATGAAGCAGGCCTTGTCCAAAGCCTCGGGGCGCTCGGTGCTGGTGCGGATGCACACGGCAGGGAAGGGGTGCCCCACACTGGTAAAGAAGCTCGATTCCTCCGGCAGGGTGCCGGAATCGGACACCACGCAGAAGGCGTTCATCTGCAAACAGTTGTAGTCATGGAAGCCCAGGGGTTCATGCTGAATGACCCGTTTGTCAAGCACGAAGCCGGTGGCCTCGATCCGCTTTTTGGACCGGGGGTGGCAGGAATAGAGGATGGGCAGATCGTATTTCTCCGCCATGGCGTTGATGGCGTGAAACAGAGACAGGAAATTTTGCTCTGTGTCGATGTTTTCCTCCCGGTGGGCGGACAGGAGCATGTACCTGCCTTTTTCCAGCCCCAGCCGGGCGTGGATGTCGGAGGCTTCGATTTTGGGAAGGTTTCGGTGCAGTACCTCCGCCATGGGGGAACCGGTGACATAGGTCCGCTCTTTGGGCAGCCCACAGTCCGCCAGGTACCGGCGGGCGTGCTCGGAATAGGCCATGTTCACGTCGCTGATGATGTCCACAATCCGCCGGTTGGTCTCCTCCGGCAGGCACTCGTCCTTGCAGCGGTTGCCCGCCTCCATGTGGAAGATGGGAATGTGCAGCCGCTTGGCGCCGATGACGCTGAGGCAGCTGTTGGTATCCCCCAGCACCAGCACGGCTTCCGGCTGGATGGCCGCCATGAGCTTGTAGCTCTCGGCGATGATGTTGCCCATGGTCTCTCCCAGGTCGGCGCCCACGGCGTTCAGGTAGACCTCGGGATCGGCAAGCTCCAGATCATGGAAGAATACGCCGTTTAAATTATAGTCGTAGTTCTGTCCCGTATGGGCCAGGATGGTATCAAAATAAAGGCGGCATTTGTCAATCACCGCCGCCAGACGGATGATCTCCGGCCGGGTGCCCACGATGATCAGCAGCTTCAGCCTGCCGTTTTCCTTCCAGGTAACGTTGCTGTAGTCCATGTTTTTCCTCCTATACCGGCTCGAAAAAGGTGTCCGGGCGGTTCGGGTCAAAGGGTTCGTTGGCCCACATTACCGTCACCAGGTCTTGGGTGTCGGACAGATTGATGATGTTGTGGGTGTAGCCCGGGAGCATATGCACCGCCTGGATGTGTTCCCCGCTGACCTCAAATTCCAGCACCTCCTCCGTGCCGATTTTCCGCTGCTGAATCATGCCGTGGCCGGAAACCACAATGAAAAATTCCCATTTGCTGTTGTGCCAGTGCTGGCCCTTGGTCACCCCGGGCTTGGAGATGTTCACCGAAAACTGGCCGTGATCGCTGGTTTTCATCAGCTCCGTGAAGCTGCCCCGGTCGTCCCGGTTCATCTTCAAATCAAAAATGGCCTTCTCCTTGGTCAGATAGGACAGGTACATGGAATAGAGCTTCTTTTCAAAGCTCCCTGCGGGAATGCTGGGCATCATGAGGGTCTTCGGCTGATCGCGGAAGGTGTGCAGGCACTCCACAATGTAGCCCAGAGTTGCCTTATGGGTGATGGGGGCGGCGCAGTAGCGGCCGTCCTCTCGGAGTACCGTTTCCACGCCTTCAAATTCGCAGTGGTGCTCGTGGCCCTCCAATGCGTCAAAGAGTTCTTCAATCAAATCATCGATGAACAGCAGCTCCAGCTCCACACTGGGGTCGTTCACCGTGATGGGCAGATCGTTGGCGATGTTGTGGCAGAAGGTGCCCACGGCGGAATTGTAGTTGGGCCGGACCCATTTGCCCACCAGGTTGGGGAAGCGGTACACCAGCACCTTGGCCCCGGTTTCCCGGCCATACCGGAAGAACAGCTCTTCTCCCTCTTTCTTGCTCAGTCCATACTCGCTGGTGCCGAAGCGTCCCGAAAGGGTTGCCTGGATGGAGGAGGAGAGCATCACGGGGCAGGTGTTGTGATGCTTTTTCAGACAGTCCAGCAATGTGGAGGCGAAGCCAAAATTACCCTGATGGAATTCCTCGTTGGTTTTGGGCCGGTTCACTCCTGCCAGGTTGAATACGAAATCCGCCCGGGCACAGTATGCTTCCAGCTCCTGCCGGGTGCTGCCCAGATCGTATTCCATGATTTCTTCAATGTGAAGGGAGGGCCGGGTGCGGTTTTTCCCGTCCCGGATGTTTTTCAGGTTTTCCACCAGGTTCTTACCCACGAAGCCCTTGGCGCCGGTGATCAGTAGTTTCATAGCTGCCCTCTCAGTTGTGCCGGATGCCGGCCAGCTCTTCCTGAACGTAGTCGGTGGTCAGGAGCTTCTTTACCGTGCCTTCCACGTCCAGCCGGGTGGTGTTGTGGCTGGTGTAGGATTCCTCCGCCTGGGTGAGCACCTGGCCCTCCACGAAAAATTTGTCGTAATTTAAGTCCCGGCTGTCGGCGGCTACCCGGTAGTAGCTGCCCATGTCCTCGCTGCGCAGCCGTTCCTCCCGGGTCATCAAGGTCTCATAGAGCTTCTCACCGTGGCGGGTGCCGATGATGTTGGTGCCGGTGTCGCCGAAGAGCTGCTGCACGGCTTTCGCCAGATCGCCGATGGTGGAGGCATCCGCCTTCTGGATGAACAGGTCCCCGGGGTTGGCGTGCTCAAAAGCAAATTTGACCAGATCCACCGCCTCGTCCAGGTTCATCAGGAACCGGGTCATTTCGGGATTGGTGATGGTGATGGGGCTGCCTGCGTGAATCTGGTCAATGAACAGCGGAATCACACTGCCCCGGCTGCACATCACGTTGCCGTAGCGGGTGCAGCAGATGGTGGTGTCCCCCCGCTCCGCCGCCACCCGGGCATTGGCGCAGATGACGTGCTCCATCATGGCCTTGGAGATGCCCATGGCGTTGATGGGGTAGGCCGCCTTGTCCGTGGACAGGCACACCACCCGCTTGACCTTGGCCTCCACGGCGGCACGGAGCAAATTGTCAGTTCCCTCGATGTTGGTTTTCACCGCCTGCATGGGGAAAAACTCGCAGGAGGGCACCTGCTTTAACGCGGCGGCGTGGAAGATGTAGTCCACGCCGGGGATGGCGTCCCGGATGGACTGGGGGTCCCGTACGTCGCCCACATAGAATTTGACCTTCTTGGCACCCTCGGGGTGGGTGGCCTGGAGCTGGTGACGCATGTCGTCCTGCTTCTTCTCATCCCGGGAGAAGATGCGGATCTGGCCGATGTCGGTGTCCAGAAAATGCTTCAAAACGGTATTGCCAAAGGAACCGGTCCCGCCGGTGATCATCAGTGTTGCGCCGGAAAATGCGGACATAAGCTTATTCTCCTTCTTCTGGCTTGGGAAGCCATTCTATGCCTATTATCTTACTATTATACCACCATTTCGCCTGTATGTCCACAGAAAATCCAGTGGTGGATCAATTGTTATTTGTGGGGTCCTTGCCCTCCCCTCTGTGGCCGAGAAAAGCGAGGTCGGGTGGGGTGTCGTCGCATAAGTGGCACAATGTTCCGATTTCTGGGGCTCTGTTCCTCCGAACCGGCGACACCCTCTCAGCCTCGCTTTTCTCGGCAGCTACCCCAGAGGGGGAGCCAAGGGGGCGTTAAATACCAATTTGTCTGAATGCTGAATCAAGGTAATAGCTCACCCAGGTTTTCCACAACCAGCAACCCTTTGCGCGCTCTCTTTTTGGCGCATTCCAGCAGGTTACGTGCATTCCCAAAATGAGACACAAAGCAAATGACCGAATCGCTGGATTCCACCATATACTGATTTGCTTTCACAATGGCATATCGGCGGGGTACTCCTTCCAATGGTGGATAGAAAGTGTTGTCAAAGCCCTCCGGCACGGCAATTGGTCGCTGTGCCGGATGGTAGGGGAGCAGCAGATAAAGCTCCATATCGCTATGCCGTTTCTTTGCGGCCTTCACTGCTGAGGCTGCCATGCTGTCAAATGCGCCATAGCTCCCGACAAAGAACTGACGTATCCCGTATTGCCGATAAAACCGCTCTATCGCTTCCTCAATGTGGGGCTGTATCTCAAATGGTGCGTCCCTGTGACCGAATAAAAAACAGCTTTTCACGACGATCCCCCCTTAATGAATTACCCGTATTCGGGTATACTCATTGTAGGGGCATTTCTTTTTACAGTCAACCCGTATTCGGGTAAATGTTCCTATTTCTGCTGGTATCATCATATCAACCCGTAAATGGGTAAAGATGATGACAGGGTGAGCAAGAATGGAATATTCAGAAATTTATGTAAAACGAATCCGGGAACTATGCAAACAGCGGGGAATCGCGATCAATCGTCTGGCAACGATGAGCGATGTGAAGCAGTCTACGCTGGACAACATCGTCCGCGGGCTGACCAGAAACCCCAGAGTAAAAACCCTTCACAAAATCGCACTGGCTTTCAATATGACACTGGCCGAATTCCTGGATTTTCAGGAATTGAATGATTACTCATTTGATGAGGATACGGATGAAGAGTGAGGAATATGAAATGCAATGATTACATGGACTGAGCCTTTTGTATGTTCTATCGCCCTGGTCAAACAGGATAGACAAAAACAAAGAAGTAACCGCCCAATCTCCCCAGATCACGGTTACTTTTTTTGCAAGTGCCCCAGGGGGAACCATCTACCGGCAGCACCCTCGTTACGCTATACCCGAAATTCTCCATTTTGTCAATGCTCCCGCCACCGTGGCGGGAGTTTTATTTGCGCTGTCACGCTCCATGGTTTCACTGATGGCCCGGCAGACAGCATTCCCGCGTTCCTTCTTCCGCCACGATTCCGCCTATAAGAAAGGGCAACTCCATGTGTCCGAGTTGGCAAGGGGCTGTGATTTGAGCAGAACAACGGTTTATCGATGCATTTCTCCTTTGGAGAGGTACCGAAAAATGCATGACTCCGTTTGCTGCAACTAAGCTTTTGCGCGCCGCAGGGAATAACAAAATAGAGAGTGTATGCAGTTTGTATTGCAGGATTATCGTATCCCATCTGTGTAGAAAAATCAAAAAAATTTGGAAAAGAAAGCCTTTGTCCTTTCCCTTTGGGGTACAAAACAAACAGAAAACAAGAACTGGAAAATCTGAACCTCCCGGCACACAATTTTTCAAGATAGAAAAAGAAAACCTCTGAAATCCAAAGATTTCAGAGGCAGTAAAGATTGAGCGGAAATACTAGAACTGAACTGTGGTTACAATGTCATCCGATAAGGTACGGTAAGAACTTGGATCGTATGTGTGGCAATGGAACTCGATTGCTTCCAGCTCGTCAAGAGATGATAAATCTGCATCCTCATCAACGTGGTACATTTCAAGTACATCTTTTGCCTTTTTTCCGGGGGCGAGTGAGAAAGTGGAAAGGGTGCTCTCTTCCCATCCATTTACGTAAAGCTCATCAACAGATACGCCTACTTCCGTGTCAGAAGAATTAATGACGAGGATTCCAAGCGACAGCTTCATGGACCCATCATAGGAGGAGGTGAGGGAGATGTCACCGGTCAGAATGATGGAAATGCCATCGGCATCAATAATTACGGCCTTTTCGGCTCCTATCAGTTCCCGCTTTAAAAGCTCCGCCTTCGCTTGATCAATCATGGTATAAAGGTCCTCTGTGCTTAGGGAGGAATAGTCTTCTGCGCAGGCATAAACGGGGAGGCACAGCATCACGGCAATTATGAGACAAACGATTTTTTTCAGCATGGGATTCATTCCTTTCGTCATAAGATATTGGCAAGTTACATCCTGGAACGTAATGAAAACGCAAACACTTCTGCTGTTACGCTGTTTTTTTGAAAATGCCAACAATTGCGACGACCGCACAGATTGCGCACCAGCTTGCCCAGATGTTCAGGTCAGAGAAGGAGCCTACATTTGCAAATCCAACCAGAGCGGCGAGCCCATAGAGAATAACCATGGCAATATTTCCACCATGGCTGCCCTTCCTAGAGCAAATGGATACAATACCACTTGTAAGCATACAAATGGAAAGAATGATTCCAGCAGTACCGCTGACTTCTGCATTTTCAGAAAGAGAATTATAGATTCCGGCTGCACAGGACTGGAATGCAACAAAAATAAAAAGAACGATTGATAAAATACCGGATACCAGCTTCCAAGTTTTCATGATGTACCCCTTTTTAAGGTTGCAACACCTTAAACATTGTAACACTGCTTTAAATGTAGTATAGCTCGATTGTGCGTATTTGTCAATCTGGGAAAGTGGCCTTTCATTGTGATTTTTCTGCCGATCATCAGACCTCAAAAAGTGGTATAAAGGGATGCGGTCTGACTGATTTTACTGAATCCTAAATTCTGCGCAAAATTATCCTATACACCAGTAAATATAGAACAATTTCAATGGTGATATTGGAAGATCATCCAAGAAATCAACGGTTTTGAAAACAATTTGTCGCATACATTCATTAAAAATCTGTATAGGTATTTAGCATATACATTTTCAGAAAACTCACTGAAAATTGTTCTGTATATTCCGGGTTTCTGCGAATAATCTGTACTATTTCGAAATAAATGTTCTGTATAGGATAATGCTTGCAGAGTTTAGGATTTAAGTAGCGTTGGATAATTTGGGGAGAATTTAGGAGATAAGGGGGTATTTTCTGGGAATGCCCAAAGTCATGCAGAAAGTTATCTAAAACAAATAAAAAACCACTAAAATCTTTCAATTTGAGTGGCTAAATGTTGGAACTGCTAGCCAGATTTGAACTGGCGACCTCATCCTTACCAATTCTTTTTATGCTGTTTTTTCTTATTGTAGCTTATCGTATCTTATTCTTAAAACATGTTGAAACACAATGCTTTTTCCGTTCTGCTTATCATTTCTTGATGTATGCTGTTGTGCCTTGTTGGTATGGTTTTTTTGCTGTCGGTATGGGTTTTGTATGGTTTTTTTCTAAGCGATAACAAACGGGATTAGATTGCTATCAACTTATTGATTTTTGCCGAATGGTGTGCTATGCTGTCAATGGCGGTATCTTCATGGTATCGCTGGGCGCTGCACAACGGCAGGCGGTTAGCCACACCACCCGAAAGGGGGTGATGGCCATGCCAATTACATTGACCTTTCACATCCTGCGATGGACTGTGACGATCAGGGTAAAAAGCAGAAACCGCCACTCGGCCAAGTGACGGTTTCAAGGCTTTTGTCTTGAACTTCTAAACTCACCGGGCTAACCGCTTGTCGCAGCGCCCTTTTCTATGCTTATTATACCGCCACTGTGGCGGATTGTCAATGCTCCAGGCAATAAGCCTGGGGCATTTTCTTTGCAGCCGGTTACCCCTATGCTCCGTTTCAGGGCGCCCGTATAATGCCTGTCAATGGCATTCTGCGGCACTGCCGGTCTTTACGCAAACCTTTTGCAAAATTCAGAAAGATAATTATCCAATATTTTATACAATGGTTCTAGCTTATCAGGATCATCAAACAAAGGGAGCTTCTCCAGCTTCGATATTTCTGAATCTACATCGGAAATGAGTTGCTTAAGCAATTCGTTCTTGCATACTTCAAGATAAGCATTTCTATCGCAATAGTTTATAGTTCTTGCCATAAAATATGATAACACTTTTGTTAAATAAAAGAAATTTGTCTCATTTGCAAATTGAAAGTCGAACTGATTGGCTTTCCACGCTCTCTTCACAAAGGAACTGCAAAAATCTGTATATGATACAAGGTTTGCGGAACAACTCCTTTTTTCAGAGACATATTCTAACCAAAACAAAGCGGGCCATGCATGCTTTATATTGTCTGCTCGCTCTACAGCCATATACAGACTAGGCATCTTCTTCCAATCATTTACATGACCCATCTCGTGATACAGCGTGTTAACTATACACTTAAAATTTATGTTGTCGGATAATTTGTCTATTTCAAGAGACGGCAGCAATTCATACAACCGGGACGTAACGAAAATTTCTGTCCCTCTATTGCACGTTCTCCCATCAGTAGGGTAATGTAATTGGCTGCTTTGGATTAACTGGATTGATTTAAGCGCTGATATGTCCAGATCAAAGGCATAGTTATCAACAGTGTAATCAACTACTCTTTGAAGGAATTTATCCATATTTTTAGAATAGCTGCAGGATATTTTCATGGATTTTCCCTCCAAAATGAAGAAAACTCTTCTATGTTCCTGTGGGCTGGAGCGGTGTTTTATTACGCTTTACTGCGGTTAAGTATCTTTTCTGCCTACTTCATTACGTTGGCATTATCCCACTCCATTGTCTCATTGATTGCCCTATTGATAATGGTGTTCAGGCTTTCTCCTGCGCCGCTACACTGTGGCTATCGGGGTGGTTATGCGTTCAGGTACCCCAGCAGATCATTGAGCCACTGAGGGTGGCGGCTGCCTACGGTACGAAGCTCCCCGTTGCGGTACTCCGCCACCAGCACAAAGCCATTGTCGTTGTCGTAAAACTCCGCTTCATCACAGTATGGGAGGACCTTCGCCACAGCCTCCCAGCGGCCTGCATAGCGGCGAACGACATCATCATGGGGAATGTCATGCCCACCACGCTTTACCCGGTTAGCAATGCGGGACAGGCTTTCCTCTGCGCTGTCCAGACCAATATAGAACAGCCGGACGTGATAGCCTAAATCCCTGACCTGTTTCGCTGTGGCTTCCGTCTTTCGCCCGGAAAGGGTGGTTTCCTGGGTGAAGGAAATGCCCTTGTCGATGCACTCATTGATCTTCCGCAAGGCAGCCTTGCCACCTGCCAGGGCATCCCCGCCCAGCTCGGCGGTGATCTTGTCCACGTCAACGATCACGCCCAGGTCTGTGCTGCGCTCCTTCAGAACGCCGGTAAAGCTGGATTTCCCCACACCGTTGACACCGCCAATAATGGTATAAATTTTCATTCCGCGACCTCCCCAGTGTTGTCCCGCTCAATGGTTTCGTTGATCGCTCGATTGATAAAGGCGTTAAGGCTGCCACCATCAAGCTTGTCGGCATGAGCCTGGATAATCTCTTTTCTGCCCTTTGCCACCTTGACCTCGATCCGATCATAAGCCTTTTTTACATAGTTTGCCGTTGCCCGCTGTTGTGCTTTGGAAATAGCCATGAGTGCAACCTCCTTCAGGACAAAGTGTGGCGGCGACCTTCGTACAAGGTCACCTCCTCCACCGTACCTGTATTATAGCACATAAATCTAGTGTCGTCAATATAGAATAATGCATATAATGTCGACAGTATATTTGTGCATTATCCCATCTTGATTTTATAGTGTCGACAATATATAATATAGCCATAAAGAGTTGGGAGCCAATTTCAACACCGCCTGTTGTAACCCAATGTATCGACAAACACAAAGGAGCGGAGGCAGCCGGAGAGACGGCGAAAAACAAAAAGCAGGAGGTAATCACATGAGCAAGTACAATCTGAGCAGCATCATGAGGGCTGCATGGGGCATCTTCCGGAAGGGAGTTGCTTCCTTCTCCGTGGCCCTGAGAATGGCGTGGGCCAATGCCAAGACCCACAACGCCGCAAAAGACGCAGCCGGGATCACCGAGGAAACCCACACCTGGTACGGCTGGAAGGAGCTGGGCTATGAAGTCCGGCACGAAAGCAAGGCTCTGTATCAGGCAGTCATCGCAGACCAATCAACCAAGAACGGCACCCGCAAGACTTCCTATTTCGGCCTGTCTCAGGTGCAGCCAATCACCGCATAAGAAAAGCCCCTTGCATCAGCCCGCCAAGACTAAGATGCAAAGAGCCTAA
>JBJDYM010000173.1:0-1741 GCA_051867315.1 Faecousia sp.
TATAATAGACCTCAAACGCCGGACAAAAATTGACCCACGCCTAAAGACCGGCTATCTTAAAAGTGTGTCGAATACTTTTAAGGGAGATGGCCGAATGATTAGGAGTGGGCTGATACTTATGATAAAAGACTTAGCGGGAAAAGGCAAGAGTGCATACGCAATCGGCCAGGAAATTGGGGTATCCAAAAACACCGCCTGGAAATACATGACGCAGCCAGCGCAGCCTCATGGGCTGAAGGGGGTAAAGAAAGGCTCGAAACTGGACCCTTACAAGGCACAGTTGGATGGTTGGATGCGACAAGGCGTCTTCAACTGTGTGGTGCTGATGGAGCGGCTGCGGGCGATGGGGTATGACGGCGGGATGAGTATCCTGAAAGAATATGTTCACCCGTACCGGCCGGCGAAATCTGCGCCTGCGGTACGGCGCTATGAGACGCCCAGCGGCAAGCAAGCGCAGATGGATTGGGGAATTTGTCAGTACCTGGACCCAAACGGTTTACTGCACAAAGTCGCTGTTTTCGTAATGATATTGGGACATTCCCGTGCCAAGTACATCGAGTTTGTGAGCCGCTGTGACCTGCGCAGCATGGAACGGTGTATGCTGAACGCTTTTCTGTATTTCGGCGGCGTACCCAAGGAGGTACTCACCGACAACATGAAGACGGTGGTTGCAGGGCGTGAGGCCGGCAAGGTGATTTGGAACACGCAATTTGCCGACTTCGCAGTAGAGATGGGCTTTGTCCCAAAGGTTTGCCGGGTAAGGATGCCGCAGACCAAGGGTAAAGTAGAGCGTCTGGTCCGGTATGTAAAAGAAAACTTCTTCCCCGGCCGCAGTTTCACCGACTTGGAGGATCTGAACCGGCAGGCACTGCTCTGGTGCAAAGCTGTGGATTCCAAGCCTCACGGCACCACCGGGAAAATTCCTTTGCAGGTACTGGCCACAGAAGAACTCCTTCCGTTGCCTACCCAGGAGCTCCAGGACCGCTACCGCTGGGAGAGGCGCACTGTGACCAGAGAAGGACTGGTGAGCTTTGACGGGATCCGTTATGGCGTGCCGTGGCAGTACAGCGGCAAAGAAGTACAGGTCCGGCTGTGCAACGGACACCTGGAGATCTATTACGGCGAAATGCTTCTGGCAAAACACCAAGTCCAGTACCATACCGGAAAAATTATCTGGCTTCCCGGGCAGTACAAAGGCCTGGCGGAACGCAAAGGGATTGCCACACCGTATCCGGCAGCCCAGCAGCAGGATGTCCAGGTGGAAGTGCGTCCCTTGAACTTCTATGACTGTCTGTTGGGAGGTTCGGCGCATGGTTGAACTGGAACACGCCAGAGCACTTTTGGAGCAGATGGGGTTGAATACGGCGGCGCAGCTGCTGGATGCCCAGCTGGAGCAGTCTCTCCACGCTCAGCAGACCTATGTACAATTTCTCAATGAACTGCTTTCTTCTGAACAGCAGGAACGCCAGAGAAAGAGCCGGGAAACCCGTCTGAAACTGGCAAGGCTGCCACACCGCAAGGGTCTGGAGGACTTTGATTTTGCTTTCCAGCCCAGTATTGACAAACGCCAGATTGAGGAGCTTGGTACGCTGGCGTTTGTAGCCAGAGATGAAAATGTCATCCTGCTGGGGCCGCCCGGTGTGGGCAAGACCCACCTGGCTGTTGGCTTGGCGCTCAAGGCGCTGGATGCCGGTATGGTGGTTTACTATACCACCCTCTCACACCTGATTGCTGACCTGAA
>JBJDYM010000174.1:0-5691 GCA_051867315.1 Faecousia sp.
GCTGAGCCAAAATCCCTCGCCGTCAGCTCTTGCCGATTGAATCAGAGCTTCCCTAATAGCGAGCGAGAAAAGCTCCTTTTAATATTTCGTAAACAAAATTTAAGCACTCGATAAACAAAGAGACTGTATAGTATGGACATCGTTTAAGGTAGCGAATAGAAAATTGCTTCCAAAATATCGGAGCATTGGGAGGAAAAAGGCCGCCCAGGTCACGCCGCTGATCGATCAGAAGTACGACGAGCTGTATACCGTCTGCGAAAAGCCCCATAGCCTGCTGGACAGTACAGAAAAATAAACTGTTTCCGTGTTCCAAAATTGATATTTGAAAAGGAGGAAAACGAAAATGCTGAAATGGATCATCAGTATCGGTGCTGCACTTACCGCTGTTATTGGCGGTGGCGTGATTATCTCGAAGGAGCGGAAGCGGTAATCCATCAACACTCCTGCCTGCGTGATGCAAAAAGCACGTAGGCAGGCTTTTATGCGAGAGCATCAAACGAAAAAAGGAGATGTAGTAATTGAACGCCATTGAAATCAGAAACCTTTCAAAAAGTTTTCGCGGATTGTATGCTGTGGATCATCTGAATATGACGGTTCCCGTCGGCGCGATCTACGGCTTCATCGGAGAAAACGGTTCCGGCAAGTCCACCACTGAAAAGCTGATCTGCGGCCATCTGGTCCCGGACGGCGGCGAGATCAAGCTGTTCGGTAAGGATTACACGGACCCCGGTGTTCGGGTTCGGGTGGGTGCCCTGATTGAAAACGCAGGCTGTTTCCCCAACTCCAGCGTCTGGGACAACCTGATGATGCAGGCCATCAACTTAGGGCTGGAGCATCCTGCCGATGAGATCAACCGGGTGCTGCAAATCGTCCGCATGGAGGACTCCGCCAAGATCAAGTTCAAGAGCTGCTCTTTAGGTATGAAGCAGCGCATCGGTATCGCCATGGCCCTGCTTGGCGATCCGGCCCTGCTGATTCTGGATGAGCCCATCAACGGGCTGGATACCGACGGTATGCGGATCATGCGGGAGATTCTGGTGGATATCACCCAGAACTATCATTGTACCGTTCTGATCTCCTCCCATATCCTCGGGGAGCTGGAGAAGATTGCCACCCACTATGGCATTCTCCGCCAGGGCAGGATGATTCAGGAGATTTCCGCGAAAGAAATGGACAGCCGGGCCCGTGTATTCGTTTCCATCAAAACCAGGGACATGAAGGGCGCAAAGAGTGTCCTGCGGGAAAAATACGCCGATGTCCGGGAAGAGGACGGATATCTGCGGGTCTACGACGTGGACGATACCGAAGGGATTGTGGAATACCTGCTGAAAAGCGGTCATGTGGTCAGTGAGATCCGAAAGAACAAGATCGGCCTGGAAGAATACTATGTGGAACTGATGAGCAAAAAGGAGGCGGAATAAGATGGCCCGGGAATTAACATTTGAATCTCCCAGTTTCGGGAAGCGGCTGAAAGGCATGCTGGGCGTTGACTTTTACCGTCTGTTCCATACGCCGATGTATTATATCTTTCTGGCCATCGCTGCGCTGATTCCCGCGCTGATTCTGGGAACCTCCGGCAGCGCCGAGGGTGTGGAACCGCTGTACACCAACACCTGGAACATTATTGCGGCCAATACGCCGATTTATGCCGTTTCCGATATGGGCCAGTACGCCAACATGAACATGGTCTTCATCTTCGGCGGCATTATGGTCTCCATCTTCATCGGACACGACTATAAGAGCGGCTATGTCAAGCAGCTGTTCACCACCCACGCCAAGAAGCAGGACTATATGCTGTCCAAGACCATCTCCTGTGCCTTTGCCATGGCCTGTATGTGCGTTACTTACACGCTGGGCGGTGTCGTTGCCGGATTCCTGGCCGGAACCTCCTTTGAGGTGAATGTGGGCTCGCTCATTCTTGCCATCCTCAGCAAAATGATCATGAGTCTGGGCTGGGCCAGCCTGTATACCTTCCTCAACGTCATTTTCCGGAGATATTTTGGGATTTCCATTGCGTCTTCTTTCTTCTTCGGCACCGGTATTCTGATCATCGGTGCGGGCATGATCGTTGGGGATTCCCCGATCCTCAATATCTTCCTGTATGGTTCTTCTGTCTATGCGTGCCTTTCCAGCAACATTGTAACGCTGCTTGTCTGCCTGGCTGCTTCCGTGGCGTGGGCGGTTATCTATAATGTGCTTGGGACATGCATCCTCTCCAAGTGCGATGTGTATTAAAGGAGGCGGTCAAAATGAATGCGATTGAGATCAAAGGATTAACAAAGAACTTCGGCCAGAAGCAGGCGCTGAAAGGTCTGGATATGACCGTCCCCATGGGCGCGATCTACGGCTTCATCGGTGAAAACGGAAGCGGCAAGTCCACCACAGAAAAATTGATCTGCGGCCTTCTCGTCCCCAGCGGCGGCACCATCAAGCTCTTCGGGAAGGATTACACGGACGCGGATGTACGGGCAAAGGTGGGCGTTTTGATCGAAGCCCCCGGCTGCTTCCCGAATCTCAGCGTGTGGGATAACATGATGCTCCAGGCTTCCAATTTAAGCATTCCCAATGCCGGGACGGAGGTCAGGAAAGTCCTCAGGATGGTCCGAATGGAGGGCGCAGCCGGGAACAAGTATAAAAACTGCTCTCTCGGCATGAAGCAGCGCGTGGGCATTGCCATGGCGCTGCTGGGACATCCGACTCTGCTGGTGCTGGACGAACCCATCAACGGACTGGACGCCGACGGCATGCGGATCATGCGGGAAATTCTGGTGGATCTGACGCAGAATTACCAGTGTACCGTTGTGATCTCCTCTCATATTCTGGGGGAACTGGAAAAGATCGCCACCCATTACGGCATCGTCCGGGGCGGCAAAATGATCAAGGAGATGACCGCCCAGGAGCTGGATGCCGGCTGCCGTACCTATGTAGCCCTCCAGACGAGAGAGATGAACCGTGCCAAAGCGCTGCTTTCCTGCAAGTATTCCCGGGTGGAAGAAGACGAGAGCGGATATCTGCGCGTGTATGATGCGGGCAGCCCGGAAGAGATCGTCACTTATCTGTATGAAAACGGCATTCTGGTGGGTGAAATCAAGACGGATAAGATTGGCCTGGAAGAATACTATATCGACCTGATGAAGGAAAAGGAGGGCAGATAACATGGAAAAGGCGGCGAAAATGAAATTTGAGCATAACAGCTTTGGCAAGAGGCTGAAAAGCATGTTGGCGGTGGACTTCCGGAGAATGTTCCGGACGCCCCTGCTGTATATCCTGATCGGCACTGCTATGGTGATCCCTGTTTTGGTGCTGGTAATGACCACGACGGTAAGCGGCACAACGAGAGTTGATCCGAGAACAGGCGTGGAAACCGTCGTCGAAGTGGAGCCCTACACCAACACCTGGCAGGTGGTAGAGTCCATCAATGGGGAAGGCTCCGGAATCAGTACGGATATGCTCAGCATGTGCAATATCAATCTGCTTTTCTTCCTGGCAGCCGTTTTGGTCTGTATCTTTGTGGCCGATGATTTCCGCAGCGGATACGCGAAAAATCTCTTTGCGGTTCGATCGAAGAAAACCGACTATGTCATTTCCAAAACCCTGGTGGGATTTGTCGGAGGCGTTTTTATGGTTCTTGCCTTTCTGGTGGGAGCTGTGATCGGAGGCGCTGTGGCAGGGTTGTCCTTTGATGCAGGAGCTGCGGGAGTCAATGGTATCATCATGTGCCTGGTGTCGAAGGCGCTCCTGATGGCGGTCTTTGTTCCCATCTATGTAGCTCTGAGTGTGGTAGGCAAGCAGAAATTGTGGCTTTCCATGGTGGGGGCCTTCTGCATCGGCATGTTGTTCTTCATGATGATCCCCATGCTGACACCCTTGAATTCCGGAATCGGAAATGTTATGATGTGCCTGATCGGCGGTGCTTTGTTCAGCGTTGGCCTGGGTGCGGTCAGCAACATGGTATTGCAGAAAACAAGTTTGGTGTAAAAAGGAGATGCAGTATGAGAGCTGCCCTTTATTTGGGACAAAAGCAGATTCAGCTTGCCCAGTTGGAAACCCCGGTGGCCGGGGACAACGACATCGTGGTGCGCAACCTCTATGCCAGTATCTGCGGCACGGATGTGGCTGTCTACAACCATGGCCCCAACACCGGACATCGGGTCACGGTGGGCGGTGAATTTGGACATGAGATGGTCTCTCAGGTGGTCCAGGTTGGCAAGGATGTGAAGGATATCCAGGTAGGAGACCGGGTCTATCCGTACCCTCTGCTGGCAAAGGGAGACCCCAGGCGTGCCGGGACTGTGGGTGGATTTTCAGAGTTCGTTCTGATCCCCAATGCCCAGTGGAACAAGCAGATCTATGCGGTGCCGGAGGCGATTTCCTCCAAGGTTGCCAGCCTGATTGAGCCTTTTACCGTAGGCTGCCGGGCCGCCAGACGTTCCTTCCCGAAACCGGGAGAAAAGGCCATCGTGTTCGGCGCCGGGACCATCGGCATTGCCGCTGCCATTGCCCTGAAGTACTTCGGCTGCAGCCAGGTCATGGTCTGTGACCATTCTGATTTCCGACTGGAAAAGGCAAACAATCTGGGCTTTGCAATATGCAACAACAGCCGGGAGGACCTGAAAACCAAGGCAATCGATTGCTTTGGCACCGCGCCTTCCCGGTTTGGCCCCACGGCGGATGTGGATATCTATATCGACGCTGCCGGTGCGGAGTCCATTCTGGAGCTGTACCAGTCCATTGGCAAAATCGAGAGCCGCATGGTAGTGGTGGCTGTTCTGGCCGGAAAGCGGCCTGTGGATGTGCTGTCCATGACCTATTCTCAGCACGCCCTCATCGGCTCCGGCGGGTACTTCCCCGAGGATGTGAAGGACGTCATGACCATCATGGCCAACGGCAAGTGGAACATCGCGTCCATCATCACCCATGAATACCCCTGGGAGCAGCTCCCCCAGGCCATTGAAAAAGCTTCTCAAGTGGATCAGGCACTGAATGTTGTGATTCGGTACTGAGACAAAAATACCGCTTATTTGTACAGGATACAGATAAGCGGTGTTTTTATATTAGAAATAGAGGTCCCAATTTTAGCAAAAGCAATCATTGCCGCGAAGTAAATCAGGAAACCGGGATATCCGGCACGGCTGTTCTTGTGAATAAATAAAATACTTGCGAAGACAGGCATCATCCAAATCGCCCCCCAAAACGGCAGCCGTACTTGATTCCATAACTTTTTCATCCTGACCAGCATCGCCGTACCGTCCTTCTTTATAGTCATAATGAAGCCCACCCATATCATTTGGAATACAGGTGGGCTTTATCGCGTCTTTTTTCGTTACAGCGGCAGATCCTTCTTTTGGAATACAATCATCCCAGCAAGGAACAGCACTACAGCTACAGCAAACATCACCAGGAATTGCACCACCATGTTGGAATTGCATGCAATGATATCGGATGGGCTGTACAGGGAATTGATGGTAAAATACTTGCAGTAGCTCAGCAGCTTGTTGCTGCCAAAGAAGGTAGCGACAATATGAAGCAAGAAAAATGCCAGCGGCAGGCCGGTTCCCATCGAGGTTGCCATGGCAGAAGAGTTAAACACGCAGGTGGCAAAGTAAGCAATGCCGCTGATCATCAGATTGAACAGCAAAGACCCAAAGGTCAGAAGGAAAAATACCTTCAGCTCCAGCATCTCACCCCAGA
>JBJDYM010000175.1:0-5689 GCA_051867315.1 Faecousia sp.
TGAGCGGTTCGGCTTCTATCCCGAATCCACGGGCTCGTACTACATGGACGCGGATTTAATTAACTTCATCAAAGCGGAGTACCCTTCCGTCAAGTGCGCGGTGGCCACCTGCTGGGAGGAGGGCCCCAAGGCCTACCACACCTGCAACAATTCCTGGTACACCTTCATGGACGGCGGCCCCTGGGCTCCCTGGATTCCCTCCAGGCAGAATACCCACGCCCCCGCTGCCAATGAAGAGGAGGACTCCGGCATTGTGGCCATTCCCCACCTGAGCCGGGACCTGCTGGCCTGCTACGACGGCAACGGCTCCAATTTCGGCACCCATCCCCAGAACGTCCTGCGGGGCATGATCTATGACACCGAGACCTGGGAATACCCCTACCTTTACAACCTGATCGACCAGTACCGGAGCCTGGCCAAGTTCAACAACGGCTACGCCTACAACATGATGTTCGTGGGCCCCGGCTGGATGAACAAGATGGGCCGCTGGGAGGCTCCCTATGAGCTGCTGAAAAAGTCCTACTGGGATGGCTGCGCCTACTACGGTGAGCTGAAAAAGGAAGGAAAGCTCGTGGACATGACCATGTCCGAGTTTGCCGACTACTACCGTCAGAAGAAAACCTACACCGAGCCGGAGTGCGCCCTGTGGCGGGACATCCTCTACGGCAGCAACAAGCAGCTGTTCTGGTACTGCGACCCCTATATGCGGGCGGGCGTGAATATGGACCAGGGCGGCGCCATTTTCGATCTGCGGCCCTATGTGGCAAAGCTTAACTGGCCTGTGGGCATCGGCACCCCCCATGTGCAGGATGCCAGCTATCCCTTCCTGATGCAGGAGAAGTACCGGGCCGGTTACTTCACCCACTATGCCGGAGAGGGCACCATCCGAAGCGCCAAAATCTGCCATAACGGAGAAGAGGTTGACCTGTGCCTGTGCCGTACCAAGGCCCATTTCTCCCAGGAGGGCAAGAACCGGATTCTGACCCTGGACCCCGTGGAGATTGCGTTCTCCGATCTGACCGTGAAGCTGCAGACGGTGATCACCTTTGCCGAGGGCGAGAGCAGCATTCAGATCGACAGGCATATTCTCGAAATGACCGATCCCGGTGCGGAGGTCACGATCAATGAGTACATGGTGGGCTGCTACGGCACCACCGAGTATGCCGAGGACATGACCAGCC
The DNA here is from genome assembly GCA_051867315.1 of Faecousia sp. Taxonomy (GTDB): domain Bacteria; phylum Bacillota; class Clostridia; order Oscillospirales; family Oscillospiraceae; genus Faecousia. The sequence continues at coordinate 1,182 of JBJDYM010000175.1, forward strand.
TGACCCTGGGCGTGGACGCTGAGGTCATTCCCTACGAGTACAAGTGCCGGGAGCTTTCCGCCGCCAATGCCGGTGAAGTGTTCTGCAAGCTGCCCCCCATCGACACCCGGGTTTCCATGACCTGCGCGGGCAGGGACAAAAAAGGCTACATCAAAGAAGGCTATGCCTTCAGCCCCATGTTTACCCTGGGTTATACCGGAAGCCTAAAGGAAAAGGAGGTCTTCACCACATGGCTCAAGCTACAAAAGGCAGACTGAACTACCGCTGCCCTTCCTGCTTCCTCCGGGATCTGGACATTGACATGTTCTTCGACGCCCAAAAAGGGGAGTACTATTGCCTGCGCTGCCAGTTCACCGGCACCGAGGAAAAGGTGCTGGAAATGAACCAGCTGGCCCGTGTCCGCTATAAGGACATGATGAAGCGCTTTGCCGATTTCGAGGATTTTTCCGAGTAAAGCTGAGTTGCCAATTTGGAGGGGCTGTGCCCCTCCAAATCGGCAAATTGTTGTTTATTGCGCCATCGGTTGATTGATTGGAACCAGATCCGGTCACAACCGCACCAGCTGTAGGGAGGATATCATCCTCCCGCGCAGTACGATCCAACAATCCTGCACTTTTGTTGGGCGAATTCGTACAATGCTGATCATTTTACCATTCAACGAAACACGCAGGCCCGTAACTTGGCTGGCGGCTGACCGCCGCCCCTACGGGTGCAGGGAAATCGCGAAACAACACGATTTCTTTTTGGTACGGAGGCTGAATTCATGGGTGATTTTATCAAGGGAATGGACCTTTCGACGCTGATCGAGGTGGAGCGCTGCGGCGGCAAATTTTTTGACGGTGGGCAGCAGAAGGACGCCGTTGAAATTCTGAAAGGGTATGGCATGAATTTGGTCCGGCTGCGGCTGTGGAATGATCCCTACGGCCGGGAGGGACAGCCCTACGGCGCGGGCACCAACGACCTGGAAAAGACCATCCAAATGGCGAAGCGGCTGAAAAGGGCCGGCGTCGGCTGGATATTGGATTTCCACTACAGCGATTTCTGGGCGGACCCCGGCAAGCAGACCATTCCGAAGGTCTGGCAGGGGATGTCCCCCGGGGAGCTGGAGCAGGCGGTGCTTGAATACACGGGGGCCGTTTTAACCCGGCTTTCCGGGGAGGCACTGCTCCCCGAAATCGTGGCGGTGGGCAACGAGCTGACCAACGGACTGCTGTGGCCCTATGGAAAGGTTCCCAATTTTGAGAATATTGCATTGTTTCTGAATGCGGGCATCCGGGCGGTCCGGCAGGCGGCGCCCGGCGCGAAAATCATGCTCCACCTGGACAACGGCGGCAACAACGAGCTGTACCGCACCTGGTTCGACCGCTACTTTGCCGCGGGCGGCCTGGATTTCGATTGCATCGGCCTTAGCTACTATCCCTTCTGGCACGGTACGCTGGAGGACCTTGGAAACAATATGAACGATCTTGCCCTGCGCTACCGCAAGGACATGATCGTGGCGGAGGTATCCATGGGCTTTACCCTGGAGGATTACGCCCGTTATGAACAATTGGCCCCGCAGCAGCGCAAGGGCATGGCGGCAAAGTCTGCCCTGGCCGCAAAAGTCCCTTATCCCATGACCCCGGAGGGGCAGCGCGAATTCATGCAGGATTTGATGGAAGTGATTTGCCGGGTGCCGGAAAACCGGGGGAAGGGCTTTGTCTATTGGGAACCGGCATGGATTCCCGTCCCCGGCTGCGGCTGGGCCACCGATGCCGCCCTGGCCTACACCGGGGAGCAGGGCCCCGGCGGCAACGAATGGGCCAACCAGGCCCTGTTTGACTACGACGGAAACGCCCTGCCCGCGCTGAAAACCATCCGCGACTTTTGAGGTGAACAATATGAATGATCTTCGCGACCGGCGCAGGCTGCCCCATATTGAGGTGAATGCCGATACGCTGCTGTGGTATGGCGGCATCACCCTGCTGTTTTATTCCATCAGCATGTCGGTGATTCAAAACGGAATGCTCCATGTCAGCCGGTATTCTGCGGTACAGTTGCGGGAGCTGCTGGTGGACAATCCGGACTTGATGCTGCTGTCCAGCTGGGCGGCGGTTTTTCAGCTGCTGGGCGGCCTGTCGGTTCCGGTGTTCGCGTTCTTGACCGTGGAGCAATTTCTGCATACGGAGAATTACCGCAGGGACCTGCTGGGCTTGACCGCCTTTGCCGTCCTCAGCGAAATTCCCTATGATTTGGCCATGAGCGGAAAACTGTTCGACTGGACCAGCCAGAACATGCTGTTCTCTCTGGTCATCGGGCTGGTGATGCTCTATGGGCTGCGGCTGTTTGCCGCCAGCCGGGGGGTGCAGGTACTGATCGTCCTGGCAGCGGTTCTCTGGAGCGGCCTGATGAAAAGCGGCTTCGGCCTGTGCCTGATCCTTCTGATGGCGGTTTACGATCTGCTGCGGGAAAAGCCCGGGGTCAGATTGATTTTAAGCAGTCTCATCAGTCTGATGTATATCACCGGCCCCGTTTCCAATTTTGTGCTGAAGCGTTACAATGGGCAGCCGGGACGGACCCGGCAGCGGCTGCTCTTCTGCTGCCTGTACCCGCTGCATCTGCTGGCGCTGGCTGCTGTCTCGTATCTTATCACAAAATGAAGGGGTGGATGACATGAAAAAAGCGACGCTTTTGACGCTTCTGCTGGCGCTGCTGCTGACGCTCAGCGGCTCCGGCTGGAAGGAGGAGCCCACCATCCTGGTGCCCAGGGTGGAGGGACTTTCCCAGGACTTTCTCCTGGGCGCGGATGTATCCAGCCTGCTCTCCCAGGAGGCCAGCGGCGTGGTATACAAAAATTTTGAGGGAGTGCCCCAGGATATGCTGAAGACTCTCAGCGAAGCGGGGGTAAATTATGTCCGCGTCCGGGTCTGGAACGATCCGTTTGACGCGGAGGGAAACGGCTATGGCGGCGGTAACTGCACCGTGGAGACCGCCATCGAAATCGGCAGGCGGGCCGCCCGGTACGGTATGGGCCTGCTGGTGGATTTCCACTATTCTGATTTCTGGGCGGACCCGTCCAAGCAGCAGGCCCCCAAGGCCTGGAAGAATCTGACCCTGGAAGAAAAGGAACAGGCCGTCTACGACTACACGGCGGAAAGCATTCAAAAAATCCAGGATGCCGGCGTTTCCGTCGGCATGGTGCAGATCGGCAACGAAACCACGAAGGGCTTTTGCGGAGAGACCGCCGTCCCCAAGCAGTATGCGCTGATGGCCTCCGCCGCCAAAGCCGTCCGGGATACGGACCCCGGAATTCAGATTGTGGTGCACTACACCAATCCTGACAGTGAAAAATACAAGACCATCGCCGCGACCCTGGAGGTCTACGGCGTGGACTATGATGTGTTCGCCACCTCCTACTACCCCTATTGGCACGGCACCTTGGAAAATCTTGCCCAGCAGCTTCAGGCGGTGATTGACCGAAGCGGGAAAAAGGTGATGGTGGCGGAGACCTCCTGGGCCTATACCCTGGAGGATACCGACGGCCACGGAAATACCATCGGGGAGCAGCTGACCTATGAAAAGCCCTATCCCTTCACCGTCCAGGGCCAGGCCAGGGAGCTTTCCGATGTGATTCAGGTCATGGCGGATTTGGGAGACAGCGCCGTGGGCGTGTTCTATTGGGAGCCCGGCTGGATCAGCGTCCCCGGGCAGACCTGGAAGGAAAGAAGCGCCCTTTGGGAAGCAAACGGCTCCGGCTGGGCCAGCTCCTATTCCGCCGACTATGATCCCAAGGATGCAGGGGTTTATTTCGGAGGCAGCGCCTGTGACAATCAGGCACTGTTTGATGCCAACGGTGATCCGCTGGAATCGCTGAAAACCTTTTCCTATGTCCGAACGGGCACCGGCGTTGCCCCCAAAATTGACAGCGTGGAACCGGTGTATGTGACAGTAAAGCGAAATAATCCGATCATCCTCCCTGAAACCGTGCCGGCCATTTACAACAACGGCAATGTGGAGCAGGTGGCGGTAGTCTGGGACGAAAATGCGGACCTGGCCGGGATCTCCGCCTCGGAGATCGGCAGCTATTGCGTCACGGGAGCGGCAGAGGGAGCGGAGGTGACCTGCTTCATCCACGTGGCGGAAGAGAATTATGTAAACAACTACAGCTTCGAGGAGGCGGACACCTCCATGTGGCACATTTCCGAGGCTGCGCCAACCACCGATTTTCAGAACAAAGCCACCGATGCCCATACCGGCAGCATTTCCCTGCATTTCTGGAATGCCGACAAGGTGGAATTTACTGCGGAACAGGAGATTACCGGCCTGCGGGAGGGAGAATACACCTTTTCCATTCAGGCCCAGGGCGGGAATATGAACCAGGATGCCGAGCTGTACATCTACGCCATCTCCGACGGAAAGCGTTATGAGCAGCCGTTTACGGTGGACGGCTGGGTGGTCTGGCAGAATCCCGTCATTGAGAACATTCCCTGCAGCAGCGGCAGCATGACCGTGGGCGTGTCCGTCCAGGC
>JBJDYM010000176.1:0-5685 GCA_051867315.1 Faecousia sp.
GCCGGACGGCCGGCGCCTGTCAGAGGGTAAGGACAATGTCTGTTTTTACGGTGGTATGGGAGCTGCAGGATTCTTCGTAATACAGAACAATCGTATCCTCCTGGATTCCATAGGCGCTTGAGCAGGGGATGGTTTTGCTGTTCCAAACAGCGCTTCCATTTTCCGCGGAAAGGGTCAGCAGCGCTGTCTTGCCTGATATATGAAAAACTGCCTGTGTATCGGAAAGGCTGTCAACAGCAGCGCCTGGGGCAAGAACGAAGTGCCCTTTTACGCTGCAGGCGCCTGCAATGGTATCCCATATTGTCAGATGCCTCTCACCGTCAAAGGAAAACCGTCTGCTCACCTGAATCGGCCCATAGCCGTCGTGCTGTGCAGTGAGGGCAACACATCCGTCATTTTCTTCAAATGCGGTCAACGTGCATTCTGCTTTTCTGCCCCACAAAAAAGCCCCCAGCATCTGAGACTGGTCCTTTCCGTTGATGCACACGGTGTTGTGATTTTCGGTTTTACGATAAGCATTTCTGCTTTCCGGATCGCAGTGGTAAATGTATGTTCCGGGATCTGTGAAGACAGGAATTCCGTCTGCATACAGCTGAAAGCTCAGAGCGTCCGCATGTCCATGGGCGGCTATGCTTCCAAACCCAAGGGCCCCATGATCCACGCCAAGCAGTACCCGGTTGTCCTTGCTGCGAAGGATGCTGATTCCGCCTTCCTGATAACAGACATACCGGGGAGCATGATACAATTCCCCAGAGTCCATATTGGCAAGTTCCTCCGCGGAAAACAGCCAGCAAAGGTTCTCACAATCCACAGCCGTTGTGTCGAGATAACGCTTTTTCAGAAGACAGCTGAACATACCAAGTACGTACGCATAGTGATTCAGCCCACCGTGGAGGTCCAGGATTTTTCCCTCATCATCGTCGCCGAAGACCAGCGTTTCGCCATGTGCGCCCATGCAGTTTGCTATGTAGGTACACATTTTATCCAGCATGACATTCCATTCCTGCGGAATTGCGATGCCGTTTTTCTGCATCAGCCGCATCATCAGCCCCATTGCCTCCATGTAAAAGGACTGATAATGCAGGGACAGCTCCCGGTTGACGCCATCCGTGTAATTCTGTATCGGCAGCTGCTCGGTGAGAATGGTCACCGCCAGCTGGATCCAGGGCTGGTGATCAAAGAGAATACCGCTCTGCCCGATGGCATAGGCCTCCACGATCAGATGGTTATTCGCAGAGGAGTAGCGGGAATAATGCGCCGCAATATAACCGGTCATGTTTCGTATACCGGTCTGAAGGGATTCCTGAAGCGGCGCAGCGCCTTCCATCCCGTCCAGAAAGCAGTAAGCATAGCACCAGTTGCTGCATCGAATCGCGACTTCCATAACGCTTGTCCAGGAAATGCCCCAGAGGAATGGATTTTTCTCGTTCCAGTCACGGAACAGGTCCTGCAGTTCGTTCAGGTATTTTTGATCGCCGGAGGCGCGGTAATCCTTGGCAAGCAGGGCAAACTGGAAATGCCGGTTCAGCTCCCAGTTTGTCCTGGCGTCGCCGATATCATCCCGCTGCTTATAGGAAAGCTGGTGGGAGAACGTATCCGGCCAGGTATTGTCTGTCTGAAAACCGGCGTTCCACTGCGTTTTATAGACCGCATAGGAATACCCGCCGAGAATCGGAATATCCGTTCCCAGCGAGTATTCTTCATTCGCAAGATTCAGGCACATTCTGGCCGCGTGGATGCTCAGCTCTGCCAATTCCGGATAAAAGACCGCATCGCACACCGCAGTCCTGTGCGGCTGAAACCGTTTTGCTTCTTTTTTCTGAATCCGCTTCTGGGATAACCGCCATGCCACCTCCGGCAGGCTCATCGCTTTGAGACGCCGAATCAGCCACGCGAAATCTGCCATATCCCGGTCACCATCCGTTAAAATTCAGTTTTTGCCATAGTACGCGCAAGTTCCGCATCCTGCGCCGGGTTGACGTTGATGTTGCCCCAGCTGATACCCTCGTAGTTGCCATCGTAATCCAGTTCTTTGAACTGACGAACCAGATCCACGATGACCTTATGAGGATATCTGGCAGGAATATCCGAAAATTCCGCTTCCTTGTTGGTGACAACCAGCACATCACATTGTGCGCACACGGCATCCAGATCATCGGTGATTGTCTCATGCAGATGGGGAAGCTTGGCGGCGATAAAATCCGCGTTTGTCCCGGTCAGCTGAGAGATACGCACGTTCCTGTCATAGATGTGGATTTCGTAGCCCTTACCCAGCAGCGCCTGCGCCACCTCCACGATGGGGCTGCAGCGCAGATCGTCCGTGCCGGACTTGAAGCTCAGGCCAAGAATGCCGACCTTGCGTTTTCCCTTGCTCTCAATGATATCAATGGCATTTTGCTTCTGCTGCTCATTGGAACGGCTGATGGCGTTGATCACCGGCACATCCACATACAAATCGTGGGCCAGCGCGCAAAGCGCCTTGGAATCCTTGGACAGGCAGGAACCGCCATACGCAAACCCCGGCTTGAAATAGTAAGGGGAGATGTTCAGCTGCGTGTCCTTGCAGAATACCTCCATTACCTTGTGGCTGTCAATACCGAGGGCCTTGCAGATGTTGCCGACCTCGTTGGCAAAGACGATTTTCAATCCATGATAGGTGTTGTTGACGTATTTCATAATCTCCGCGACTTCAATATCCACAGATACAAACTCACCCGGTATATCCCTGTACAGCTCGCGGAATTTTGCCTCGGCGATTTCACTGTCCGTTCCGATCAGGGTCAGAGGCGGGGTCATATAATCCTGAACCGCTGTGCCTTCCCGCAGAAACTCCGGATTGGAGACAACCGCAAAGTCCTTGCCGCGGACCTTTCCGGAGACTTCGGCGATGATTTCCCCGACCTTTGCGTTGGTACCCGGCAGAACGGTGCTGCGAATCGCCACGATATGAAATGCATCCTTATCCGCCAGCGCTTCGCCGATCTGACGGGCGACGCCGTAGACATCATTCAGGTTCAGATGCCCCTCCCTGGTGCTGGGGGTTCCAACGACGATGAAAGAGATTTCAGAGTTGTGCACGGCATAGCGGCAGTCCATCGTGGCTTCCAGAAGCCCCTTTTCGTGCGCTTCCCGGCACAGCTCCGCGATTCCAGCCTCGATAATGGTTGGTCTGCCCTGATTGAGCAGATTCACCTTATTCTCGGATACATCATTGCCGATGACATGATGTCCCAGCTTTGCCAGGCAGGCGGCGCCTACGCAGCCCACATATCCCAATCCAAACATGCTGATGTTCATTCTGCTATTCCTCCATTGCCTATCGACGCACAGGCGGCTGTGAAAGACCTATTTTGACAGCGCCGCCCCAAGCCCTCGAAAGCTTATGAGAGCGGTGCGGCTGCTAATATGCGTATTCTACCATAGCTGGGATGCTTTCGCAATATTTCTGAGAAAGCAAGCTGTTTCCTGCCGGAAAAAGCACCGTTTTCCACAGCGTATCTGAATTCCGGGTTAACAGCCTATTGTTTTCTCCCGCGCTTGATCACGTTCCGGCAGAACTGAACGGCGCTTTTGTACTCCGGCAGGGGCAGATACAGCACGGCAAATATTGAACCCGCTACGGCAGCACTGACCATGCCTTTTGCAAGGAAGGCGGCAATGCCCACCGGGGGAAGCAGCTCGCAGACGCGGCAGGCTGCAAAGCAGGCGAGGGTTGTCACCAGCGTGTAATAGAAAAAGCGGGCGACAAATGCACCGGATCTTACGTGGAATACGTCTTTCAAAAGGATTCTGCACTCCCAGGGGAACGCGATGAACAGCATGGTGAGGATGGTCGACAGAATGACGCCCCGCACACCGATGATCTGAACCAGGACAATGTTCAGAATCAGATTGCAGATTCCTTCCACATAGGGCTTCAGAGCATCCTTGGCCCACATCCCTGCGGCATCCTTATAGGTCAGCGGGATCTGCCTGATGCATTTTCCATAAAAGTAGACCGTAAACAGAATGACCATATCAATGTCGAACAGAAAGTCCGGGCCGACCCACAGATTGATAAAATGCTGATACAGTGAAATCAGACAGGCGCAGCACACGCCGGTGATGAAAACATAAATAAAATTGATGGTAACAAAAGTCTGATAATTCTTTTTTTGAGACTCCAGAACGAGACTGTTTCCCACACTGGCTGTGATTCCGCCGCTGAGCATACCGACCAGCGTGGAAAGGGATTTGACAACGTAGTGATAGTTGCCGTAAATTGCGATTTGGGACAGTCCCAGGAATGCAGAAATGGATAGGGTATCGATGGAGTTGGCGAGAACGATGCCGACCTTATGACCGAACAGCGCCACAACATTGCGGAAAATGCCGATCTGCGTTTCCCGATCCACCGTTCCGCCGCAAAGGTACTCCGGATAGTGCTTTTTCACTGTGTGGGACAGGATCACATTTTTCACCAGCGCCGCGATGGGGAACAGGGAAGCGTACAGGTAGTAGCTTTTTGTTGTCAGCAGACCGGTGATGGCAACGGCATACAGGACAACGCGAACCAGGATATCGATGGCGCTGTTAATATCGCTTCTCTGCATGGCGAACAGCAGAGAGGATCGGTACGCGCCGAAGAAGTAGCTGATTACCGCCTGTGACAGGGAAAGAAGGTAGATGATATACAGATTCAGATCGGGGGGAGTCCCATCCTTAATCAAGCGGTGCAGAAAAGGCATCAGCGCAAGACCGGCAGAAAGGATGAATATGCCGATGATCCGGTAGACCTTCCGGTACAATTCCAGCAGCGCGGAAACCGCAGCCTTGTTGTCCTCCGCAAGAGGCCTGTACATCGCATAAACCATTGCACTGCCGACACCCAGCTCTGCCAGACCCAGGACGGTAAAAATAGATGTAAACAGATTGCTCAGACCCAGATACGCAGGGCCCAGCGTCTTTATCATGATGGTTCGAATGACGAACGGCACCAGCAATGTGATGATTTTGTCCACTGTTCCGAACAGAATATTCCGAATGGAATTTTGGGTTCTGCTTCTCATGAAAACTGCTATACCTTTCTGCAGCGCTGCGGAACCGCCGCAAAATGACTGTCAGCGCGGCGAACTGCGCGCCATACGTCTTAGTTTCTTCTCTTTTTTGCGTTTTTTATTCCAGGCATACAGGTCGGGTACCGTTCGGATGGCAAGGGATTTCAGCCTGGTCTTCAGGGAAAGCTCCCGCCCAAGGCTTTTCACGATGGCGGCTGCTTCTGCTGCCGCCTCCGCTCTGACCTCCGGAGGAAGGTAGGGAATTGATTCAATAATCTGATGCAAGAAGCTGGTTTTATTGATCTTCAATTCCGGGTACCGGGCGACAATATACCGGTATCTACGAAGGTGCATCTCATAGCGGTCCAGTGTGCCTTTGCTTGTGACACTGTGCGTAATGGAGCCGGCTCTCAGACGATAGAAATACAGGGGTGCAGGGCAGAACGCGGCTGCGCCACATTGCGCAAGCAGTAGATAGGTTGTCCCGGCGTCTTCGAAGACCTTGCCCAGCGGATACCGGATTTCGGCATACAATTCTCTTACGCACAGCTTGTTCCAGGGAACATCCCCGATTCTGTTGTCAAAGAGCAGCCCCATGGCATCTTCTTTTTCCGCTGTCCACGTTTCCCATTTCCGGGTTCGGTCCACT
>JBJDYM010000177.1:0-5676 GCA_051867315.1 Faecousia sp.
TGTGGTGCTGTTCAATTAGCTTCTGTATTATAGCATACTCTGGGAAAATGTCAAGGATTATTTTGAAAAAAATTTAAAGGGTGGGTTTTGTGGGGGGAAAGGAAAAATTGACTGAAAAAACGGTTTTCTTTTTTGGATGGATGCAGTATAATGTTCTCATCAATCAACGAGGAGGGCATTTTTATGGCAGCACCAAAGCTATTTCTTTCATCTGCGCAGAAAGCCGCGCTGGATGCCGGGTTCCGGGAGGCCTTTGGGGGCGGACCGGAGCGGTATTTTTCGGCTCCGGGGCGGACGGAGATCGGCGGCAACCACACCGACCATCAGCGGGGCCGGGTACTGGCGGCGGCGGTGAACCTGGATACGCTGGCGGCGGTGCGCGTAAACGGAACCGGCACCATTCGGATTTTGTCCCAGGGGTATCCGATGGCCACGGTGGAGCTCCATCAGCTGCAGCCCCGCAGCGAGGAAGTGAACACCACCCCTGCCCTGATCCGGGGCGTGGCGGCCCGGTTTGCCCAGCTGGGCTGCCGGGTGCAGGGCTTTGACGCCTACTGCATGTCCACCGTGCTGCCCGGCTCCGGGCTCAGCTCCTCGGCGGCCTATGAGGTGCTCATCGGCACCATCATCAACCATCTGTTCTTTGACGGCCGGGTCAGCCAGCCGGAAATCGCCCAAATCGGCCAGTATGCCGAGAATGTGTTCTTCGGCAAGCCCTGTGGGCTGATGGACCAGACCGCTTCCGCCGTGGGCAATCTGGTGAGCATCGATTTCTTTGACAAGGACAACCCGGTGATCACCCCGGTGGACTTTGATTTCTCCGCCTGCGGCCATGCCCTGTGCATCATCGACACCCGAGCCAGCCACGCGGACCTGACCGACGAATACGCCGCCATTCCCATGGAGATCAAAAGGGTCTGCGCTCACTTCGGCAAGGAGGTGCTGACCCAGATCGACGAGGAGGAATTCTATGCCGCCATTCCCGCCCTGCGCCAGGAATGCGGAGACCGGGCAGTGATGCGCTGCATCCACTTCTATCAGGACAACGCCCGGGTGCCAAAGCAGGTGGCGGCGCTCCAGGCGGGAGATTTTGATACCTTCCTGCGCCTGATTTCCGAAAGCGGACGCTCCAGCTGGATGTATCTGCAAAATGTGATCCCCGCCGGATATAAGGAGCACCAGGATGTGGCGGTGAGCCTGGCCCTGTGCGAGCATTATCTTCAGGGCCGGGGCGCCTGCCGGGTCCACGGCGGCGGCTTTGCGGGCACGGTGCAGGCCTTTGTGCCCTTTGACCTGCTGGATTCCTTCCGGGCCGGGATGGACGCGGCCCTGGGCGAAGGCGCCTGCCATGTGCTCTCCATTCGGCCCCAGGGCGGCGTGGAAGCCTTTCCGGCGGAATAAGGAGGACGGACGATGAACATTGATGCCTGTATTGATTCCCTGGTTTCCTATGCCATCCGCACCGGCCTGGCCATGGAAGAGGACCGCCGGGTGCTGACTAACCGGCTGCTGGATCTGCTCCGTTTGGAGGATTATTCCGGGGACGGCCGGGGAATTTGTGAAGATCTGGAGCAGATTTTGTCCGGCATTCTGGATTATGCCTGTGAAAACGGGCTGTGTGAGGACAACATCACCGCCCGGGATATTTTCGACACCCGGCTGATGGGCGCCCTGACGCCCATGCCCCGGGAGGTCATCCGCACGTTCCGGGATCAGTATGCCCAGTCCCCCCAGCGGGCCACGGACTGGTACTACCGCTTCAGCGGCGACACCGACTACATCCGCCGCTACCGCATCGCAAAGGACATGCGCTGGAAATACCCCAGCGCGTACGGGGATATGGACATCACCATCAACCTCAGCAAGCCGGAAAAGGACCCCCGTGCCATTGCGGCGGCGAAAAACGCGCCCCAGTCCGGCTATCCCAAATGCCAGCTCTGCCCGGAAAACGAGGGCTACGCCGGACGGATGAACCACCCCGCCCGGGCCAACCATCGGATTATTCCCATTCAGGTGGCGGGGGAAAGCTGGTTTTTGCAGTATTCCCCCTATGTCTACTATAACGAGCACTGCATCGTATTCAACAGCCGTCACGTGCCCATGAAGATCGACCGGGCGGCTTTCGGAAAGCTGCTGGATTTTGTGACGGCCTTCCCCCACTATTTTGTGGGCAGCAACGCGGATCTGCCCATTGTGGGCGGCTCCATTCTCAGCCACGAGCATTTCCAGGGCGGGCGGTACCAATTCGCCATGGAAAAAGCCCCGGTGGAAGCAGCGGTTACCTTCCGGGGTTTTGAGGATGTAACGGCGGGCATCGTGAAATGGCCCATGAGCGTCCTCCGGCTGGACGGGGAGGACCCGCACCGGGTGGCGGACCTGGCGGAGAAAATTCTGAACGCCTGGCGGGGCTACTCCGATCCCAGCGTGGGCGTCATCGCCCAGTCCGACGGGGAGCCCCACAACACCATCACCCCCATCGCCCGCCGCCGGGAAGGGAAATATGAGCTGGATCTGGTGCTGCGCTGCAACATCACCACGCAGGAACATCCTCTGGGCGTTTTCCATCCCCATGCGGACAAGCATCATATCAAAAAGGAGAACATCGGTCTCATCGAGGTGATGGGCCTGGCGGTGCTCCCCAGCCGCCTGAAGCAGGAGCTCACCGAGCTGGCCCGCTGTCTGGCTGAGGGAAAGCAAGTCCAGGACGATCCGGTTCTGGGCAAGCATGCCGCCTGGTGTGAGGAATTGAAGAGGAATTACTCCTTCACCCCGGAAAATGCCCTGGACATCCTGCTGCAGGAGACCGGCCGGGTCTTCACCGCCGTGCTGGAGGACGCGGGGGTCTACAAGCGGACGGCGGAGGGACAAAAGGCGTTCCTTGGGTTTGTGGAATATGTGAATCGGGTATCCTAGCCCGCCCTTTTCAGTTCGTTGAACCGCTAGGGCCGGGCCATCGGGCTGCGCAGAATCAGCAGCTTCCACCTGCTCCCGATCAGCGCAGCGGTTGCTGCCGCAGCCCATGTCGGTGAAGAGGCCGGGGCAGCGTTCATCCGGCGCCGCGGCGTATCTTCACGCCATCCAATGATGCAAAAAATGACCAGCCCGTTTTGGCGGGCTGGTCAAAATTATGCTTGGGGGAATTAAGCGGCTTTGTCGGCGGCGATGGAGGCCACGTAGCTTGCGGCGCTCTCGGCGGCGATGCGGCCAAAGACCACGAAGTCGGCAACGGCGTTGCCGCCCAGGCGGTTGGCGCCGTGGACACCACCGGTGATCTCACCGGCGGCAAACAGGCCGGGGATGGCGGCGCCGTCCTCAGTCAGGACCTCGGTGGCGGAGTTGATCTTCAGGCCGCCCATGGTGTGGTGCACACCGGCGGTGACCTTAATGGCGTAGTAGGGGGCGGTGTTCAGAGGATCGGCGAAGCTGGTGCGGCCGAACTCGGGGTCGCTCTTGGCCTCGACGCAGGCGTTCCAGTTGTTCATGGTCTCGGCAAGGACGGTCTCGTCCATGCCCAGCGCAGCGGCCAGTTCTTCGTAGGTATCGCCCTGGGTGGTGAAGCCCTTGGTGATGTAGCCCTGGATGACGCTGGAGGCGTCCACCATGGCCTGATCCACGATCAGGTAGCTGTAGCTGCCGGTCTGAGCGATCTCAGCGGCGGAAACCACGTCACGGGTGCCAACTTCGTCGATGAAGCGCTTGCCCTCGGCATTGACCAGGATGGCGCCGTCACCACGCAGGCCCTCAGTGATCAGGGAGGCGGTGTTGGCCTCCACGGTGGGATGGATCTGGATCTGCTCCATGTCCACGGTGGCAGCGCCCAGCGCCTGAGCCATCACAATGCCCTGGCCCTGGATACCGGCAGCGTTGGTGGTCATAAAGCCTTCCAGCTCAGGCTGATAGGAGACAACCATGTCCAGGTTGGCGCCAAAGCCGCCGGTGGCCAGAATCACGGCATCGGCATTCACGGTGAGCTTGGAGCCGTCAGTGGCCACGCCGGTCACGCCGCAGACAGCGCCGCCCTCGTCGGTGAGGATGGTGTCCACGGTGGTGTTCAGGATCACTTCCACACCGGCGTCAGCCAGGTTCTTCTCCAGGATGGGAACGATGTAAGCGCCCACGGAAACGGTCTTGCCCTCGGCATTGACGGGCCGGTGAATCCGCTTGACGGAAGCGCCGCCGAAGGCGCCAACGCTGGTCAGGGGAGCGCCAACGCTCTCCAGCCATTCGATGGAAGCGGCGGAATTCTCACACAGGGTTTTGACCAGCTCGGGATCGTTGACGCCCTTGCCGCCGATCAAGGTATCCAGCTCCATCAGCTCCACGGAGTCGAAGTAGCCTTCGGGATTGGCCTTGTAAGCCTCCCACTGCTCGGAAACGGTGGCAGCCAGGGCGGTGATGGCTTCGTTATCAGCGTAGCCCTCAGCGGCGATCAGGGTCTTTTCCACACCGGCTTCCTCGCCGAAGGTGTTGTCGTCCTGCAGGGGCGTCTTGGCAGCGTTCATGCCGCCGGTGGAGCGGACGGAGTTGCCGCCCACCATGGCCTGGCTCTCCACCACGACCACGTTCAGCCCGTCGCCGGCAGCGGCGATGGCGGCGGTCATGCCTGCGCCGCCGGCGCCGACGATGACCACGTCCGCGTCAACGGTTCTGTCCTCCGCGGCAGCGGCCTCGATGGCGGTCTTGTAGTCATCGGGGTTCAGGCCGGCAGCGGTCAGGGCAGCGGCAGCGGCCTCCACGAACGCGTTGGAGGTGATGGTAGCGCCGGAAACGGCATCCACAGCGATGGAGCCGGACTCGGCAACGATTGCGGGGAAGGTGTCAATGACCACGGAGCCAATGCCCACGGTCTCCTTGTCACCGGTGGCGGTGCAGGCGGTGATCTTGCCGTCGGCCAGGGTCAACGTGACGGTCACGTCGCCGCCCAGGCCCATGGCAGTGCCGGTGAACTCACCGGAAACAGCCGCAGCCTGCGCCACTGCGCCCATGGAAAAGACCATGCACACAGCCAGAATCAGCGCGAAAACTTTCTTCATGTATCTTACTCCTTTTCATTTTCGGGGTAGCCCCCTTATTCGATACAATTATATCATATAGTCACAGAAGAATCAACCATAAGTTAAAAAGAAATGTGCTGCATCAGCCAAACATGGGCAAACGGTAAATCCATTCGGAAACCGCGGACCGGATCAAAACGGTTACCAGCAGCGGATTAAGGACAGAAAAAATCAGACTGCCCCAATCGCGTTCCTTGCCTCGTTCCGCCCCGTCGGCCCGCTGCCATTTTTGATGGAATACCGTCCAGGCCAGAAGGTAGCCCAGGAATGCGCCCAGGGTATTCATCAGCAAATCATCCACATCCGTTGCCCGGAAGGAAAACAGCTGGACGATTTCAATCAGAGCAGAGACGGCAAAGCCCGCCAGGGTGGTGACCTTCCAGCTCCTGCCAGCTTCCCAAAGGACGGGCATCAGGAAGCCGAAGGGCAGAAACATCACCGCGTTCATCCCGATCTGAAAGAAGAAGCGGAAATTCTTTTCATCCCCGAAGGGGATCAGATTGACGGAGGGGCTCCATCGGAAATAGGGAATGGCCGGGATGCCCACCACATTGAACATTTCGCACAGGTACA
The DNA here is from genome assembly GCA_051867315.1 of Faecousia sp. GTDB lineage: Bacteria > Bacillota > Clostridia > Oscillospirales > Oscillospiraceae > Faecousia. The sequence goes on from JBJDYM010000177.1 coordinate 5,628, forward strand.
CCGTAAACAAGCTGATCAGGCAGAATCGCTTGACGCTCCGTTCCCCCCG
>JBJDYM010000178.1:0-1731 GCA_051867315.1 Faecousia sp.
GTCATGGCGCCCACGCCCATGAAGATCAGGCAGGGGTACAGGGAGGACTTGACGCCGATGTAGAAGATATCCAGCAGGCCGCCGTCATGGATGATGGTGGTGAAGGTGATATGCTCTACCACCTCACCGGCGGCACTCACATAAGGCACGCCCTGCACATAGGCATCCCACAGGGGCTGGTTGTACAGTCCTGCGCCGGGCAGATTGGTCAGCAGGCAGCCGAAGGCGATGCCCACCAGCAGCAGAGGCTCGAATTTTTTGACGATGGCCAGGTACAGCAGTCCGCAGGCAATGACGATCATCACCAGGTTCTGCCAGCCATTGTTGGACACAAAGCCGGCAATGATCTGGGAAAAGCCGGATTTGTTCCACAGGTTCAGAAGGATTTCACCAACATTCATTGGGGACCCTCCTTAACCGATCACAACCAGAGGTGCGCCGGTATCCACGGCAGAGCCCTTGCTCACCAGAACCTGGGTGACGGTGCCGTCCTTGGAGGTCATAATCTCGTTCTCCATCTTCATGGCTTCCAGAATGCACAGCACGGTGCCGGCCTTCACGGCCTGGCCCTGGGTGACGTTCACCTTCAGGATGGTGCCGGGCATGGGAGCGGTGACAGGCTCACCCGCGCCGGTGACGGCGGGAGCGGCAGGGGCGGCAGCGGGAGCGGGAGCAGCAGCGGGAGCGGCGGCGGCAGGAGCGGCAGCGGCGGGAGCAGCGGGGGCCACGGCCTCGTACTCATCCAGCAGCATGGCCTGACCGGCCTCGACCTCAACCTCGTAAACACGGCCCTTCAGGGTCACTTTGTACTTCATAATTACTTGACCTCCTTGATAGAAATGAAGCGCAGCTCATTCAGGGGCTTGCCCATCTTGTCGGCCACAATGGCCATGATCATGGCTGCGGTCTTGGGTTCCACGTCGTGGAGCTTCAGCTGACCGGCAGAGCCGGGGGCGGTGGGCTTGGGTGCTTCGGGGACAGCGGCAGCGGCGGGGGCGGCGGGGGCGGCAGCAGCCTTGGCGGCAGCGGCCTTCTTATCCTTGGCAATGAAGATCTTGCCCATGATGATCACCACGATCATCAGCAGCGCAATGCCGAAGAACACCACAGCGTAGCCCAGCAAAGCGTAAACCAGAGCCTCGCCAACAGGCATTTGGATTTTCATAGCGCTGCCTCCTTATGCCTCGGTGATGGTGTAGGTGACCTTGTTCTCCTCAGCAGCCTTGGCGCCTTCCAGATACTTTCTGGCCTGGTCGGGGAAGCAGATGTAGCTCATCACGTCCTCCTCGCAGCGGGCCAGGTCGCCCAGGGCCTCCTTGGCAGCCTTGAAATCCTCACCGGTGCGCTTCTGGTCTTCCACACGGCAGTCGATGGGGGCGTCCATCCCGGCCTCGGCCAGGACCTTCTTCTGGATCTCCGCGTCCACGGGGGCGGGGGTGATGCCGTACTCGCCCTTCAGGTAGCTCTTGATTTCCTTGGAGATGTTCTTATAGCGCTGACCCACCAGCACGTTGGTCACAGCCTGGTTGCCCACCATCTGGGACAGGGGCGTGACCAGGGGAGGATAACCCATGTCGGCACGGACAGCGGGAATCTCCGCCAGGGCGGCGTCGAACTTATCCATGGCGTGCATATCGGTCAGGTTGGCGATCATGTTGGACAGCATGCCGCCGGGCACCTTGTAAACCAGAGCCTGGGCGTCGGTGGCCATGGACTTGGGATTCAGGGTCT
>JBJDYM010000179.1:0-1731 GCA_051867315.1 Faecousia sp.
GTGGGCTATATCCACGCCGTGGCCCACTCCCTGGGAGGCAAATACGACACCCCCCACGGTCTGGCCAACGCGGTGATTCTGCCCCATGTGTTGGAGCGCTATGGACCCTGTGCCCACCGTAAGCTCCATGAGCTGGGCGTCGCCGCCGGAGTCAGCCGGGCAGAAGACAGCCACGAGGAAGGGGCACGGAAATTCATCCGGGCGGTAAAGGCCCTGAACCGGGAGCTGGGCATCCCGGCGCAGCTCCCCGGCATCCAGAAAGAGGACATCCCCGCCCTGGCCCGCCACGCGGAAAAGGAGGCCAACCCCCTCTACCCCGTGCCCCGGCTGATGGATGAGAAGGAGCTGTCGGAAATCTATTTTGACATCGCAGATTGGAGTGACCGGAATTGACGCCGCAGGAAATCGCAGCTTTGGTCCAGCGCCAGCGGGCGTATTTTGCCACCGGGGAAACCCTGGAGGTGGATTTTCGCATCGAACAGCTGAAAAAGCTCCGGGATGCGGTGAATCAGCATCAGGATGCCATCGAACAGGCGCTGAAGGAGGATCTGGGCAAAAGCGGCTTTGAGGGCTTCATGTGCGAAACCGGCCTGGTGCTTTCGGAGCTCAGCTATCTGATCCGCCACACCCGGCGCTTTGCCCGGGCCAGGACGGTTTATACTCCCCTTTCCCAATTTCCCTCCCGGAGCTTCCGGCAGCCCACCCCCTACGGCAGCACCCTGATTCTCAGTCCCTGGAACTACCCGTTCCTGCTGAGCATCGAACCTTTGGCGGACGCCATTGCCGCGGGCAACACTGCCATTTTAAAGCCCAGCGCCTACTCCGGCGCTGCCAGCCGGGTGATTGCGGAGCTGATTGGGTCCCTGTTCCCCCCGGAATACGTGGCGGTGGTCACCGGAGGCCGGGCGGAGAACGCCTCACTGCTGGAGGAAAAATTCGATCTGGTGTTCTTCACCGGCAGTCAGGCGGTGGGAAAGGAAGTGCTGCGCCATTGTGCCGAGCACCTGACCCCTGCCGTGCTGGAGCTGGGGGGCAAAAGCCCCTGCATCGTGGACCGGGGGGCGGATCTCCCGCTGGCGGCCAGGCGGATCGTCTTCGGCAAATTCCTCAACTGCGGCCAGACCTGCGTGGCCCCGGACTACATCCTCTGCCACCGGGAGGTGAAGGAGGCGCTGCTGTCCGAAATCAAAAAACAAATCCGGGTCCAATTCGGGGAAAATCCCCTGGAAAACCCGGATTACGGAAAGATCATCAACGAAAAGCATTTCCGCCGCCTGGTGGGGCTGATGGAGGAGGAGAAGGTGGTGTACGGCGGCCAAAGGGACGAGGCTGCCTGCCGCATCGCCCCCACGGTGATGGACGGAATTTCCTGGGAGGACCCGGTGATGGGCCAGGAGATCTTTGGCCCCATTCTGCCCATTCTGACCTTCGACCGGTTTGAGGACGTGCTGCAAAGGCTGCAGTCCGGTCCCAAGCCCCTGGCCATGTACCTGTTCTCCAGGGACAGCGCCCACATCCGCCGGTTCACCCGGGAAATGCGCTGCGGCGGCGGCTGCGTCAACGATGTGGTCATCCACCTGGCCACCAGCTCCATGGGCTTCGGCGGCGTGGGGGAGAGCGGCATGGGGGAATACCACGGCAAAACCGGCTTCGACGCCTTTTCCCACACCAAATCCATCCTGGACAAAAAATGCTGGCTGGACCTGCCCATGCGCTACCAGCCCTATACCA
>JBJDYM010000180.1:0-5655 GCA_051867315.1 Faecousia sp.
AGGACGCCTTCATCGGCATCGTCAAAAGAAGCTCCATCGTCCAGTACTGCAAGCAAACCCTGTTCCCCGAGGATTAAGTACATACCGAAAAGGGCTGTTCCCATCAAAAGGGAGCAGCCCTGAAGTTTTTTCTGCGTGAATTGACTGTGGGGGAGGCTGTCAGCCTCCCGCCGGGTAATGTAACGGAGTGTTTCGCTGAATGGGATCGTGCCGGACATTGTACGCATTCGCCCAACCTGGTTTGTTCTGCCAGCCGGTTCTGCGCGGGAGGAGCATAGCCACCCCGGTGGGAGGTGCGTCAAACAACCATGTGCCGCACCGCTGGGACATCGATCTGCAGATTTTATTTTTTCTTTCTTTTCTCCAGGCTGTCGGCCATTTGCTTCAGGTGTTCGCTCAGGGGCAGCTGGGAGTGGAAGGGGCGGAAGAAATGGTATTTCTCCTTGGCCCGCTCCTGGTTCTGGCGGATGCTCAGCTTCAGGGCCTCGTAACGCACCACCACGTCGTTTTCCTCGGCGAATTTCTTCAGCTTGGAAACCAGCTGGGCGGAGTGGGCGTAATCCAGGATGAACACGCCGAAGAACATGCCGATGACAAAGGAAAAGGCCAGATTCTGGCTCAGCCAATGCAGGGCCCCCAGAATCCGGGGATGGATCAGGAAATAGTACAGCGCCCCGATGATGGCCCAATACAGGGAGAATTTGGGGCAGATGATGCCCTGGAGGTTGCCCCACTGGTCGCTGTAGTCCCAGAGGCGGACCTTGGTGCGCTTCAGGCACCACAGACCCGCGACATACTCGATGGCGGTCATCGCCACGGCCATGAACAGGAACATCACCGCCTTGTTCATCCAGGGAAGCCGCCCCTCCAGGCTGGCCAGCAAAAACAGCACGCACAGTCCGCAGCCGTAGATGGGCAGGTACGGCCCGGTGCAGAAGCCGGGGTTGATCCATTTGCGCTGCCCCTTGGGCCCGGAGGCGAAGTGGCGGTAGAAAAGCTCCAGCACCCACCCGGCGGTGGCGCCGATGGAAAACAGAAATGCCAGCGTCAGAAAAAGATTCATACAATTGCCTTCTTTGGTTTTTTATGTTTAGCTGTTTATCGCACCAGCCACCAACGATCACCCAGCCACTGGGAGGCGATCAGCCTCCCTCAGGTTGGTTAACGGAGCGTTCGGCCCAATGGTACAATGTTGAACGCCGGTACGGATTCGCCCAACCCGGCTTCCCATTGAGGGTTTGTACCGCGCGGGCAGCTAATAGCCGCCCCTACAGGTGCGGCGGGAAGCCAAACGACAGTTTTTCTCTACAGAAAGCCCCCGGTGACGCGGAAGAACAGCAGGGTGAAGGGGAGCACGAAAATCAGGCTGTCGAACCGGTCCAGCAGGCCGCCGTGGCCGGGGATCAGGTTGCCGTAGTCCTTGATGCCGGTGATGCGCTTCACCACCGACATGCTCAGATCCCCGAACTGGGCCAGCACATTGGCGATGACGGCGTACACGGCCAGATACCCGAAACGCACCTGAAAATTCCCAAACAGGCGAAGCCCCAGGCCGTAGAGCAGGCAGAAGCACAGCGCCGCCCCCATTCCGGCGAGGGACCCCAGCACCGTCTTGTTGGGACTGACCCGGGGCAGCAGCTTCCGCTTGCCGTAGCGGCTGCCCGCCAGGTACGCGGCCACATCGGTGGCGTAGCATTCGGTGATGCAGATCAGCAGCAGGTGCAGCCCCCCGGACAGGGCCCGGACATCGATCATGCTGCGCAGCTGGGTGCACACCAGCACGCCCAGCACCACAAAGGCCCAGCAGCCTTTCAAATGCAGCTTCGGCTGGAACAGCATCATCAGCACAAACAGCGGGATGGATACCGCCAGGCACACCCCCGCCAGCAGCCCCTCCCGGGGCGCCTCCCAGAAGGCGAAAAGCGCCGCGGCCAGCAAGGAGAGGGTGAACAGCGCCTCGTTTTTGATGGCGCCGGTGGCGCAGGCCAGCTCATACAGGCAGAAGCAGCAAAGCGCTGCCGCCGCGCCCCGGATCACGGCGGGAGTGCCGGAATAATACAAAATGGTGTAGGTGACCAGGGCGATGCCCCCGGCGCTGATGGTACGTTTTACCATGGTTTTCTCTCTCTTTCTGTTTTGTGGATTAAACCTCGTTCCTTCGCTCCAGCAGACGCCTGGCGTTGGCGGCGATGGTCTCCAGGCAGTGGGCGTGGACCTGCAGCTCCTCGGGGCTCAGGCCCTGCTGCATCTGACAGAGGAACCGCTCCTGGAGCTCCCGGCCCCGCCGGACGATGGAGGCGGCCTTCTCCGTGCAGATCAGCCGCACCTTCCGCCGGTCCGCCTGGTCGCTCTGCCGGAGCAGATACCCCTCCGTGACCAGCTTGTTCACGTTGACGGAGATGATGTTCTCCTTGAAGCCCCGGAATTGACTGATCTCCTTGGCGGTGCAGTGGTCCGGGTTGTTGGACAGGAACATCAGAATGTCAAACGCCATCTGAGGCATGCCCAGCTCCCTGCAAATGGGCTTGCAGGCATTGGAATAGGCCTCTGAAAAAGCACGCAGTGCCACCAGGGTGGTTTTGGAATCCACTGGCCCCATCTCCATTCATCCAAAATTGAACTATCTAAAATTATACATTCCAATCCATTTCATTGGTGGATTCTTTGTGGCGGAAATGTGAATATTTTGTGTATGATCAACCGGCCGCTTGTGCCAGCGGAACGGTAAATCGTCAAACAACAGTTTTTAAGTGAGCCAGCCTGCCGTGGTGGGATGGAGGGGTCACTGCTTCCACAAATACTGCTCCCAGGGGCGTTTGGTGGTTTCTGCCAGGGGGAAGGCCTGGCGCAGGCCGGTGCAGAGGGCCCGGAGCTTGTTCTGGAGCTGGGCACTTAGAAACAATTCCCGGTTGCCGGCTTCCAGGGCGGCGTACAAGAGCCCGGCCCGGTCGGCGGCGGGGCTTTCCAGGCAGTCGGGACCGGCAAAGGCGCCGGCGTCCCATTCGCCCTGACCGTAGACAAAGCCCGGGGGATTCAGGCTGTCCCAGGTGTCGTAGGCGTCGGATTTCATCAGAATCTGCCGGTCCAGCAGGGGGCTGAGCACCTGGATCACCGCCCGGTCAACCTCCGCCGAGGCGGCAATCACCAGATAGCAGTCCCGTCCGCTGAAGAATTGCAGCCACTTCTGCTGCTGGCCCTCCGTCCGGATGCTCCGTACCGGGCACAGATAAACGCGTCCCCCGCCGGAGAAGGCGGCCTTTACGAGCTCTGTGGGCAGCCGCCCCAGCATTGCTTCGATTCCTGCCAGGGTGTCCAGCACCGTGGAGGCGATGTGCTCCGGCTCCAGCTCCACCCCCTTGGGGGCCACCTGAACGGCATCGGTGTTCAGAAGCACCCGGACCCCGTATTGATTTTCCAGATAAGCGCCCCGCTGGCGGCATTGCTCCAGTCCCTTTTCATTGGGGGCCTCCTGGGTGTACAGCGCCGTGATCCTGACCCGGCTGTCCCGCTGGCTCTGCCAGACCGGCTCCCATTGGTACAGCGCCCCATTGGCGGTGAAAAAGATCCGTCCGTCCTCCGTGGCCCAGGCCGCCTCCGGCGACTGGGACGCCAATAGCGCCTTTTCCGCCAGTCGGTTGCCGGTGCTCAGGTCGTAAATGACCAGGTTCGTCCCCTCCTGGAGCACCAGGGCGGCGTTCATGGCCGGGAGAAAGGCCAAAAAGGACCAGTCCGCGCAGAGGGGGAACATGGTCTGCCCCAGGTAGAGGCAGTCCAAAAAGCCGCACTTCACGCAAAGATGCACCCGGCTGCCCAGCTCCGCCGCCCCGGTGACCCTGGGGGAGCGCTGCCGGAGGGTGCCGTCCGCGGTGCGGATGTACAGGCTCTCCCATTCTTCGCTGCACACTGCGGTCCCGCCCCCCTCCAGCACCGCGGTGAGCTCCAGTCCCTCCTGCCGGCGCACAACGCGGTGGATGCCGGTTTCCGGGTTCAGCTCCATCAGGGCCTGGTCCGTGCAGTAGTAAATTCTGCCCCCGGCCATCAGGGGCGTGGCCGCGCAGTCGGGCAGGGAAAGCCTTTGCAGCAGGGTCAGCTCCGGGGAGAATACCAGCGCCTGCCGGGCTTCGGGATCATAGCAGCAAATCTTCTCTCCGTCGGAAACCAGGTCCGACCCCGGGGGAACCTCCGTCCGGGCGGTGATCACCAGCCCCTTTCCGGCGCAGCGCAGCAGCTCGGCCCCGTCCTGCCCGGGGCGGAGCACCAGAAGATCCTCCCCCAAAGTCAAAAAACGACAATTGGCGGCATCCAGTGGATAGCATCGCAAATTGTCGTTTTCTGTCTCTTTTGTGGGGGTCAGCCGGGTGGGGGCTTCTCTTGCCGGGGCGGCGGGGCCGCAGCCCAGCAGCAGCGCGCAGAGCAGCGCCGCAAGAAGGATTCGTTTCATCATTGCCTCCTGGCCAGGGTGTAGTCGTCACCCTGTCGATAGTAGGGACAATGCCGGCTCCGCGAGACGCTGATGCGGTACACCTCATCCTCGTCCAGATCCATCATGCAAAACCAGCAATCGTACTCCTCATCATAATCATAATACCAGCAGGTGTCGCATTCCGTCGCATCCATGGTCAATCCTCCAGAATTTTGAAGGAAAAATTGCCATTTTCGTAAATTAAGTAACTATGGCTCCCATCCTTGGGGATGGACACGCTTCCCGGGTTCAGGCAGCGGATGGTACCCACGGTTTTGTCCAGCTTCACATGGGTGTGGCCGAAGAGGAAGACGCTGCCCTCCGGCAGGGGAGGCAGGGCCTCCGGGTTCTGGTGATGGCCGTGGGACAGGTGGAAAAGCCTTCCGTCCACCAGAAGCTCCGCGTAGTCCGCCAGGCAGGGGAAGGGGAGCACCATCTGGTCCACCTCCGCCTCGCAGTTGCCCCGGACGGCCAGGATTTTTTCCTTGATGCCGCTGAGCATGGGAATTACCTGCTTGGGGGCATAGTCCCTGGGCAGATCGTTCCGGGGGCCGTGGTATAATAGATCCCCCAGCAGAAGCACCCGGTCCGGATTTTCGTTTGTGATTTCCTCCATCAGCCTGCCGCACCAATAGGCGCTGCCATGGATGTCCGATGCGATGAGCAGTTTCATGTTTTTCCTCCATTTTATGCTGACTGCGTGTAGGGAACCTCTGAATCAATCGTCTGCGGCTGGGCGGCGGGTCTTTTGCCCCATCCGCGCAGCACCAAAATTGGGAAATACACAAAGTATTCCCGGGGGTTTGGTACTTTCGGCTGAGCCAAAATCCCTCGCCGTCAGCTCTTGCCGATTTCATCAGAGGTTCCTTAAGTTGAATGGCGTGCAGATTACAGGGATTGGAGATAATTTTCAATGTCAAAGGGCCTGAGCTTTTCGTCCTTTTTCAGGTACAGCGGGTGGTGGGGGTGGCCTTTTTTGGTCACGGCCCCGGCGCAGTACCAGCCGGCTCCGTATGCTCTGCCGATTTGCAGCATATCCCGCAGGCAGGCGGTCAGGTAATCCCGCTTTTCGATGATGGAGCCCCAGGCGGCCCAGACGGCGGGATGATCCGAAATGGACAGGACGTAGCGGAAGGCCTCCATATTCTCCCGGTGCAGGGCGCTGTTGCAGTGACGCTCCATGGCGTTGGGGT
>JBJDYM010000181.1:0-1722 GCA_051867315.1 Faecousia sp.
TTGCAATCTCGATCTGCCCCGTCATCACAAGCTCGCTGCCGGTGTCCTCCGCCATGCGGTCCACTTCGGAAAGACTTACGTCCGGGGAGAGATTCATCACATAGTCAGCTGTCTGGATCTTCTCAAAGCTGACCTCCTCCATCTGATCCACCAGAGAATTGCAGGCGATTCCGTAGATCATCAGCAGCATACCCACGGCGGTCCCGATAACGCCCATGACTGCACGCAGCTTTGCCCGGGAAATATCCCGCAGATTGTACTGGGTGTTGAAGCCGAGCTTTCGCCAGAATGGGAGTTTTTCAAAGAGGCAGGTTTTCCCCTGCTTCGGCGGAGCGGGACGCAGGGCCTCCGCCGGCTGAACCCGGAGGATCTTCTTGCAGCTGAGATAGGAGGCGAGGGTGCAGACCAGGACGATCAGCGCCGCGACCAGCAGGTAGCTTACATGGAAGCCGCCTTTCAGTCCGGGGACGATGTACCACTGGGCAAACAGGTCCACCATGACCGGCGCCAGGAACGCGGAACCCACCCACAATCCGACCGCCGAGCCGGCCAGGGACACCTGGAAGCTGAAGCCCAGATAGTGCAGGATGACTTTGTACCGCTTCATCCCCAGGGCGTTCAGGGTGCCGATCTGTGTCCGCTGCTTTTCCACCATGCGGCTCATGGAGGTGGCGATCACCAGCACCGCGATCCCCACAAAAATGACCACGAACATCCAGGAAAAGGCCTGATGCTGGTTGAGCTCGCTGTTCAGGCGTTCGATCCCGGCGATGGAATGTTCATCCACCATGGCGGCGTATTCGCCGTTCAGCGCTCTGGCAATCTCATCTTCATGCTCCAACGCTTTTCCGTCGGTGGTGGTCACGATCATCTGGGTATAGGGCATGATCTTCGCAAGGCTTGCATCACTCATACTCTCTACCTTCGCAAGGAGCATCTCCTGCGTAATGTCCCCGACTCCCCTGCCGCTTTGGGACAGAAGCTCCAACTGCTCATCCAGAAGGTCGGTCTCTTCGGCCACGGTCTTTGCCGTGATCTTTCCCTGCGTGATCAGATGCTCCACATAACCCCGAATGGGAAAAGCGTCATAGGACATGTACACAAACGCGATGTTTTCAATGTAAATGTCGGCGTCACCCTCCGCCTGCCGGAACTCGTACTCCGGGCTTTCGATCAGGCCCTTTACCTGCCTTGTAAAGGTGACGCCATTATAGGAGATAGTGAAATCGTCCCCCACCTGGATATCCCGCGCTTTGGCAAAGGCAGCTGTCAACCAGAGTCCGTCTGTATCTGAGGGGTCAAAGGCCGCTCCGGAAATGTAATATGGCCTATTGACCACATTTTCCCGTCCCAGATAAAGGTCAACCTGAGCGCCGTCACATTCCGGAGCCGAGCCGGTCACCGCCATGCGGAGCCCCGCGTTCTCCACAAAATCCAGGCCCCGCACCGCGTTCAGATCGTCCTCCGAAAAGCCTTCCCCATAGATCCAGAGATCCGCCAGTTCACACTCTTCGTGGAACTCCGCCCGCGCTGACCGCTGGGCAAGCACATGCCCTTCCATGCAGCAAAACAGCGCCATCGCCAGAAACGCCAGCAGAAAAACGGACAGAAACTGGCCCCAGTTGCTTTTCATGTCCCGCAGCAGCTTCCGCTTCAGCATCACCACGCGACCTCCTTCACCGACATGGGATGCTGATTGATCTGCACCTCCTTGATCTTTCC
>JBJDYM010000182.1:0-1716 GCA_051867315.1 Faecousia sp.
CCCACCTTTGTGCCCCAGGATTCGGCGGAGATCGGCCTGCGGCCAAAGCTTCTGGCGGACTACACCGGTCAGGAGAAGGCAAAGGGGAATCTGTCCGTCTACATCGAGGCTGCCCGGCAGCGGGGGGAGTGTTTGGACCACACCCTGCTCTACGGCCCTCCCGGCCTGGGTAAGACCACCCTGGCAGGGGTCATCGCCAACGAGATGGGGGTGAACATCCGGGTCACCTCCGGCCCGGCCATTGAAAAGCCCGGGGACCTGGCGGCCCTGCTGACCAACCTGAACCCCGGGGACATCCTGTTTATTGACGAAATCCACCGTCTGAACCGGGTGGTGGAGGAAATCCTCTATCCCGCCATGGAGGACTTTGCCATTGACATCATCGTGGGCAAGGGCCCCAGCGCCAACTCCATCCGGCTGGATCTGCCCAAATTCACCCTGGTGGGCGCCACCACCCGGGCCGGGCAGCTCTCCGCCCCCCTGCGGGACCGGTTCGGCGTTTCCCTGCGGCTGGAACTGTACCAGCCCGAGGAGCTGGCAAAGATCGTCACCCGGTCCGCCGCCATTCTGGGCATGGACATCGATCCCCGCGGAGCCATGGAGATTGCCTCCCGGAGCCGGGGCACGCCCCGAATTGCCAACCGGTTTTTGCGCCGGGTCCGGGACTTCGCCCAGATCATGGGCGACGGCACCATCACCAAGGAGGCCGCCGACCTGGCTCTGAGCCGATTGGAGGTGGACAAGCTGGGCCTGGACGCCGTGGACCGGCGGATGCTCACCGCCATCATCCAGAATTACGGCGGCGGCCCGGTGGGCCTGGAAACCCTGGCCGCCACCATCGGTGAGGAGGCCATCACCCTGGAGGACGTATACGAGCCCTACCTGATGCAGCTGGGCTTCCTCACCCGCACCCCCCGGGGCCGCTGCGTCACCGCCCTGGCCTATGACCATCTGCACATCCCCTACGAGGGGCAGACCCAATTCTGTATCTAGAGAAGCTCTGAATCAATCGTAACGGCTGAGCAGCGGATCTCCCATCCGTTCCGTCCTGAATATGGGAAATCCGCAAAGGCTTCCCTCATTTTCAGGACTTTCGGCTGAGCCAAAATTTCCTGCTGTCGGCTCCTGCCGATTTCATCAGAGCTTCCTCGGAAATATTCCATGATTTCCAATATTTGTCTGCATTTGGGAAACGAATGTCCCCGGATGGCAATAGTGCATAAATGGTCCGAAAAATTTACGAAATTTTTCATAAAGGATTGACAATTTGACCGGGAGTGTGTATAATCCTATGCAGTGACAACATCCTGTCACATATTCCAGACCCTGCGTATCAACCATTCCGGTAGACTTTCACGGGGCAAAAATAACGGAGAGAGGTATTTCCAATGTACGAAGATAAGACTTTGAAGTGCAAAGAATGCGGCAAGGAGTTTGTATTCACCGCCGGTGAGCAGGCTTTTTACGCTGAGCGCGGCTACCAGCATGATCCCCAGCGCTGCAAGGCGTGCCGTGATGCCCGCAAGAACAGCCCCCGTGAGTTATTCACCGCTACCTGCGCCCAGTGCGGCGGCGTGGCCAGAGTTCCTTTCGAGCCCAAGTCCGACCGTCCCGTGTACTGCAGCGAGTGCTTCGCTCAGAGACGTGCCAACGGCTAATTGATCGGGTAGGAGGGGGTGGCTAACCCCCGTCCTCCCACAACACCGTACGTGCCGT
>JBJDYM010000183.1:0-5605 GCA_051867315.1 Faecousia sp.
ACCCTGCCGCTTTACCAAAAGAAATGCACCCTGCTGGACGCGCTTTGCCAGGCGATAGAGTCGTATTGGTCCATCCACGCCAATGGGGAAAGCCGGCAGTATTCCCAAAAATCCATCCGCATGATCCTGGAGAATATGGACGGCTATCTTTCCGGCAGCAAAGCGTGCGCAAAAAACATGATTTTGGCCGCCAACTATGCGGGCCGGGCCATCTGTATTTCCCAAACCACGGCGGCCCATGCCATGAGCTACAAGCTGACTTCCCTGTACAAAATTCCCCACGGAAGAGCGGCGTTTCTCTGTTTGCCATATGTCTGGGAATACATGATTGGGGCTGCAAAAGAGAATGCGGCACTTGACAAACAGTTCTGTGAAATCGCTGTGCTTCTGAATTGCGAAACCCCTGCGGAAGCCGTACGCTTCCTGAAACGCACGAACAGAGAACTGTTTCAGGACGACAAGGTCACGGTAAACCGGGAGGATATTCCGCTGCTTGCCGGTTCCGTAAATGCAGCAAGGCTGAAAAACAACCCCGTTGTGCTTGATGAAAATACGCTGACTTTGCTTTACACCAAAATTCTGGAGGATTGTACACTCTCCTCTGCGGAAAGATAGAAGCGCGATACCTCCCGACAGCAGCGCCGTTTCCAACTTTTCCAATCGTCACCGCAGGACCTTCCAAGACTCGGAACCGCTTGACAAGCCGGCGGCAGACATGTACTTTACGATGATTTCACCGTGACTTTACAAAGCAGCGGTAGCTTCCTCATGCCCGCTCTTCTATAATAAAAAGAAAAATACAGAACTGCGGAGAGAAAAAGAAAATGAATCCATATATCAACCGGGAGCTTTCCTGGCTTAAATTCAACGAACGGGTTTTGGAGGAGGCGGAGAGCCGGGAGGTGCCGCTGTGCGAACGGCTGACCTTTGCCTCCATCTACCAGAGCAATCTGGACGAGTTCTTTATGGTGCGGGTGGGGTCCCTGGTGGATCAAATGCTGCTGTCCAGAACTATGCGGGACAACAAGACCCATATGACGGCCGAGGAGCAGATCAAGGCCATCGTCAAAACCGTCACGCGGCTGAACCGGCGCAGGGATGCGGTGTATGCGGAACTGATGGAGCAGCTGGAGGGCTATGGCGTTCGCCTGGTGAATTTTCAAAAGCTGGGAGCCCGGGAAAGCGGCGAGCTGGAACGTTACTTTGATACCCAGATCGCGCCGCTGACTTCCCCGGCTACAGTAGGCCGGCGGCAGCCCTTCCCGTTCCTGCAAAACAAAGAAATCTATGCCGTAGGCGTTCTGGCAGGGAAAAGCGGTCAGGAGAAGCTGGGCATTATTCCCTGCGGCACCGGCGTCATTCCCCGGCTCATTGCCGTTCCCGGTCAGCCGGGGGCCTATATGCTGTCGGAGGAGCTGATCCTGCATTTCCTGCCCAAGGTGTTCAGCGGCTACCAGGTGGTATCCAAGTCCCTGATCCGGGTGACCCGGAACGCGGACATCGATGCCGATGCCCTTTACGATGAGGATCTGGACTACCGGGAGTTTATGACAAAGCTGATCAAACGCCGCCGGCGGCTGGCTCCGGTGCGGCTGGAGTTGTCCCGGGAACTGGACGGCGACATTGTGAAAACCCTGTGCGTCTATTCTGATGTGAAATCCGACTCCGTTTTTCGGTGCCGGTCCCCGCTGGATCTGAGCTTTCTGTTTCAGATCCAGGATATTCTGCGCCAGCGAACGGAGCTGTTTTATGAAAAGCGGTTTCCCCAGCGTTCGGCGCAGTTCCGTCCCAACTGCTCCGTATTTCAGCAGATCCGGGAAAAGGACAAGCTGCTGTCGTACCCCTTTGAGAGCATGAAGCCCTTCCTGGACTTTCTCCAAGAAGCAGCGAATGACCCGGACGTGGTATCCATCAAGATGACCCTGTATCGGGTGGCACGGCACAGCAAGATCGTGGAAAGCCTGATTGAAGCGGCGGAGAACGGCAAGAACGTTCTGGTTCTGGTGGAGCTGAAGGCCCGCTTCGACGAGGAGAATAATATCGAATGGTCCCGCCGTCTGGAGGACGCAGGCTGTCAGGTTATCTACGGTTTGGACGGCTATAAGGTCCACAGTAAGCTGTGCCTGGTTACCCGCCGGACGGAAGGCCAGACAGAGTATTACACCCAGGTGGGCACCGGCAACTACAATGAAAAGACTGCCCGAATGTATACGGATCTGTCTCTCATGACAGCGGACACTGCCATCGGACTGGAAGCTGCCTCCGTATTTCAGGCCCTTGCCAAAGGGGAGACCGTCGAATCCTCCCAGCAGCTGTTGGTGGCTCCCCATTGCCTGCAAAACCGGATTCTGGACATGATTGGCCAGGAGATGGCCTATGCCCGTCAGGGAAAGCCCGCTTATATCGGTGTAAAAATCAACTCTCTGACGGACAAGGTCATCATTGACCGCTTGATCGAAGCCTCCCAGGCCGGAGTAAAAATCGACCTGATCGTCCGGGGAATCTGCTGTCTTCTGCCCGGCGTCACCGGCGCTACAGAGAATATCCGGGTCATCAGCATTGTGGGACGGTTTTTGGAGCACTCCCGCATCTATATTTTTGGCTCGCAGGAGCGGCAGCGGGTGTACATTGCCTCCGCCGATTTTATGACCCGCAACACCCTGCGGCGGGTGGAAGTGGCTGCTCCCGTTTTGGATGCGGATCTGCGCCGCCGTCTGACCGATATGTTCCAGACCATGCTGCGGGACAACCGGCAGGCCCGGGAATTACAGCCATCGGGAGACTATGTCCGGGTGCGCAGGCAGGGGAAACCGATCAATGCCCAGGAGCTGTTCTACCAGCAGGCCTATGACCAGGCTGCCGGGGAGATCCCAACGGCGAAACAAACCATGCCCCCGGCAATCGAAGAGTCAACAGCAGGGCAGCCCCGGAAGACGGAGCATGCGCCCCAGAAAAAGCCTGCCCCAAAGCCGTTTCCTTTCCTCCTGGACCGGGTCCGAACCGCTATTCGAAAGCACGGAACAAATTTGCAGTGACAGAGGACCGGATATGAAATACGCATTGATTGATATGGGTTCCAACAGCATCCGTATGACTGTCTACGACATCAACCAGACAGACTTCAAAATCCTGTTCAAGGGGAAAATCATGGCGGGTCTGGCGGGATACGTAGAAAACGGCGTGCTTACCCAAGACGGCATTGACTGTGCCTGTCATAGCCTGCGGGAATTTCAGGACACGCTGAACCTGCTTCATATCGACCATCTGGCGGTATTTGCCACGGCATCCTTGCGCAATGTATCCAACACCAGTCAGGCAGTGGAGCAGATCCGCCTGTCCACCGGTATTTCCGTGGAGGTGCTTTCCGGGGAGACGGAGGCGGAATGCGGCTATTACGGCGCGTCCGGTGATGTAAAAATCCGCAACGGTCTGTTTGTGGATATTGGCGGTGCCAGTACAGAACTGGCCCTTTTCACGGACGGAGAATTGCAAAAAGCGGAAAGTATCCCGGTAGGCTCCCTGAAGCTGTACCGGGACTGTGTGAAAAAAATTATGCCGGGCAAGGAATCCCGGCGGCATATCGAGGAAGCCATCCGTAGGGCCTTTGCCTGCGACGCTCTGAAAGAGATTCCCCGGCAGGACCACATGATCTGTGTTGGAGGCACCGCACGGGCCACTCTGCGGCTATGCCGGAAGCTATATGCTTTGCCGGAGGATTGCCGGAGTATTACAAAAAAACAGTTGGACGGTCTGGCACGATTCCTGTACAAAGGCGACCAATCCGCCGTCGACCTGATCCTGCGTTGTGAGCCGGAGCGAATTCATACGCTGGTGCCCGGCGTGATGATTCTGCGCTACCTGGTGGACCGTTACTCTACAGTGGATGTCACCGTCAGCAGCTTTGGTGTCCGGGAAGGTTATCTCAGCCAAATGATCCAGCCGTTTCTTGCAGACATTCCTTAAAACCCGGTGTAAAAAAGTACAGAACCACATTGCCTTGATTGTCATACAGCATGGGCAGGATATCCTGCATCTGGCCGCTCTCCTGAATGTTGTGGTGGATCCAGTTCATTCCGGTCTGCCGGGTGTAGGATCCCCAAACGAACAGCTTATTGAACATGGGGCTGCCGCCATCCGCAGTCGGCGCATAGACATACTTCACATCTCCTGTACAGACGCCGCCAGATTTGCGGTTTTCAGAGGCAGAGTCTATCACCATTACCCTGTGCAGCTCTCCACGTTACGATGTACGCCTGCCGCCAAAGTGGAATCGCACTATCCTGGCATAATTTCCGAAGCCGCTCCAACGCGGCTTCTTTTGCTTTGTATACCCCATCCAGGGTGAGCATTTCCTCAAAGGACAGATCGTCCATAGATTTCTGTTCATAGCCAAAGACACCATAACAGCTCCCCAGAATATACCGCTCCTTTGCAGACAATTTACGGAACTGTTCCTCCAGCAGTTCTATCTGAATCTTTTTCAGAACCGTATGTTCAACGGATTCGATGAACGGGCAGTTCTGTTCTTCCTCATACAGTTCATCAAAGGATATGGCGTGGGTGTTGTGATTGATGAGCATCACTGCACGGCCCGATGTGATTCTCAGTTCCTTCGCTACGGCTTCTACTGCCAGATTTGCCTCATTGTATAACCGCTGTGCTTTCCGGACCAGCTCCATCTGATGTTTACTGAGCGGTATGCACCCGGTGTTCTTTTCGAGGTAGCGGTACATGGCTCCCTGAAGATGGTGGTACAGGTATGTACTCAGGCGTGATTTTTCCGGATCATAGGTTCTGCTGCTGAGTAATTCCAGAAAGGCCACCATACCGACACTGCACAATTCTTCAATATCAGAATAGTTGAAAGCATCTGCCGCTCTGACTGCGATAGATCGAATGAAATCTCTATTATTCTGGCACAGTTGTTCCAGAGCTTGGCTGCTGCCCTGGTAATACGCCTGCACCAATTCCTCATTGGTCATGGAATCAGCTCCTGACTGGTTCTTTCTTGGGATGTCCTACGGGCTTGGATTTTCTTTCCACACCGCAGAGCGGATACAGGTTTTTGGATTCTACGGATTTTTGAAAATCCTCGTAGGTAACACCGGAGTGTATCTTCGCCTCATGGTATAACTCCTCTGCCTTAGCCTTCAGCAGTGCCTTTTCCGATTCCGTGATGATCCCTCTGGAACAGTCCTTGGTGATCCGCTGCAGGCAGCGCCGCAGGGCATCCATCTTGGGGTCATCCCCAGGCTTCTCCTTTCTGCGGGTAAGACGGTATCCCATCTGCGCGCAGGTGTATTGGGGGTTATCCGGAGCCGGGTTATCACAGTATTTTGTGTGAAGCCGTTTGGTCAGCAGAAAAAACCGTCCGCAGTATTCACACTGACGAATCAGGTGTCCGGCTTCCAGAGCTTTATAGAAATCGATTTTCAGAAGCATCAGCAAATCATGGGAGGTGTATGTTTCTATGATTTGAAGATCCCCGGAGGCAGAAATATCGTTTCTGGATTCAAAGCCCAGAATAACCGGTTTGTTGTTGTGGTAGGGATACAGAAATCCTCTTTTCTCATTTGGTAAATAGATGGAATAGTAATGATCCGTC
>JBJDYM010000184.1:0-1713 GCA_051867315.1 Faecousia sp.
TGAACACCAGGCCCACCAGCAGGCCCAGAATGGGCAGGAAGAAGGCCGCGAACCGATACCAGAAGCTGCCGGTATCGTGGACGGGATGATCCAGAATAACCTCGTGGGTTTCGGGAGTCTTCGGCTTCTCCGCCTCCCGCTTGGCCTTTTCCTCGGGGGTGAGGATGGTGATGGATTTCAGCTTCTTGCCCTCGGCACGCAGCTGCTTGTAGTGCTCGATCTCCGCCTTGTTGCCATAGACGAAGTGGTTGTGGCCGATGTCCACCATTTCCGGCTTATCCACGCTGTAGTCGTGCATGCCGGGATCATAGGTAAAGAGCTCCTTGTTCTTTTCCAGCACCGGGTCGGGGATGGGAATGGCGGAAATCAGGCTGCGGGTATAAGGATGCATGGGGAAGTCGAACAGCTCCTCCGCCTCGGCCACCTCCACGATTTCGCCCTTGTAGATGATGCCGATCCGGTCGGAGATGAACCGGACGATGGACAGGTCATGGGCGATGAACAGGTACGTGGTGCCCTGCTCCTTCTGGAACTTCTTCAGCAGGTTCAGCACCTGGGCCCGGATGGACACATCCAGTGCGGAGATGGGCTCGTCGGCCACCACCAGCTCCGGCTCCATGACCATGGCCCGGGCCAGGCCGATGCGCTGGCGCTGGCCGCCGGAAAATTCGTGGGGATACCGGGTCAGGTGCTCCGGCAGCAGGCCCACTTCCTTGATCATGTTGTCCACCTTGGCCACCCGGTCGGCCTCGTCCTTGTAAAGGTGGAAATTGTACAGGCCCTCGGAGATGATATAGTCCACGGTGGCCCGCTCGTTTAACGATGCAGCGGGGTCCTGGAAGACCATCTGCACATTGCGGATGACCTCCCGGTCCAGACTGCGGGGAATCTTGCCGGAGATGCGGACGCCCTTGTAAAGGATCTCACCAGCGGAGCAGGGGTTGACCCGGATCACGGCCCGGCCGATGGTGGTCTTGCCGGAGCCGGACTCGCCGATCAGGGAGAAGGTTTCACCCTTGTAGATATCGAAGGAAGCGCTCTTGACGGCCTTGAAGGCCTTATCGCCCTTGCCGAAGGTGATGTCCACATTCCGCAGGGACACCAGCACCTCTTTTCCGGTTTTGGGATCGATGGGGCCATGCTCCGGAAAATGTCTGGCAGTTGCCTCTTGTGCATTACTCACGACGCATAACCTCCTTGTCAAATATTGAAAGCTTCCAGAAGCTTCTCATGCAGATTCTGGATGGCTTCGGGCTTCTCGATCCTGGGCGCTCTGGGGTCCAGGAGCCAGGTCTTGGCAAAATGGGTCTCGGAGACCTGGAACATGGGCGGGTCCATCAGGGTATCGATTTTCAGGCAATAGGGATTCCGGGGCGCGAAGGGGTCGCCCACGATGGTGTTGTACAGGGACGGGGGCGTACCGGTGATGGAATACAGGGTCGTGTTCCGCTGGGCCAGCTGGGGCAAGGAGGACAGCATCGCCCAGGTGTAGGGATGCCGGGGATCGTAGAACACGTCCTCCACGGTGCCCAGCTCCACAATCTGACCGGCGTACAGCACGGCCACCCGGTCGGCAATATTGGCCACCACGCCCAAGTCGTGGGTGATGAACACGATGGTATAGTTAAATTCCTTCTGCAGATCCTTGATGAGCTTGAGAATCTGGGCCTGGATGGTCACGTCCAGGGCCGTGGTGGGCTCGTCGCAGATCAG
>JBJDYM010000185.1:0-1706 GCA_051867315.1 Faecousia sp.
TTCGACAATACCATCGTCCCCTACACCACGGACATCCCCACCCCCGAAATGGAACGCTGGCTGGCTTCCATGCAGCAGTCGGACATTCAGCTGTGCATCGTCTCCAACAGCAAGCGGGACCGGGTGAAAGAATTCTGCGCCGCCCGGGGGCTGGACTGCATCACCCATGCCCAAAAGCCCTTCCAAAGGGGCATCCGGCAGTGCCTGGCCAGGTATGGCGTCAGTCCGAATCAGGCGGCCCTGGCAGGGGACCAAATCTATACGGACACCCTGGGCGCCAACGGGGCAGGGGTGACCTCCATTCTGGTAAACGCCATTCACAATCACAATTTCTGGCTGAAGGCCCGGCATGTGCTGGAGCTGCCCTTCATTGCCATGGCAAAGAAGAGGAGAATCTGACATGAAAAATCTTGAAAAATACTTATCCCTGCTGGGGAAAGACGTGGACGGCCTGCTGCTGACCAGCCGCTTTAGCCGCCACTACGGCGCGGAATTCGACATTGCCGAGGGCATGGCCATCGTCACGAAGCGGGGCTGCCGCTACTATACCGACAGCCGTTACATCGAGTCCGCCCAAAAGAACCTCCGCGGCTTCCAGGTGGTGGAAACCGACCGGGACCGGAGCTATCCCAAGCTCCTGAACGAAGCCATCGCCGATTTCGGCGTCACCGCATTGGGCTATGAGGAGGAATACCTCACCGCCGGGGAGCTCTTCCGGTTCCAGCAGGAGCTGAACGCCAGGCTGGTGCCCTGCAATGAAAAAATCTACGGCTTCCGGGCGGTGAAGGAGGACTGGGAGCTGGAGCGGATGCGCAAGGCCCAGCAAATTGCCGACGCCGCCTTTTTGGAGACCCTGCCCCGGCTGAAGGTGGGCATGACCGAGCTCCAGGCCCAGGCGGAGCTGATTTACTGCATGTATAAAAACGGGGCCCAGGGCCTGTCCTTCGATCCCATCGTGGTCTCCGGCCCCAACACCAGCATGCCCCACGGGGTGGCCGGCGACCGGGTGATTCAGGAGGGGGATTTCCTGACCCTGGATTTTGGCGTGCTGTACCAGGGCTACTGCTCCGACACCACCCGCACCGTGGCCTTCGGCTTCGTCACCGAGGAAATGAAAAAGGTCTACAATATCGTGCGGAAGGCCCAGTGTGACGCCATCGCCGCCACAAGAGCCGGGGTCACCGGAAGCTACATCGACGGCATCGCCCGCAAGGTGATTTCCGACGCGGGCTACGGCGACTTCTTCGGCCACGGCTACGGCCACAGCTTAGGGCTGGAGATCCACGAAAGCCCCAATCTGAACCAGAGAAACCATGCTCCCCTGCCCGCCGGGGCGGTGTGCTCCGCGGAGCCCGGCATCTATCTGCCGGGAAAATTCGGTGTAAGAATCGAAGATGTGACGGTTTTGACCCCCGATGGCTGTGAAAATCTCACAAAGCTGCCCAAAGAACTGATGATTCTGTAAAAAATCTCAGATTTCCCCTTGCAAAATAGCCCGCCATCGGTTAAAATAAGTCGATGCAATTTTGTACATACTTTTCTTCGCCTTAGGGGAAGATATCTTAGGAGGATAACAAAATGATTTCTGCAAGTGAATTCAGAAACGGTGTCACTTTTGAAATGGACGGCAAGGTCATGCAGGTGGTGGAGTTCCAGCATGTCAAGCCCGGCAAGGGCGCTGCCTTCGTCCGTGTGAAGATGAAGAA
>JBJDYM010000186.1:0-1702 GCA_051867315.1 Faecousia sp.
GCGGCGCAGTCGGAGATTTCCACACCGATCTTGGGTGCGTTCTCAATGGGCGCGTCGAAGGTGTAGAAGGGCAGTACGTTCTGACCACCGATGACGATTGCCTTATCGCCGGTGCCCAGGGTAACAGCGTTGATGGCGCCGCGGTATGCTACCTTCTTGGGTGTAAAAGCCATTGTAATGTTTCCCCCTTGTTTTTACTTTCTAAAAATGATTGATTGGGCACCTCTGGAAACTGCCCCTTTGCGGTTTGGACGGATCTTTTGCGCTGACAATTCATTTTGAAAACACCGCAATACACAAAGTATTCCGGTATTTTCAAAACTTTTGTCAGAAGAAAATCCCTCGCCCAAACCATCAAAAAATAGTTTTCAGAGGCCGCCTATTCACGAAAATCGCCCGACAGAGGGTGCGGTTGCCTCCGCGCCGCTCCGCAGGGACGATTTCCGAATCCCCCAGCCCGGGGTACTCGGAAATCGCACCTTCCGAAGCGGGTGCCGGCCGGTTTTCGAAGAATACGGATTTACAGGCCGATGGAATGCAGGATTTCCTTCAGCGCGGACTTCATGGCGTCGGACTCCGGAAGGAGGGCGGAGGGATCGCCGTTGCAGTCACAGCGGTAGACCTCGTCGTCCTGGGGCAGCACGCCGAAGAGCGTCAGGCCGTGCTTTTCGATTTCGGCCTTCACCCCGTCCTCCAGCACGCCGCCGGGAGCCCGGTTGACGATCA
Organism: Faecousia sp.; assembly: GCA_051867315.1. GTDB lineage: Bacteria > Bacillota > Clostridia > Oscillospirales > Oscillospiraceae > Faecousia. Next base: position 727 of record JBJDYM010000186.1, read on the forward strand.
GGCCCATCTGGCCGGGATTCAGCTCCATTTCGCGGATCATTTCCGCCAGCCGCGCCACCGCCTGGATGCCCCGGCGGGAGCAGTCGGAAATCAGCAGCATGGTGTCCACATGGGGCAATGTGCCCCGGGCCACATGCTCCAGGCCCGCCTCATTGTCCATGACGATGTAGGAATAGTTCTTGGCGTACTTGTCCACCTGGGCCTTGAGCACGCCGTTGACATAGCAGTAGCAGCCCTTGCCCTGGGTGCGGCCCATGACCAGCATGTCGAAATTGTCTTCCTCAATCAGGGCGTCGTTAAATTTCATCTCGGCGTAGTCAGCCTTGGTCATGCCCTTGGGGATGGTGCCCTTCAGCTCCGCCTGGGCCATTTCCTCCCGGATCTGGCCGAGGGAAACTTCCGCCTCCACGCCCAGCACTTCGTTCAGGTTGGAGTTGGCGTCCGCGTCCACCACCAGGACGGGGCCATTGTGCTTTTTGCACAGGTAATCAATGATCATACCGCAGGTGGTGGTTTTGCCCACGCCGCCCTTGCCGGCAACTGCGATGGTATGAGGTGTAGCCATAATCAATGCTTCCTTTGCGTAAATTGGGGTACCAAATGGGCGCACCGGCCCCATATCGATACGACGATATCGTATCATAGATAGGCCGGAAATTCAACCCTTTTTCGCAGAAAAATCCAATTTGCGGTGTAGAATTTTCCGCCCCGCCCCTGCTTTTGACTGCGCCAACTGCAGTGCGGCATCACACTTATCAATTGTTGTTTATCGCACTGGCGCGGCAGCGCCCATGGCTCCCGTGTGTAAAGGGAGCTGTCAGCGAAGCTGACTGAGGGATTGGGCAGCAGGCATTTCCGTTTTACACAAGGGGGGCTCGGCTGGTGCGTGTCGTTCTTCGATACCATTCAACTCGCCAAACACTAAGGAACCTCTGAATAAATACCCATGCTGCGCACCTTAGCACCACGAGGAATG
>JBJDYM010000187.1:0-19817 GCA_051867315.1 Faecousia sp.
TATGGACCCGGATCTGGTGGGTGCGGCCGGTTTCCAGGCGGCAGCGGATGTGGGTATAGCCCCGGTAGCGCTTTACCACCTCCCAATGGGTGAGCGCCGGTTTGGAATTGCGCTCCGTGACGCACATCTTCTTCCGGTCCGTGGGATGCCGTCCGATGGGGGCATCCACGGTGCCGCTGTCCTCCTTCAGATTCCCGCAGACGACGGCCTCGTAGGTACGGGCCATGGTGTGGTCCTTCAGCTGGGAGGCCAGCACCGCGTGGGCCAGGTCGTTTTTCGCCACCGCCAGCAAGCCGGAGGTGTCCTTGTCAATCCGGTGGACGATCCCCGGGCGCAGCTCCCCATTGATGCCGGAAAGGGAATCCCCCATGGCGTAGAGCAGTCCGTTGACCAGGGTGTCATCCTGATGGCCTGCGGCGGGGTGCACCACCAGGCCCTTGGGCTTGTTGATGACCACCACGTCCTCATCCTCATACACAATGTCCAGGGGCATTTCCTTTGGGGCCACATCCACCGCTCTGGGTTCCGGGACGGTGACCTCCACAATATCGCCCACATTCAGCCGGTCGTTCTTTTTGCCGGGCTTTCCTGAAAGCTGCACGCAGCCTTCCTCCATCAGCTTCTGGACGGCGCTGCGGCTGAGTCCCAACTCACTGCGGGCCAGAAACGCGTCCAGCCGTTCCCCCGCCGCATCCGCAATCAGCCTCATTTTTTTCCATCCTTCCAAAAGCTTCTGTTGAAAAACGCCAGGCGCACCATCAGCACAATGCAGCCGCAGGTGATGAAGCAGTCCGCCAGGTTGAACACGGGGAAATCCACAAACTCCGTTTCCAGCATGTCCACCACATAGCCCAGGCGCACCCGGTCGATCATATTGCCCAGGCCGCCGCCGTAGATGGCCGCGATGCACCAGCGCTCCAATTTGGTAAAGGGCATGGGCTTTTTGAAATACTCATACACCACCGCCAGGGTGAATCCCATGAAAATCAGGGCAAACAGCCACTGCATCCCCCGGAAGGAGGAAAAGGCCGCCCCTTCGTTGCGCACATGAGTCAGCCCCAGCACCCCGGGCAGCAGGGGCAGATCCTCAAACAGGGCGATGTTTTGCACCACCCAGTATTTCGTGAGCTGATCCGCAGCCGCGATCAAAGCCGCGAAAAGGGCATAAGAAAAGAATGCCATGATTTACTTCTCCTTCCATTTCTGCATGGAGGCCACCAGCAGCACCGCCCACAAAAACAGCGACAGCACCCAATAGTTGCTGCAAAACATGGGCGCGGAGCAGAGCACCAGCAGCACATGCAGAAGGCTCCCCAGCCACTCGCCCCCCAGGGCGGCCAGGAAATTGGCAATCAGCAGCACCAGCGTCACGCCCAGAGAGAGGGCGGCCAGGCGGCGGATCAGCAGCACCGTCTTCCGGTCCCGGCCGGCAAACGCGTCAAACAGCAGAATTGCCGGAGGAACAAAAAACAGCACGGAGATCGCCGTGAGAAAAATTCGGACGGCTCCCTCCGGCTCGGGTATAAATCCCAGCCCGGCACAGATAATATAGAAAATGCCCCAAACGACCATGAGAGATGATTTTTTCATAGAATTTCCTTTCCTGCTTGCCCACCGGGGCCTCAAGCTTTGCCGGTCCCGGACACATTTTTCCTATTTTACTGCAAAACAGGCAGAAATGCAAGGGAAAACCGCCGTCAGCCCCGAAGGAAAGAAAAAAAGCTGGACAGTTTCGCCAATATCTGGTATAATGCAGGGTAATTCGATGAAAAGAGTGTGACCGACCATGAGATGCCCATTTTGCGGAGAGCAGGAAAGCAAAGTCGTCGACTCCCGCCACTCCGATGACGGACTCAGCATCCGGCGGCGCCGGGAATGCATGGGCTGCCTGCGCCGATTCACCACCTACGAAATTGTGGAAACCCTGCCCATCATCGTGGTCAAGCGCAACGGCTCCCGGCAGAACTTCGACCGCAACAAGATCATCAACAGCATGATCCGCGCCTTCGACAAGCGGAAGGTGGACGTGGACGATCTGGAGCGCATTGCCACCGAAATCGAGCAGACCATTCAAAACAATCTGGAACGGGAAATCACCACCGAACGTCTGGGTGAAATGGTGATGGAACGGCTGAAACCCGTGGACGAGGTGGCGTACATCCGCTTCGCCTCCATCTACCACCGGTTCCAGGATGCCAGCAGCTTTATGCGGGAAATCAGCAAATACCTGGAGGAAAAATGATGTTTCTGACTTCCACCGCAGCCACCGAGGCTGCCTTCGATATCAAATCCATCAAGGAGATGCTGGACGGCTTTGACCCTGCCGCCCTCCTGCCGGACATCGGCACCATCGTGGGCAAGGTGCAGCTTGTGTGCACCATCGCCATTCTGGCGGCCCCCATCCTCATGCTCCTGATGGGCCTGGCCTACCTGCTCTTCGCCCCCCGGGAGGCCAACTACTATTTCGGCTACCGCACCGCCTTCGGCATGGGCAGCGTCTCCGCCTGGCGGCACACCCAAAAGGTGGCGGGGCTGGTTTTCGGCGGATTGGGGCTGATTCTCACCATCCTCATGCTGATGATCTGCCTCACCCTCTCCTCCCGGGAGGCCATGGACATGGTATGGCTGGCGGTAAAATGCCTGCTGTGGGAAGGCGCTCTGGGCCTTGCCGCCGTTTTGTCCATCAATTCCATTGCCATGTATACCTATGATTACAACGGCAACAAGCGCAGAAAAGCCAAAAAGAAAAAGGCATAAAAAGACGGGAAGACCAACGGCCCCACGCCGCTGCCTTCCCGTTTTGTTGTGTTCATCAGCCTTGCAGTGCTTTGCGCCGCGCCCAACCGGGGGGATATCATCCTCCCCACAGTTGGCGTTTGGAAAATCAGTTGAAATTGATCTCAAAATACGATACGATATAGATGAATAGAAACAATCAAGGAGTGGAATTCCCATGACGGATATCGCGCAGCTTCTGTCCCGGATGACCCTGGAGGAAAAAATCGGGCAGCTCATGCAGTACAACGGCAATGTGCTGATGGAAACCAGCGCCGGCATCACCGGCCCCATGCAGCAGTTCGGGCTGACGGAGGAGGACCTGGGGCGCATCGGCAGCGTGCTGAATTTCGCCTCCGCCGGCGAAATGAAAGCCATGCAGGATACGCATATGGCCGGGGACCCCAACAAAATCCCCATGCTGTTCATGCTGGACGTGATCCACGGCTACCGCACCATCTACCCCATCCCGCTGGGGCTGGGCTGTTCCTTCGATCCGGCGCTGGCCAAGGAGTGCGCCCGGATGGCGGCGAGGGAGGCGGGGATGAGCGGCGTGCAGGTCACCTTCGCCCCCATGGTGGACTACACCCGGGACCCCCGGTGGGGCCGGGTGATGGAGACCTGCGGCGAAGACCCCCTGCTCTCCGGCCACATGGGCGCGGCCCAGGTGGAGGGCTTCCAGGGGGAGGATCTGACCCAGCCGGAGAGCCTGGCCGCCTGCGTCAAGCACTTCGCGGGCTACGGCGGCGTGGAGGCGGGCCGGGACTACAACCTGGTGGAGCGGTCGGAGCGGGAGCTGCGGGAATTCTTTCTTCCCGCCTACAAAGCCTGCATCGACGCGGGAGCATCGCTTCTGATGCCCTCCTTCAATTCTCTCAACGGCATTCCCTCCGTAGCCAATCCCTGGCTGATGAAAACGGTTTTGAAGGAGGAATGGAACTATCAGGGTCTGGTCATCAGCGATTACAACGCCCTGGGAGAGCTGCCGGTTCACGGCATCGCCGCGGACGAAAAGCAGGCGGCCAAGCTGGCCTTCCAAAACGGCTGTGACATTGAAATGTGCTCCAGCGCCTACCTGCACCACCTGAAAGAGCTGGTGGAGGAGGGCGAAATCTCCATGGAGCAGGTGGATGCGGCTGTGACCCGGGTGCTGGAGCTGAAAAACCGGCTGGGCCTGTTCGAAGATCCCTACCGGGGCGCCGATCAGGCAAAGGCCGAGGCCCTCTTCCTCTGCCCGGCGCACCGAGAGGCGGCGCGAAGGGCTGCGGAGGAATCCGCCGTGCTGCTGAAAAACGACGGTCTTCTGCCCCTGCCGGAGGCTCTGGCCCGGGTGGCCATCATCGGCCCCTTTGCCGACGAGCACGGCATCAACGGCTTCTGGAGCTGCTTCGGCCGGGATGAGGATACCGTTACGGTGGCCCAGGGGATTCGGGCCCTGCTGCCCAATGCGGAGATCACCGTGACCAACGGCTGCGGCTGCCGGTGGGACGACCGGGACACCTCCGGCTTCGCTGCGGCGGTGGAGGCGGCGCAAAAGGCGCAGGCCGTGATTTTGTGCCTGGGGGAGCCCCAGACCTATTCCGGAGAGGGCAACTGCCGTACGGATATCCGGCTGCCGGGCATGCAGGTGGAATTGGCAAGGGTCGTCATCCAGGCCAATCCCAACACCGCCGTGGTGCTCTTCCAGGGCAGGCCCCTGGCGCTGACCGAGCTGGACGAGCTTGCCCCCGCCATCCTGACCATGTGGTTCCCCGGCACCGAGGGAGGCAATGCGGCGGCAAATCTGCTCTTTGGCCGGGCCAACCCCTGCGGCAAGCTGGACATGACCTTCCCCCGCTCCGTGGGCCAGTGCCCCATCTACTACAATCACCCCAACACCGGCCGCCCCCACTGGACGGCGGAGGCCCGGCAGCAGCATTTTGCCTCGGATTACATCGACTGCGGCACGCTGCCCCTGTATTCCTTCGGCCATGGCCTGTCCTATTCCAAATTCGATTACAGCGGCATGCAGGTCTCCAGTCCGGTGCTCACATCCGACGCCCCCATTCAGCTCAGCGTCACGGTGCGCAATGACAGCGACCGGCCCGGCAAGGAAGTGGTGCAGCTGTACATGCGCGACCCGGTGGCCTCGGTGGTGCGCCCGGTGCAGCAGCTCATCGGATATCAAAAGGTTTCCTTCGCCCCCCACGAAGAAAAGCGAATTTCCTTCCCCGTCACCGAGGAAATGCTGCGCTTCTGGAATTTTGAAGGCAAACACGTCTCCGAGCCCGGCGCCATTGAGCTGATGCTCGGCTATGCGGACCACTTCTGTGCCCAAGCCATCATTGAATTGAAATAAACGCCCCCTTTCGGCAGCATCCTGACGCTGCCCCTTTGGGAAGACAAGGCGCTCATTTTGCTTGCGAAGCATCCATTCCTGTGCTACAATGGGCAGGAGCATTTACTGGAAAGAAGGAGCATTCTTGAGAGAATTACTGGATCTGTATTTCACATTTTTCCGCATCGGCGCGGTCACCTTCGGCGGCGGGTATGCCATGCTTCCCATTTTGCAGCGGGAGGTGGTGGAAAAGAAGCACTGGGCCACGGAGGAGGAGCTGATGGATTACTATGCCATCGGCCAGTGCACCCCCGGCGTGATCGCGGTGAACACGGCCACCTTTATTGGAAGAAAATACCGAGGGCTCTCGGGCGGCATCCTTACCACATTGGGCGTGGTATCTCCTTCGATCATCATCATCTCCGTCATCGCGGCGGTGATCAACAATTTTGCCGAGCTGGCCTGGGTGCAGAACGCCCTGGGCGGCATCCGGGTGTGCGTGTGCGTGTTCATTTTCAATTCCGTGGTGAAGCTCTTCAAATCCGCGGTGAAGGACAAGGCGGCCATGGCCATCTACCTGGTACTCTTCGCCGTGGCGGTATTCTTTGATTTCTCCCCCATCTATTCCGTGGTCGCCGCCGGAGTGCTGGGCCTGGTATTTACAAAAACGGGGGTGCGGGGCAAATGACACTTCTGAAATTATTCTGGGAATTTTTCAAAACCGGCCTGTTCGCCATCGGCGGCGGCATGGCCACCGTGCCCTTTTTGCAGAATATCTCCGCCAAAACCGGCTGGTACACCGCGGGGCAGCTGGCGGATATGATCGCCGTATCCGAGAGCACCCCCGGCCCCCTGGGGGTGAACATGGCCACCTACGTGGGCTACACCGTGGGTTCCCAGGAGCTGGGCGGCCCGGTGATGGGCGTTCTGGCCGCCATCACCGCCACCATGGGCCTGATTGCGCCCAGCGTGATCATCATCATGATCATCGCCTATTTCCTCAAGCGGTTCCGTGACAGCAGGCTGGTGGACGCGGCGCTGTATGGCCTGCGGCCTGCCTCCGTGGCGCTGATCTCCGCCGCCGGAGTGGACATTGTACTGTTCGCCATTCTGCGGGTGGAGTCCATCTACAGCATCGCCCAGGCAGTCCTGAGCTGGAAGGCCCTGGTGCTGGCGGCGGCGGTTTTTGCCGCCACCCATGTGAAGAAGCTGAAGGCCCTGCATCCCATCTGGTTCATTGCCGCCTCCGCCCTTCTCGGGGTGGTGCTGAAAATGGGGTGAGAACCATGGCTTCCATTCTTGATTTTCATGTGCACCCCTTTCAGGATGGGGCCCACTGTCTGAATTTTTATCCCGAACGGTCCGACTTCACCCCGGCAGGGATGCGCCGGGAGCTGGAGCAGGCGGGCATCACCCACTGCTGCGGCAGCGTGCTGCAGCGGGAAGCGCCCAAGACCTTTTCCGACCTGCGGGCCCTGAACCGGGAGGCCCTGGCTTTGAAGGATATCCTGGGGGATTTTTACACCCCGGGCTTTCACATCCATCCTGCCTATGGAAAAGAATCCTGTGAAGAGGTGGAAGCCATGCACCGCCGGGGCGTGGGCCTGATTGGAGAACTGGTGCCCTATCTCCACGGCTGGGGAGAATTCAGCGAGAAGAGCCTCTTGCGGATTTTGGAGGCAGCAGCACCCTATGGCATGGTGTGCTCCTACCACACCCCCTGGGATTTCTCCATGGAGGGCATCCTCTCCGCCTTCCCCGGCATCACCTTCGTGGCCGCCCACCCCGGAGACCGGGACCGGGTGGCGGGGCACATCGCCCTGATGAAAAAGCATGAAAACCTGTACCTGGATCTATCCGGCACGGGTCTGTTCCGCCTGGGCCTTTTGAAGCACCTAATCAGCCAGGTGGGGGCGGAGCGGATTCTCTTCGGCACGGATTACCCCATCTGCAACCCCCGGATGTACGTCCAGGCGGTGTACGGGGAGGACATTTCCGATGCCGACCGGGAGAAGATTCTCTTTGAAAATGGAAACCGCATCCTGAAAAACGCGGAAAGCCGGTAACAAACGCCTGCAAAATGGGCCGCAGCAAACTGCTGCGGCCCTGAAATTATGGGATCATTCGCCCTGCTGGCTTTCCCAGAAGGGTTCGGTTTTGCGGGATTTGAATTGGAGCTCCTGGCTCTTGACGCTGACGGTGGTATTGGCGGGGATGGAGTGGGTGATGAACACGTTGGAGCCGATGACGCAGTCCCGGCCGATCACCGTTTCGCCTCCCAGGATGGAGGCGCCGGCGTAGATGGTTACGTTGTCTTCAATGGTGGGGTGGCGCTTTTTGCCCCGCAGGCTCTGGCCGCCCCGGGTGGTGAGGGCGCCCAGGGTCACGCCCTGGTAGATTTTCACACGGTCGCCGATCACCGTGGTTTCGCCCACCACGATGCCGGTGCCGTGGTCAATGAAAAAGTAATTGCCAATGGTGGCCCCGGGGTTGATGTCGATGCCGGTAATGCTGTGGGCGTGCTCGGTCATGATCCGGGGCAGCATGGGCACCCCCAGGGTGTAGAGCACATGGGCCAGCCGGTACACCGTAATGGCGAACAGGCCGGGGTAGCAGAAGATGATCTCATCGGTGCTGTAGGCGGCGGGGTCGCCGTCGTAAAAGGCCTCCACATCCGTCTGGGAGACGGCCCGGACGGCGGGGATGGCCCGGAAAAACTGCAATGAGATTTCCTGGGCTCTGGCTTCAGCCTGGGCTTGCTCCATCTGCCCCCGCAGGACGATGGCAATCTGCTTGTTCAGATTGTACATCACATCCTCAATCAGCATGGAAAGATTGTGCCGGGCGTTGTAGATGCGGTAGCTCTTGTCCCGGGAGTAGCCGGGGTAGGCAATGCGCAGGAGCTTATAGATGATGTCAATGACGGTTTCCTTGTCGGGGTGGACGAAGGGGTCCAGCTTGTCGATGGCGCGCTGGTGCTGGTAATCCTCCAAAATCTCATCCACGATTCCCTCAATCTGCTGCTCAATGGGAGACATTCGGTCACTCCTCCTTCTCCCCTAAGTGTACCATAGCGGGCCACCGCTGTCAAACGGAATCCACTACAGCTCCCGGGCAGCCAGGGCGATCCGGTCCCGGGTGCACTCCTCCGGGGTAAAGGGCACATTGATATCCGGCTGGATTCCCTTGCCCAGGAAGCCCTCTCCGTCCCGGGCGCTGCGGGTGATACTCATGGGATAGGTAAACTGCATTTCCGGGGAGAGCAGTACGGAGATCATCCCCGCATAATCCAGCGAACCCATGGTTGCCCGGCCCACCAGCTTCCCCCGTCCCTCCTTCCGGGCCAGCAGCGCGAAGGATTCCGCCGCCCCTTCACAGAAGGTATCCGTCAGCAGCAGGGTTTCACCGCCCCGGGGCTCGATGGCCTCCGGCACATCCTCCCACAAATCGAAGCTTTCCTCCACCCAGCCGGCGCCCCGCAGCCGTTCCAGGTCCGCCAGCAGGGCATCCGCTTCGGGGTTTCCCGCATAGGCGGACAGAATTCCCGCCCGGCGGCGGCAGTTTTCCTCCGTATAGAGGGTGCAGACGGTCTGCATCCCCACTGCCTCGCTCATGGTCTTTTTCTCTCCCAAAATATAGGGCACCAGGGGCAGAAAATCGCTTTCCTCCCCGTCGTGGGTGAAGCGCAGGTCGATGATCAGCCGCTTTGCCCGGTCCAGAGCGGCCCGGTTCCGGCTGACCATCTGAGAAAGGGCGTTCTCCTCCCCCAAATCGCCCACCCGCAGGCAGAGCACACCCGGGGCGGTTTCCATCAAGCTGGGGCCCCGGATAGGACGGGGGCCGGTGAAGCGGCGCAGCTCCAGATCCTCCCGGCGGCCGTCCGCATGCTCCACCAGCACATGCTTGGTCATTTTCAAAACATTGCCCCACATCTCCCGCTCCGGCTCCCGGGCGTAGAGAAAATTCTTCTGAAACTGTTTCCGGTGCAGTCCGGGGGAAAGGGCGTTCAGCCGGAGAATGCGGTCACCGGGCTGCAGGCGGGTTTCCTCCTGAACGTCGGTGACATAAAGGACATCCCCGATCCGGCGCACGTCGAAGCCCGGACGCCAGGGGGCATAATTCTCCGCCGTCAGCTGCAGGCGCAGGCTCCTGTCCATCGTGGTGGCCAGCATCTGGCTGCCGAAGCGGAGGAAGGTCAGATTGTCCAGCTTGCCCTCCTTCCAGGCCATGCCTGCGGCCTGGATATAGTAGCGGCTGTCCACCGGCTCCCGGTTCAGGGCCAGACCGGCGTAGTCGTTTTCCAAAATGGTGAGCATGGCCCGAAGCTGCCTGTCATAACGGGGATTTTCCATGGTGCGTACCTCCCGCTTTCTGTATTTTTCTCATTATATCGTATTCTCCGGCCTTTGAGCTACAAATTTTATTTGTCTGCTTCCAAACGAAAGCGTCGCCTTTGCTGCCAGCCGCGAAATGGCCGGCAGGGCGCTGCATCTCCGCATGGAACCGGTGAAGGCGGCTCATACTGGACTTTCATGAAAAGTTCACAAATCAGGCCGGAAAGATTGTGAGATTTTAATGAAAGAATCGTATCAAGCCTCCCCCAGGTCCTCCAGACAGTCCAGGATCTCGTCCAGGGTATCCTCCAGATCCTCGTGGAGGTCGGCCCAGCGCTCATAGGCTTCGCTGGTCTGGCTGCGGGGCTCCAATTCGTCCAGGTCCCGGATGGCCTGCTCGGTCCTCTCCCGGTACTGCTTCAGGGTTTCGGCGTCCATCTGCCCGATGTCGGGGACGGAATCCAGAAATTCCTCAATCCGTTCCGACTCCTGGGGGGTAAATTTGATCACGCTCATCATTCCTTCCTCTCCGGGCCCCACGGGGGCCCCGCTTTTCATTGCGAAGTCATCATAACAGGCTTTGAGTAAAAATGCAAAAAGAATTTGGGGCGGGGCGGGTAAAATCTCTCCGTTTTGCAGGGCAGAAAACGGTTGAACTTTGTGGAAAAAGGCGCTATACTCAACCCGAAATGAAAGGAAAGGACGTTCAAGCTATGAACATGGAATTTAAGCGGAAGCTCACCATTCCCGCCGAGCTGAAAAAGGAATACCCGGTCACCGCCGAAATGGAGGCCGCTTTTGAGACCCGGGACGCTGAACTGAAGGCCATCCTCTCCGGTCAGGACGGCCGGATCGCCCTGATCGTGGGGCCCTGCTCCGCGGACCGGGAGGACAGCGTGATGGATTATGTCAACCGTCTGCGGGAGCTCCAGGAGAAAGTCCGTGACCGCATTCTGATCATCCCCCGGGTCTACACCAACAAGCCCCGCACCACCGGCGCGGGCTACAAGGGCATGCTCCACCAGCCAAACCCCGATGCCGCCCCGGATATGCTCAAGGGTCTGATCGCCATTCGGGAGCTGCACATGCGGGTGCTGCGGGAGACCGGCTTCACCGCCGCCGACGAAATGCTCTACCCGGATAATTACAAATACCTGGATGATGTGCTGGCCTATGTGGCCGTGGGGGCCCGGAGCGTGGAGAACCAGCAGCACCGGCTGACCAGCAGCGGCATCTCCGTGCCCGTGGGCATGAAGAATCCCACCGGCGGTGATATCTCCGTGATGATGAATTCCATCAACGCCGCCCAGCATGGCCACACCTTCATCTACCGGGGCTGGGAGGCCACCTCCGTGGGAAATCCCTACGCCCACGCCATTCTGCGGGGCTACACCAACAAGCACGGCAATTCCCGGCCCAACTACCACTATGAGGATTTGCTTTTCCTCCACGAATGCTACGAAAAGAGCGGCCTGCAAAACCCCGCCGCCATCATCGACGCCAACCACGCCAACTCCGGCAAGGATCCCTTCCAGCAGGGCCGCATCATCAAGGAGGTGCTGCAGAGCCGGACCTACAATCCGGACATTCATGCACTGGTCAAGGGCTTCATGGTGGAAAGCTACTTGGAGGACGGCAGCCAGAGCATCGGCTGCGGCATCTACGGCAAATCCATCACCGATCCCTGCCTGGGCTGGGAAAAAACAGAGCGCCTGATTCTCGACATGGCGGAGCTGGTTTGATTCATCATGACAAGGGATTTAACAACCGGTTTTCCCCTGAAGCTGATTTTGTATTTTGCCTTCCCCACCTATCTGGGAATGCTGTTCCAGCAGTTTTACAACATTGTGGACACGGTGATCGTGGGCAGGCTCCTGGGCATCGGTCCCCTGGCGGGGGTGGGCTCCACCGGGTCGCTGAACTTTATGGTGCTGGGCTTCTGCATCGGCGTGTGCAGCGGCTTCGCCATTCCCATTGCCCAGAAATTCGGGGCCCGGGAGGATTCCGCCCTGCGCAAATATGTGGCCAACAGCTTCTTCCTGGCGGGGATTTTCTCCCTGGTGCTGACGGTGCCGGTGTGCGTGTTCTGCCGCCCCATCCTCCGGCTGATGAACACCCCGGAGGACGTGTTTGAATACGCCTACCGCTATATCTTCATCATCTTTCTGGGCATTCCGGCCTCGTTCCTTTATAATATTCTGGCGGGCATCCTCCGCTCCCTGGGGGACAGCCGGACCCCGGTGGTGTTTTTGGCCCTGTCCTCCGCCATGAACATTGGCCTGGACGTCCTGACCATCCGGGCGTTCGGCATGGGGGTGGAGGGCACGGCCCTGGCCACGGTGATCTCCCAGGCGGTGTCCGGCATCATCTGCCTTTTCTACATGAAAAGACGCTATGCCGTGCTGCGCATGTCCGCCGAGGAGCGCCGCCCGGATCAGCGCTGCATGGCCAGGCTCTGCTACATGGGCATCCCCATGGGGCTTCAATATTCCGTCACCGCCATCGGCACCCTGATCATCCAGGCCACCATGAACGGCTTCGGCTCCAGCGCCGTGGCGGGTGCCACCGCCGCCCAGCGGATTCACGGCTTTCTGGCCTGCCCCCTGGAGGCTTTGGGCGCCACCATGGCCCCCTACACCGGCCAGAACATGGGCGCGGGGAAACACGACCGAATCAGCCGGGGCGTGCTGTCTGCCAGCCTGTGCGGTTTCGGCTGCTCCGGGGTGATTTACGCCGTGGTGCTGCTGCTTGGCCGAAGCCTGGTACAGATTTTCCTGGATGTGCCGGACGAGACGGTCACCGGCTATGCCGTGACATTTCTGCGCATCACCGCCGGGGGCTACTGTCTGCTGACACTGGTGAATGTGGTCCGTTTTTCCATCCAGGGCATGGGCTTTTCCGTTCTGGCCGTTGCGTCCGGAGTCATGGAAATGCTGGCCCGGGCCTTCGCGGGGCTGTTCCTGGCGCCCCGATTCGGCTTTGCCGCGGTGGCCTCCGCCCATCCGCTGGCCTGGATCGCGGCGGATTTGTTCCTGATTCCCGCATTTTTTGTGTGCAGGAGAAAAATTGCGGCCCACAAAACGTTTTCCGCGTGACCGCCATCATTCCGTGTCCTGACCGGTTCAGCAATCAGACAGATTGGCGTTTGGCGGACACCCCAAGGGGAGGCAATTCGCCTCCCGCGCGGTACAAGCCCTGGATCTGGTACCGGGTTGGGCGAATTCGTACAATGTCCAACCTTTTACCATTCAGCCAAACACGCAGGTTTCGTTGCAAAAGCGGGAGGCTGATAGCCTCACCTACAGCGGCTGGTGCGTTAAACAACAATTCGTCGGAATGCACATTTTGTAAATTATAGGTAAAATTGGAATTTTCTGTTGAAAATGGGGATGCCCGGGTGTATAATACAGACAGGCGAAACCCCAAAAAATAAAAAGGAGAATTGTTATGAAGAAACTGTCCCGTATTCTCTGCCTGGTTCTGGTCATGGCCATGGCCTTTTCCCTGGCAGCAGTCCAGGCAGCTGCCGAGAATCAGCATTTCGACAAGCTGACCCTGGAATTCGTTCCCTCCAAGGACGCCGACGTGATCATCGCCGGTACCGCCAACCTGCCCGAGCTGGTTCAGGCCGAGATGGCCAGACTGGGCTATGACATCGACGAAGTGGACATCACCGTGGGCACCAGCTATGATGCCACCGGCGAGGCCATGAGCGCTGGCACCATTGACATCGGCTGGCTGCCCGGCGGCACCTACGCCCTGTACTCCGACGATACCGAAGTCATCCTCACCGCCACCCGCAACGGCCTGAGCAACGACTCCACCAACCCCGCTGACTGGAACGGCGAAGAGAACGCCACCCAGAAGGACGGCCCCCAGGTTACCTACTACCGCTCCCTGATCTACGCCACTCCCTCCGCGTACGGCCAGGAGCTGGCTGCCAAGGTCAACGCCGGTGAGGAGCTGACCTGGGAGGATCTGGACAAGGCCACCTGGGCCGTGCAGAAGACCTCTTCCTCCGCCGGTTACATCTATCCCACCCTGTGGCTGATGGACAAGTTCGACAAGAAGATTTCCGACCTGTCCAACGTGGTGCCCCTGGATTCCGGCTACGGCACTGCCTTCTCCTACGCCGCCGCTGAGCAGGTGGACATCATCGTCTGCTACGCCGACGGCCGCAACGACTACGAGGAGAGCTGGGTACTGCCCGTTGACCAGCAGGATGCCACCGGCAAGCAGGGCATGGGCCGCAGCGAGTCCATCTGGAATGAGCTGAATGTCATCGGCGTCACCGACGGCATCTACAACGACACCGTGGCCATCTCCAAGGAGAGCCAGTACTACACCCCCGAGCTCATTGAGGCTCTGCAGAACTGCTTCATCAACATCATCTCCACCGAGGAAGGCATGGAGATCTTCAGCGTTTACAGCCACACCGGCTACGCCGTGGCTCAGGACTCCGACTATGACGGCGCCCGCGCCGCTCTGGCCGTTGTCGCCGGCTGATCTGCCTTTTCCAACCGTCTGCCCCACTTTCGTGGGGCAGATTTTTTGTGCCTGTGGGCTGAAATCGGCAAATTGTCGTTTGATGGGATGTTTGCAGGGCGGTTTTCTGACCCCGCCGACCCGCTGCAATATGCAGCCGGTTTGTTGAATGGGAACGCCACTGCAGGGGAGGCTGGGCGGTTATCGGCACCCAATCCCTTTCATCTGAACAACAATTCATCTGATCGCCGTAAAAACGACCGCCGCATTTTTTCCAGATATTTCAAAAAAGATTGCATCATGCCGAAAGGTGGTGTATAATATAGAAAATCCTCCGTTTTCCACTTAAAATGCCAGCAACAGAAAGGATCGAGTCAGGGTATGATTGAATTCAAAAACGTTTACAAGACCTATCCCAACGGCTTCACCGCGCTGAAAAATGTGAATCTTCAAATCCAGCAAGGGGAATTCGTGGCCATCATCGGCCTGTCCGGCGCCGGAAAATCCACCATTCTTCGCTGCATCAACCGGATGCACGACGCCACCGAGGGCCAGGTGCTGGTGGATGAGGTGGACGTTTCCACCCTCAAGGGGGCGGCGCTGCGGAAATTCCGCCGGAAGGTGGGCATGATCTTCCAGAGCTTCAACCTGGTTTCCCGGAGCACCGCCATCAAAAACGTGCTGACGGCGGACGTTCCCGATATGAATTTCTTCCGGGTGCTCTTCGGCATCTTCACCAAGGATCAGAAAATGCGGGCCCTGGAAAG
The DNA here is from genome assembly GCA_051867315.1 of Faecousia sp. GTDB lineage: Bacteria > Bacillota > Clostridia > Oscillospirales > Oscillospiraceae > Faecousia. The sequence goes on from JBJDYM010000187.1 coordinate 14,679, forward strand.
CCTGGACAAGGTGGGCATTCTGGACAAGGCCTACACCCGCTGCGACCAGCTCTCCGGCGGCCAGCAGCAGCGTGTCGCCCTGGCCCGCACCCTGAACCAGAACCCCAGCATCATCCTGGCGGACGAGCCGGTGGCCTCCCTGGACCCCATCACCGCCAAGCAGGTGATGGAGGACTTCGTCCGGATCAACAAGGAGTACAAGATCTCCATCCTGCTGAACATCCACCATGTGGACCTGGCGCTGAAATACTGCGACCGGGTCATCGGCATCCGCGCCGGCGAGATCGTGTTCGACGGCCCCGCCAGCACCATCACCCAGGAGCAGATCGACGAGGTCTACAACGGCACCAAGGTCCCCACCATGGGAGGCGGAGAATGATATGGATAACGAAAAAGATGCCGTTCTCTACAAAGAGACATTTTATGACAAGATTTTCCGGCCCCAAATCATTACCCTGGAAAACGGCCACACCGTTCGCCGCCGCCGCAGCCGCACCCCGGTGATTGTGCTGGCCCTGGCCATCGCCATTTTCTGGGCCCTGAAGATGACGGGCTTCAGCCTTTCCGTCATCGTCACCCGGTTTCCCAAGCTGCTGGATCTGATGGAAAAGCTGTTCCAGCCCAACTGGAGCTTCTTCCCCAAGGTGGTGGGGCCGCTGGTGGATACCATCAAAATGTCCATTTTGGGCACGGTGATCGGCTGCGGCTGCGCCCTGCCCGTGGCGGTGCTGGCCTCCAGCAACATCGACCACAACAAAATCGTGGTGAGCCTGCTGCGGGTGGTGCTGGGCCTGATCCGCACCCTGCCCACCCTGGTAATTGCCCTGGTGTGCGCCCTGATCTTCTCCCTGGGCACCTTCTCCGGCACCGTGGCCATCGCCATCTTTACCTTCGGCGTGGTGTCCAAAATGCTCTATGAGAGCATTGAGACCATCGATATGGGCCCCTTCGAGGCCATGGAAGCCCTGGGTTCCAACAAGTTCCAGGCCTTCTGGTCCGCCTGCGTGCCCCAGATTCTTCCCGTCTATCTGAGCCACTGCCTGTACTGCTTCGAAATGAACGTCCGCGCCTCCGCCATTCTGGGCTACGTGGGTGCGGGCGGCCTGGGCATCACCATCAACGAGCGCATCGGCTGGCGGGACTACAACAGCCTGGGCACGGTGCTGCTGTCGCTGTTTGTGGTGGTGACCTTCATTGAATTTTTCAGCGCCTACCTGCGCAAGAAGCTGAGCTGAGGAGGGACGGAATATGGTAAAGAAACCAAAGCTGGAAAATTTTGAGCAGACCTTTGACCGCAAGCTCACCGCTGCGGAGGCCTACGCTGCCCGTCCCCGGTACTGGCTGCTCTACACGCTGATTGTGCTGATCATCGTTTTGCTTGTGGGCTGGTCCTCCTCGGAAATTCATTTCACCGGCCTGACCAAAACCGGCTCCGAGGTGGCCAAGGGCGTGCTCCACGGCGTGTTCCACCCGGATACGCAGCTGCTGTTCGGCACCGGGGATACGGACGTACCCTATCTTCTGATGCAGACCATCGCCATTGCGGTGCTGGGCACTCTGTTCGGTGCGATTCTGGCCATCCCCTTCGCGTTCCTTGCCTCCACCAACATCATGCCCAAGCCCGTGGCGTACCTGTCCCGGCTGCTGATTCTCATGATCCGCACCATTCCCAGCCTGGTCTGGGCCCTGATGTGGATCCGGGTCACCGGTCCCGGCGCGGCCTGCGGCGTCATCACCCAGAGCGTGTGCTCCATCGGCATGATTTCCAAAATGTACATCACCGCCATTGAGGATCTGGATACAAAAATCCTGGAAAGCCTGGATGCCATGGGCTGCACTCCCTTCCAGAAGATCCGCTACGGCGTCATCCCCCAGCTGACTGCCAGCTTCATTTCCACCACCATCTACCGCTTTGACATCAATTTGAAGGATGCCACCACCCTGGGCATCGTGGGCGCAGGCGGCATCGGCGCTTCGTTGGTGCAGTGCCTGAACAGCCGCCGCTGGGCCATGGTGGGCTCCTTCGTGTGGGGACTGATGCTGCTGGTGGTGGTCATCGAGTTCTTCTCCACCAAGATCCGCACCAAGCTGGCCCAGGGTAAGTAAATTTATGGAAAAGCATTTGAAAATTTACTTTACCAGCGACCTTCACGGCTACTTCTCCCCTCTGGACTATGCCACGGGGAACCACGCGGATACCGGGGCGGCCAACTGCATGGCCCGGTTCCGGAATGACGGCAACACCCTGATCATCGACGGGGGCGACACCCTCCAGGGCAGCCCCCTGACCTATTACCTCCGCAAAACCGGCCTGGACGCCGCCGAAATCTGCGCCCGGGTGATGAACTGCGCCGGGTACGATTTCTTTACCCTGGGCAACCACGATTTTAACTTTGGGCCCGATCAGCTCCAGCGCTACATCAACGCCATGGAGGGCTACTGCCTCTGTGCCAATGTGTCCGGGCTGAAAGGGGTCCGGGACACCGCCGTGGTCACCATGAAAAACGGCCTGCGGGTGGGCCTCACCGGCATCGTCACCCACCATATTACCATCTGGGAGCGGCCCGAAAACCTGAAAGGGCTCACCATTTCCGATCCCCTGCCCGCTGCCAAAAGGGCGCTGGAGAAATTGCGGGAGCAGGGAGCGGAGCTGACCGTGTGCATCTACCACGGGGGCTTTGAATGCGATCTGGACACCGGGGCCCTGCTGTCGGATACCGACGAGAACCAGGGCTACCGCATCTGCCAAGAGCTGGATTTTGACATTCTGCTCACCGGTCACCAGCACCTGCCCATTGCGCCCCGGAGGGTGGGCCGCTCCTTTGTCTGCCAGACGCCGGACAAGGGCAGAAAATTTGCGCTGATGCAAGTGGGCTTCCAAAATGGCGCCGTCACCGCCCAGGGTACGCTGGAAGCGCCCGGCTCCCTCACCGATCCGGAGGCCGCCGCCATCCTGTCGCCCCTGGATGAAGGGGCCGGAAAATGGCTGGATACCCCTGTGGGGCATCTGGACCGGCCGCTGCTGCCCCAGGCCCCCATCGTGATGGCGGAGCAAGGATCTGACATCGCCAATTTCTTCAACCAGGTCCAGCTGTTTGCCTCCGGGGCGGACATCTCCTGCACCAGCCTGGGAAACGAAGTCAAGGGCTTCCGGCAGGACGTGACGGTCCGGGATGTGGTGGCCACCTACATCTACCCCAATACCCTGCAGACCCTGGAGGTGGACCGGGCCGTGCTGAAGCAGGCACTGGAGCGCTGCGCCTCCTATTTTTCCCGCCGGGAGGACGGAACGCTGGAAGTCAGCCAGGAATTTCTGCGGCCCAAGACCGAGCACTACAATTACGACTATTTTTCCGGCATTGAAGTGACCATGGATGTCCGGGAGCCTGTGGGAGAGCGGGTAAAATCCATCCGTTATCAGGGCCGGGAGCTTCCGGCCAGTCAACAGCTGAAGCTGTGCATGAACAATTACCGCGCCTCCGGCACCGGGGGCTATGGCTGCTATCTCACCTGCCCAAAGGTGAAAAGCCAGTCCACCGAAATTTCGGAGTTGATTATGGACTATGTGCTGGAGCACAGGGACATCCGGGTGGATCAGACCAAGTGGCTCACCGTACTGCATTAAAAAGGAGTCTTCCATGAACATCTTGATTACCAATGACGACGGCATCAACGCCCAGGGCATTGCCGTTTTGGCCCGGGCCGCCGCCGGGTTTGGCCGGGTCACCGTGGTGGCCCCTGCCCGGCAGTGCAGCGCCATGTCCCACCGGATCACCCTGGGAAGACCTCTGCGGCTGGAGCGAGCGGATTTTCCGGTGCCCCAGGTGGAAAGCTACAGCCTGGACGGCACCCCCGCCGACTGCGTGAAGGCCGCCCTGGATGCCATTTTGCCGGAAAAGCCCGATGTGGTGCTCTCCGGCATCAACCACGGCTACAACGTGGGCTTTGACGTGGTCTATTCCGGCACCGTGGGGGCCGCCATGGAGGCGCTGATGAACGGCATTCCCGCCATTGCCCTGTCCCAGAACGATGTGGGCAGCTTCTCCATCGCGGAGGAATATCTGCCCGGGGTGCTGTCCGAGCTGCTGCGCGCCGCTCCCTCCGCCCGGGAGATCTGGAACGTGAATTTCCCCTCGGAAAGCTGCCGGGGCATCCTGCGCGACAGGACCGTGGCCTCCGACGGCTACTACAGCGGCAGCCTCTACCGCAGCCAGGCGGAGGGGGCCACCCATGTGCAGTACCCGCCCATGCTGGACGTGGACAATTCCGTCCCCCGGGGCGCGGAGGACAGCGACCTGAACGCCGTCATCCGCGGCTACATCTCCATCGGCCGGCTCCGCTGCCCGGTCCTTTAAATTTCAAAAACAATGCCACCGCTTTCGCGGTGGCAAAATTGTTGGGGTTCATTCAATTTCAATGTGCTTTACGCCATGGGCCAGAATCAGGTTGATCAGCTCGTTGCGGGAATGATTGGTTTCCGCCGCCAGCCGGTCAATTTCCGCCAGGGTTTCCTCCCGAATGCGCACGGAAATGACCCGATGCCCGTCGTCCGCCCGCCGTTTGATGATCAAAGGGTTATTATCCATCACGTATTACCTCACAATCCGCTGTTATTATATATTTGACATCGGATAGATAATATGTTATCATCTAATATATAAATATATTCATAATATATTACATCATTGTGTGGGTATGATACATGACAAACGTAGAGGAAAAGATTCACGAGCTTAGGTCAGTTGCCAAGAAGGATTCAGCATATTGTGACCTCCTGAAAGCGCTTCGTTTGGCAGAAAAACGCCTGGACGAAGCAGAGGTGACCATGACCATTGATCAAAGAGACGCCATGTGGGATTTTTTTGACCTTTCCGAAGAGGTCAATCTGCGTCTGCTGGAAATCGCCTGTGAACATTCCGATTGAAAAAACAGTGCCACCGCTTTCGCGGTGGCAAAATTGTTTTCCGTTGGCTTTGGACGGGGGATTGGGAAATTGTTGTCTATCGCACATGCCCGAAATAACGAACACATCACCCTAGGGAGGCTATTAGGGAAGCTCTGATGAAATCGGCAAGAGCTGACGGAGAGGGATTTTGGCTCAGCCGAAAGTACCAAACCCCCGGGAATACTTTGTGTATT